>NZ_JAURWM010000065.1 GCF_030654915.1 Phenylobacterium sp. | reverse complement strand
AGGGCAACGTCGGGAGGAATAAAAAATGCAAGGCTTGATGCAGGACTGGCCGTTGACGGTCGACAAGATCCTGGACCACGCCAAGACCTGGCACGGGGGACGCGAGATCGTCAGCCGTTCGGTCGAGGGACCGATCGTCCGCACCACCTATGCTGAGGTCCATGAGCGCGCCAAGCGGGTGTCGAACGCCCTGCTGGGGCTGGGGATCTTGCCCGGCGACCGGGTCGCGACCCTGGCCTGGAACACCGCCCGCCATATCGAGGCCTGGTACGGGATCATGGGGATGGGGGCGGTCTGCCACACCCTGAACCCGCGACTGTTCGCCGAGCAACTCGTCTACATCATCAATCACGCTGACGATCGGATCATCCTGACCGATCTGACCTTCCTGCCGATCCTCGCCTCGATCCGCGATCAGATCCCGGGCGTGAAGCACATTATCGTCCTGACCGACGAGGCCCAGCTGGGCGACAGCCTGCCAGGCGCCTTGGCCTATGAGACCCTGGTGGCGAACGCCTCGGCCGACATTGCTTGGGGCGGCTTCGACGAGAATACCGCTGCGGGCCTTTGCTACACCTCGGGCACGACGGGTAATCCGAAGGGCGTGCTCTACTCTCACCGCTCAAACTTCCTCCACACCCTGGTGACCATGGGATCCGACGTGCTGGGGATCACAGCCACCGACACGGTGCTGCCGGTGGTGCCGATGGTCCACGCCAACGCCTGGGGCTTGGCGTTCTCGGCTCCGGCGGTCGGCGCCAAGTTAGTCATGCCCGGCCCGAAGCTGGACGGCGCCTCGGTGCACGAGTTGCTGGAGACCGAAGGAGTCACCTTCTCGGCTGCTGTCCCGACCGTCTGGCAGATGTTGTTGACCCACCTTCGCACCAGCAAGGGCACGCTCAGCACCTTGAAGCGCGTGGTGATCGGCGGTTCGGCGGTGCCGGAGGCGATCGTGCGCGGCTTCCGCGACGAGTACGGCGTCGATGTCACCCACGCCTGGGGCATGACCGAGACCTCGCCGCTCGGCACCCAGGCTACGCCCAACCACGCCATCTCCCAGATGGACGACGAGCAGCAACTGCAATTCAAGCTGAAGCAGGGGCGCGCCCCGCTCGGCATCCAGCTCAAGCTGGTGGACGACGAGGACAAGCCCCTGCCGCACGACGGCGCGACGTTCGGGCGACTGAAGGTGTCGGGTCCGTTCGTGGTCGGCGAGTACTTCAAGTCCGAAGGCGGCAAGATCCTCGACGCCGAAGGCTATTTCGACACCGGCGACGTGGCGACCATCGATGAGCACGGTGTGATGCAGATCACAGACCGCGCCAAGGACGTGATCAAGTCGGGCGGCGAATGGATTTCGTCCATCGAGATCGAGAACATCGCCGCCGGCCACCCCAAGGCCGAACTGGCCGCGGTGATCGGCGTGGCGCACCCCAAGTGGGACGAGCGGCCGTTGCTGCTGGTCAAGCTGATGCCGGGCGAGAGCGCGACCAAGGACGAGTTTCTGCAATTTCTCGACGGCAAGATCGCCAAGTGGTGGATGCCCGACGACGTGGTCTTCGTCGACGAGATCCCGCTCGGCGCCACCGGCAAGATCGACAAGAAGCTGATCCGTGAGCGAATGAAGGACTATGTGCTTCCCGCCACGACCCCGGCGGCCAGCGGCACGGCGGCGCTTGCCGCGCCGCCCGAACCCAAGATCTACGCGCCGGAGCCCGCACCGATCATTGGGGGCGAGGATGACGCCTGGCTTCACTGGACTCCGGACCCCGCCCAGGCGGTCGATCGGAGCCATCGCGAGGAACCCGCCGCCGTCGATCAGGCGGAGGCCCCGGCGGACGCCCAGAACCCTTTTCGAGCGACGTAGGCGCACCTCGGTCGTCGCCATCGCCCTCTGCGGCGGTCGTCCGGCCTGAGGTGATCTCGCGGCGGTTCGCCCATGTTTATCTGCATGTCGCGACCCTAATCGCGCTCGCACCGGCGGCCATGGTGGCCGTCGGTTGGGGCGGGGCCAGGCTTGGCCTGTTGAGTGCGGAGTTCGGCGTAGGCGTCTTGGCCTATCAATGGGCGCCGCACGTGGCCTCGGGCAGCGTCGCGGCGGGCATCTTCGGGATCATCGTCGCCTTGATGGCCGGCTTCTCGCGGTTTTGGGGCCGAGCCCTGTTGGTGCTCGTCATCACCACCGTGACGCTGCTCGCCTATGTCTGGGTGCGCGAAGCCGAGCCATCGGTGACGGCGTCAGTTCAATCCACGGCTTTCGTACTTGATGGCTTGGCATAGCTTCATGGCCGGCGTCGCCGGCGCGGCGATGGTCTGGGCGACAGCCGTCGCTCAGCCGTTGCAGGGCTTCGACGCCGGGGCCAACGTCCCCCCGGCCTTTGCCGTGACGTCCTTCTATGACGCCTCGCCCAGGCTCGCCGGAGCCAAACCTGGCGATCTCCTGAAGTCCGAACCGGTGGCCGCGCCGGCTGGCGCGCGGGCATGGCGGATCATGTACGCCTCGCGCACCTGGGACGACCAGCCGGTGGCCGCCACCGGGCTGATCATCGTTCCGGTCGACAAGGCGACGAGGCCGCGCCCAGTATTGGTCTGGGCGCACGGCACGACCGGCGGGGCGCGTGGCTGCGCGCCGTCGTTGGCGCCCGATCCGGCCCGTGGCTTCCTGGAACGGGGCGGCGCGGCCGGCTATCCGATCGACATCGGCACGCCCTATCTGCAAGAGCTTCTGGCGCGGGGCTATGTGGTGGCGGCCCCGGACTATCAGGGGCTCGGCGGCCCCGGCGTTCACCAGTTTCTGGTTGGCGACACCGCGGCGCGCGGTGCGCTGGATGCGGCTCGCGCGGCGCGGCGGGTCCGTGGTTCGAAAGCCGGAGCGGACGTGGTGATGCTGGGCTGGTCGCAAGGCGGGCAGGCAGCCCTGGCGGCAGGCGAGATCGCGCGGGCCTACGCCCCTGAGCTACGGGTCCGCGGGGTCGCCACTCTCGCCCCCAGCGCGACGATCATGTCGCCGGTCGTGAACCAGCTGTTCCGCTCGGGCACGCCGCACGTTTACGAGATCATCCGCGGCTATGTCTCGGCCTATGGATTGTCGAGCGACCTGCTGTCGCCGCGCGGGCGCGATCTCGTCGAGGTCGCCGGCCAGGGTTGCATCCTGGAGGTCTTCAAGGAAGTCGGTCACTCAAAGGAGCCCGGCGTGATCGCCGATGTCACTGACGATCCAGCTTGGACGGCGGCGCTGGAACGCAATCAGTCGGGGCTGCGGACTTCGGCCGCCCCGGTGCTGGTCGTGCACGGTTCGGCCGACGGGATCGTGCCGTTCGGCAGCACCGAACTCTACCAAGCCCGCGCTTGCGCGGTGGGGACGATGCTGCAGGTCGACCGCATCGAGGGCGGCGAACATCGCAGCGTCATCCCCGCGGCCCGCGAGGGTATCCTCCACTGGCTGGAAAGGCGGCTGCGCGGCGAGCCGGTAAAGTCGAGCTGCCCCTCACCCGGCTAGTCGATAGTCGCTGTCAGGACCCGGCTGGCCGTCGGTCGTGAGCACGCCGCGCCGCTCCAGGTCGATGATGTGGCCCAGCACCGAGCGCGCGGCGGCCGGCCACAGGCGCTTGTCGACCTCGGCGTAGAGCACCGGGACCATGTCCTTGATGCGCCCGTGGCCCTCGCTCACGGCCTTTAGGATCTGAGCCTCGCGGGCGCGGCGGTGAGCGATGTAGGCGGCGATGAACGGCTCGACGTCGAGGACCGGCGGGCCGTGGGTCGGCCAGAGCGTCGTGAAGCCTCGCGCCTGCACCAGGTCCAGGCTTTCCATATAGGCGGTCATGTCGCCGTCGGGCGGCGAGACCACCGTGGTGGACCAGCCCATGATGTGGTCGCCGGAAAACAGGGCGTTCTCCTCGGCCAGGGCGAAGCAGATGTGGTTGGAGGTGTGGCCGGGTGTTGCGATCGCCTCTAGCGTCCAGCCAGGTCCCTTGAACACCGCGCCGCCGCCGCAGATGTCGACGTCGGGCGTGAACGCCAGGTCGTGGCCCGCTTCGGTGATCACCACTGAATCCACCGCCTGAGCGCCCACCGCGCAGCCGTAGATCTTCGCGCCGGTCTTTTCCTGCAGCGGGCGGGCGAGGGGGGAGTGGTCGGAGTGATGGTGGGTGACCAGAATGTGGGTCACCGTCTCACCCTCCAGCGCCGCCATCAGGGCGTCGAGATGCTCGGGCAGGTCCGGGCCGGGATCGATGACCGCCACCTGACCCTTGCCGACGATATAGGTGCCGGTGCCGAGATAGGTGAACGGCCCTGGATTATTGGCCACTACCCGGCGGATCAGCGGTGAGACCTGATCGCAGGCGCCATAGTCGAACTTGATCTCGCGGACATAAGGGATCATCGGCAATTTCCTTGGGCGGCGCCCGAATTGCTGGCCATGACCTCGATGTGATGAATGAGGTCGGTCATGGCGACGGACGCGGCGATTTTTGTATCAAAACGGCTTCAGAGAGTGGTGTCGGCCTTGCTGTGTCTTTTCGCGGCTCAGCTGTTGCTGGCGGTCGCGAGCTGCGAACCTGAGCAGGTCGCCATGGGCGCGACCCGCGTCCCGCTCGCCAACCAACCTTAGCGCGGGCGGACCCTAGCGCGGAAATGCGCCGGACAGATCGTAGCCGGCCTGGGCGCCCAACTCGACAAGCTCCTGGGCGCTATGCTCGTCCGCCTGGAATTGACCCAGCGACCAGGTGACGATGGACCGGGTGCCAGAGCGGCAGAAGGCGAGCACGGGACCCTCGGCGGCTTCCACCGCCCGATAATTCGCCTCGACCTGATCGGGCGTCGGCGCGCCGCGCACCGGGATATGGACATAGCCAAGACCCGCCGCCTTGGCCGCGGCCTCGACCTCGGCGCTCGTCGGCTGGCCGGGTTCCTCGCCGTCGGGGCGATTGTTGATCACCAGCTTGAAGCCTTGGCTCGCGGCCGTGGCGAGATCGCCCAACCCAATCTGGGGGGCGACGGAGAGCTGTTCGGTGACGCGTCGGAAATCAGTCATGTGAGCTACCGGAGGTTGGGAGGAGGACCCTTCGTTGACATCATCGGGGGGCGATGAAACTTTCGCAACGTCCGGCCGTCAAATGGCCTCCACCTTGAGCCCCTCTCAAAATGTTGCGTTTCATCGGCCGCCGCCTGCTCGTGGCCATCCCAACGCTGTTCCTGGTCGTGACGGTCGCCTTCTTCATGATGCGCGCGGCGCCCGGCAGTCCCTTCGACACCGACCGCAGACTCTCACCCGAGATCGAGCGGAACGTGATGGCGAAGTACGGAATGGATAAGCCGCTTGGCGAGCAATATCTGAACTACATCAAGGATGTGGCCCATGGCGACTTCGGGCCGTCGCTGAAATATCAGGACAAGAGCGTCCTCGAGATTTTGCAGGAAAACTACAAGGTCAGCTTGGTGCTGGGCCTGTCGGCGATCCTGATCGCCAGCATCGTCGGGGTGACGCTCGGCGTCCTGGCCGCGCTGCGCCAGAACGGCCTGGTCGACTACGGGGTCATGACGGTGGCGATCATCGGGGTCTGTATTCCCACCTTCGTGACCGCGCCGCTGCTGGTGCTCTTGTTCGGATCCAAGCTGCAGATCCTGCCGTCCGGGGGCTGGAACGGCGGGGCGCTAGCGAATCTGATCTTGCCCGTGACGGTCCTGGCCCTGCCGCAGATCGCCATCATCTCGCGGCTGACGCGGGCTGGGATGATCGAGGTTCTGCGCTCTAACTATGTGCGCACCGCGCGCGCCAAGGGCCTGCCGGAGCACCGGATCGTCGGTAAGCACGCCCTGCGCGCGGCGATCCTGCCGCTGGTCAGCTATCTCGGCCCGGCCTGCGCTGGCCTGCTGACCGGGTCGCTGGTGGTGGAAAAGATCTTCAACCTGCCGGGGCTCGGGAAGTTCTTCGTCATTTCCGCCCTCCAGCGGGACTACACCGTCGTCATGGGCATGGTGATCTTCTACGCCGCCCTGATCCTCGTCCTGAACCTGATCGCCGACCTGCTCTATGCGGTGCTCGATCCCCGCGTGAGGCTGTCTTGAAGGCTCCAATTCTCGCCCCCGGCTCGCGCGTCGGGGCTGAAGTCATGGAAAAGGCCGTCAAGGGCCGCAGCCTGTGGGACGACGCCCGCCGGCGGCTGTTCCGCAACTGGGCGGCGGTGACCGGCATGGTGGTGCTGGCGGTGTTGGTGGTGGTGGCTCTGATCGGGCCGCATCTGGTCCCGTTCAGCTATGACCAGATCAACAAGAACGACGTCTGGGCGCCGCCGCTGAGCGGGGGGCACTTGCTGGGCGCCGATTCGCTGGGCCGCGACCTGTTGGCCAGACTGCTGATGGGGCTGCGGGTTTCGCTGGCGATCGGCCTGGTGGCGACCGTGGTCTCGCTGGTGATCGGCATCATCTGGGGCGCGGTCGCCGGCTATGTCGGCGGGGCGTTGGACGAGTTGATGATGCGCGTGGTCGACGTGCTCTACTCGCTGCCGTTCATCTTCTTCGTCATCCTGATGATGGTGACCTTCGGGTCGAACATCATCCTGATCTTCATCGCCATCGGCGCGGTGGAGTGGCTGACCATGAGCCGGATTGTCCGCGGCCAGACCCTGGGGCTGAAGCACAAGGAGTTCGTGGAGGCGGCGCGGGCGGCGGGGCTGAGCCAAGGCGCGATCATCGCCAAACACATCATCCCCAACCTGCTCGGGCCGGTGGTGGTCTATGTGACCTTGACCATCCCGGCCGTGATACTGGCCGAGAGTTTCCTCAGCTTCCTGGGGCTGGGCGTCCAGCCGCCGATGGCTTCGCTGGGCAGTCTGATCGCCAATGGCGCGCAGGACATGGAGCTAGCCCCGTGGCTGTTGGTCTTCCCCTCGCTGGTGATGGTCGTCACCCTGATGAGCTTCAACTTCATCGGCGATGGGCTTCGTGACGCCATCGATCCGCAGGACCGATGAGGATGAAACCCGCCGCCGTTGAGGCGCTGGTCGCTGAAACTCAGGCCTACGCCCGCTGATGCTAGTCTGTCCGGCGGACCCGGAAGGCGCGCTGATCATCGACGTTCAGCAGGTAGCCGCCCATCGGCGCCTTGCGAATACGGACCGGCTTGCCGGCCTTGGGTTTGATCGCCGGCGGGTCGACCTCGACCTGCGTCCAGGTGGAGCCGTCTTCCAGGGTCAGCACCCACCGTCCGGTGGGGTCGGCGCGGGCCGCGGTGATGGTGCTCTCGATGCTGTCGACCTGTTCGGGCTTGTCGCCCCGGTCGAACACCGCCAGCGAGGGCAGGCGCAAGCCAAACGCTTGGCGGCGAACCTGTTCGGCCTGGGCGCGATCGACGACGACGATGTCGCCCTTCGCCTCGGCCTGTTCCAGCGCGCCGGCGGCGGCGTCGAAGCAGGCGAGCCGGGCCGAGTCGTCTGCGACCTTTCGGCAGTCGGCCAGCTTCTGGACCAGGGCGGCCCTGCCTCCCATACTGGGCTGCTGAGCGTATGCTGGCCAAGCGCAGAGGGTCGAGGCGGCAAGAACGACGGCCGTGCGTCTGACCTGAACCATATCGATAGTCATTTCTGAGAGCCCCATGTCACTGCGTAAGCTCATTGAAGCCGCCAGCCACCATGCACGCAATCTCCTGATTCTCTCGGCCGTCGCGGTGGCTGTGCAGGCATGCGGTCAAAGCGGCCCGGCGCGGGCGCAGTGTCCGCAGGGCAAGGTGTGCCTGCACCTTGGCAACGGCTCCGAACCGACGACGCTCGATCCGCACAAGTCCAGCGGCACTTGGGAAGACCGAATCATCTCCGACGCGCTGATGGGCCTGACCCAGGACGACGCCGCCGGCCGGCCGATCCCGGGCATGGCGCAGCGTTGGGAGACGTCGCCGGACGGGCTCACCTGGCGGTTCTACCTGCGCGACGCCAAGTGGTCGGACGGCGTGCCGGTGACGGCCGAGGACTTCGTGTTCGGGATCCGCCGTATCCTCGATCCAAAGACGGCCTCGCAATACTCATCGCTGCTCTACATGATCGACGGCGCTCAGGCGGCGAACGAGGGCAAGGCTCCGCTGGAGAGCGTCGGGGTGAGAGCGGTTTCGCCAAAGGTTCTCGAAATCCGGCTGAACCACCCGGCCCCCTATCTGCCGGAGGTGGCCAAGCACTACTCGATGTATCCGGTGCCCAAGCACGTCGTGCAGAAGTGGGGCGACGCCTGGACGCGTCCCGAACACTTCGTGGGTAACGGCCCTTACATGCTGCGCGAGTGGCGGCTGGGCGATTACGTCCGGTCTGTAAAGAGCCCGACCTTCTATGAGGCCGACAAGGTCTGCGTCGACGAGGTCTACTACTATCCCACCAACGACGCGATCAGCGCCGAGCGGCGCGTGCGGCGCGGCGAACTCGACGCCAACGCCGACATCCAATCCAATCGCATAGCCTTCTTGCGGAAGGACATCCCCGACTACGTCCGCACCAACACCTATCTCGGCGTGTCCTATGTGGCGTTCAACACCAACCGCCCGGAGTTCAAGGATCCGCGCGTGCGGCGGGCCCTGTCGATGTCGATCGACCGGGAGTTTATCGCCGAGAAGCTGCTGCGCGGCGGGCAGACGCCAGCCTACACCTTCGTGCCGCCGGGCGTGGCGAACTACCAGGGCGCCAAGCCGCCCGAGTGGGCGAGTTGGCCGCTGGCCAAGCGTCAGGAAGAGGCGCGCCGCCTGCTGGCCGCGGCGGGCTATGGCCCGAATCGCCCGCTGAAGGTGGAGATCAAGCATCGCAACTCGCCCGACCCGATGCTGGTGATGCCGGCCATCCAGGCCGACTGGAAGGCGATCGGCGTCGATGCAAGTCTGGCCCAGAACGAGACCCAGATCGCCTACGCCTCCTATCGGGCGCGGGATTTCCAGGTCGCCGACGCCGCGTGGATCGCTGACTACAACGACCCGATGAGCTTCCTGTATTTGATGCAGTCGGCGACGGGCCAGCAGAACTACGGCGACTATAGCAATACCGCCTATGACGCCTTGCTGGCCAAGGCCGACAACGAGCCGGACGCCGCAAAGCGCGGTCAATACCTAGCGCAGGCCGAGTATCTGATGCTGGAAGATACGGCGGTCGCTCCGACGTATTTCTATGTCACCAAGAACCTGGTGAACCCGAAAGTTACCGGTTTCGTGGACAATGTTATTGATCATCACCGGACCCGCTATCTCTGCGTCGGTGGCAACAAACCGCCGCTTTGAGGGCAAGCTCGGCACGACTCGTGCGCCCAAGCGGCCGGTCCGGGCGATCTGTGACCAGAATGCTACAGAACGGCGCCTATGATGTGACCGACTATTGATGTTCGTTGACCTCGAACATGTTCGCCTCGTAACTCAGGTGTAACCGGGAGCAGATCGTTTCTGGGACCTTTCCTTTGTGGGGAGCGGCTGCCGTCTGGTGGACCGCTGGAGGATACAAACAGTGAAATTCAAGTCGATGCGGGAGCGCCTACTGGCGTCATCCATGATCTGCGGCGCGGCCGCCCTTGTCGGGCTCGCCACGCCAGCGATGGCTCAGGGGGAGCAAGAAGTCCAAGAACTGGTGGTCACCGGTTCGCGTATTCCTCAGCCTAACCTGACCAGCATCAGTCCGATCCAGGCGGTGGGCGCGCAGGAAATCACTCTCGGCGGCCGTCCGGTCACCGCGGACTTCCTGAACCAGCTTCCCCAGGTTTCGCAGAACGCCGCAACCGGTCTGTCAAGCACCTCCAACCCGCTGTCGGGTCCCGGTGGCGTGGCCACCATCGATCTGCGCGGCATCGGCCAACAGCGCACCCTGGTCCTGGTTGACGGCCGTCGCCTCGGTATCGGCGACCCGAACACCGGCAACCCGAACCCTTCGCCCGACATCAACCAGATCCCCAGCCAGCTGATCGAGCGCGTGGACGTGCTCACCGGCGGGGCCTCGGCGACCTACGGTTCGGACGCCATCGGCGGCGTCGTCAACTTCATCATGAAGCGCGACTTCGAAGGCCTGCAGATCGACGCCCAGTGGAGCGTCAACCAGCATAGCCAGCACAACGATTTCGTGCAGGGCCTGCAACGCAAGGCCGGCATCGCCAACCCCAAGGATAACGTCTGGGACGGCAAGGCGCGCGATATCAGCATCGTCTACGGCGCCAACTCAGAGGACGGCCGCGGCAACGTGACCGGCTTCTTCACCTACCACGACCAGGATCCGGTCACTCAGAACAAGCGCGACTGGTCCGCCTGTCAGGTGACCGCTCCGGCCTCCGGCATCGCCGCCTGCGCCGGTTCGCCGAACTCGAACCTGTATGGCCTGTCGAGCGGCGAAGACTTCCCGGACCTCAATGGCGACGGCCTGGCCGGCCTCAGCCAAGCTTCGGTTCTGGGCAACAACTTCGTTCCGTGGGGCACCCCGGGCACCAGCCCGCCGCAGCGCTTCAACTCGAACGACTATGCGTTCCTGCTGCAGCAGAGCACCCGCTACTCGGCCGGCTTCTTCGCTCACTACGACGTGAACGAGACCTTCAACCTGTACACCGACTTCTCGATGATGAACGATCGGTCGAACGTGCAGATCGCCCCGACCGGCCTGTTCCAAGGCTCGGGCGCCAGCCCGCTGGGCGGCTTCCTCGTCAACTGTAACAACCCCTTCCTCAGCGGTCAGCAGCAAGGCGTCATCGGTTGTACGCCGGCTGACATCGCCGCGGGCGAGAGCAAGGATCTGTCGATCGGCCGTCGGAACATCGAAGGTGGTGGACGGAACTCGTTCTACGAGCACCAGAACTACCGCGTTGTGGTCGGCAGCAAGGGCAAGATCACTGGTCCCTGGGACTACGATCTGTACGGTTCGTACTATTACACGAGCCTCTACCAGGCGAGCCAGAACTACCTCAGCATCAGCAAGATCCAGAACGCGCTGCAGGTTGTTCAGGGCGCCAACGGCCCCGAATGCATCAGCGGCGCCGGCTGCGTTCCCTACAACATCTTCCAAGACAACGGCGTCACCGACGAGGCTCTCGCCTATCTGGACGTGACCGGCACCTCGCGCGGCACCACCAGCCAGCGCGTCGTTGAAGGCACTGTCACCGGCGATCTCAGCGAATACGGCATCAAGACGCCGTGGGCCACTGACGGCGCTGGCGTGGCGTTCGGCTTCCAGAACCGCCGCGAACACCTGGAATACGCTCCGGACGTGGCCCAGCTGTCGGGCGACCTGTCCGGCGCTGGCGGCGCCTCGGTGACCGTGGACAACAGCATTCGGGTCACGGAGGTCTTCGCCGAAGCCCGCCTGCCGCTGATCCAGGACATGCCGTACGCCAAGGAGCTGACGCTCGAAGGCGGCTACCGGTACTCGGACTACTCCACCGGCATCCAAGCCGACACCTACAAGGTCGGCCTGCAATGGGCGCCTACCGACGACGTACGCTTCCGCGCTTCGTACCAACGCGCCCTGCGCGCGCCGAACCTGCTGGAGCTCTACACGCCGCGTTCGGTCACCAATACGAGCCAACTTTCCGTTGACCCCTGCTCGCCTGACACCGACGGCACACCCGCGACCGCGACCCTTGAGCAGTGCATCCGCTCCGGCGTCACCGCTGCTCAGTACGGCAACGGCGGCACCACCAACACCATCGTGCAGTGCCCGTCTGGCCAGTGCGCGGTGCTCAACGGGGGTAATCCGGACCTCGAAGCGGAAACCGCCAAGACCTTCTCGGTTGGCTTCACGGTCACCCCGCGGTTCCTGCCGGGCTTCATCGGTAGCATCGATTACTACGACATCGACCTGACGAACACGATCAGCGCCATTCCGCTCGAAGTCACCTTGCAGAAGTGCATGGACACCGGCGATGCGGAGTTCTGCTCGCTCGTCAACCGCGCCCCGAACGGCACCCTGTTCGGCACCAGCGTGGCGGGCGGCGGCTACATCGACGGCACCAGCGTGAACGTCGGCGCCAACCACTATTCGGGCGTGGACGTGCAGGCGACCTACAACATCCCGTTCGAAAACTTCGGACTGGAAGAGTACGGCAGCGTGTCGCTGAACTTCGCGGGCAGCTACACGATCAACGCGACGACCATTCCCGTCCCGGGCGATCCTGAATACGACTGCGCCGGCCTGTTCGGTCCGTCGTGCCAGACGATCCTGCCGGAATGGCGCCACACGGCTCGCCTCAATTGGGCTACGCCGTGGGATGTCACCGCCTCGCTCGCGTGGCGTTACATTGGCAGCGTGACCAACGAAGCTGACTCGGGTGAGCCGACCATCAGCAGCGGCGGCGGCGCGCCGAACAAGTTCAACCACACCCTGCCTTCGCGCAGCTATATCGATCTCTCGGGCGTCTGGAACGTGAACGACATGTTCAAGGTGCGCGCGGGTATCAACAACGTCTTCGACCAAGACCCGCCGCTGGTGAGCTCGAACATCGTCGGTACGGGCCTGCCGAACACCTACCCGACCTACGATCTGCTGGGTCGCCGGATGTTCATCGGCTTCACGGCCAACTTCTAAGACGCATCCCCGCAACGGGAGGCGAAGGGCGGCGGAGCAATCCGCCGCCCTTTTTCTTTGCGTCAAGGCAAGGTGTGGCGCGCTGACTTGGAGCGGGCCGAGACCGGGGGCGGGGGGTTACGCCGGTACGGCGTCGAACGCGACGGTCAGGCGTTGCTGGTTCGAGGCGAAGGGCACGGTTCCGTGCCACATGTACGACGGGAAGAGCACCAGCCGGCCGGGCCTTGGCTGGACGTAGCGCTCCGGCGCCAGGGGCGGCGTCGTGCGGATGCCCGGCTCGCCGAACTTGATCCAGCCGGGTTTGGCCACGGCGTCTCCGGATTCTTCCGGCACCGACACATAGAAGGCCGACGAGATCCAGCCTCTGGGATGGACGTGGTTGGTGTGGTGGCCTGAGGCCTCAAGCCGAACCGACCAGGCGCCGCTCAATTCAGCCGCTCCGGTGTTTCGTCTATCAAAGACGGTGTCGCCCACGCCGATCGTGCCGATGTGTCGCTGCACAGTGGCTCGGAACTGGTCCAGCAGGCGCTCGATCGGCCCTTCGTGGCCGCCATCGAGCCGCAGCGCCGACTGGCCGCCGCCGCGCACGGACTGCGAGAAGGGGTGAACCGTGAAGCCGTGCAACCTGTGAAGCGCCGCGCGTAGCGCTTCCAGGTACACGCGGTCCTCGGCCTTGCTCTCATCAAAGAGATCATAGGCGCCGACCAGACGGTCATAGTCGTACATCGCCGTGTAGCGTTGATCGCCGGTCATGCGCCACGTCGTGGCTTGCAGCGCCAGCGCCATCTGGTGATCGGGGGCCTCGGCGACCGCTGCGTCAGCGGCCCGGCGCGCGCCCATCGGATCGCCGGCGGCCAGCAAGGCTTGGGCGGTCAAGGTGTGGGCGCCGGCGACGCTGAGGCCGGTGGCGGTGCTGGCCCATCGCACCGCGGCGGGTGCGTCATTCAGTTCGCAACATACCTCGACCGCCAGGCCAAGCAGCCGGGGATCGCGCGGCGAGACGGCGAGGGCGGCCTCGACCGTGCGCCGCGCTAACTCAGGATGGCCGGTGAATGCGTGAGCGATGGCCAGGGCGTAGCGAAGGCCTGGGTTGGTGGGGAAAGATGAGGCGGCGTGCTCGAGCCGCGCCAGGGCGGCGCGTCGGTCGCCAGTTCGCATCCAGACAAGCTGGGCGAGCTCCCGATGGGCTTCTTCGTACTCAGGGCGTGCGTCGAGCGCGGCGACGAACGCCTGCTCAGCCTCATCGAATCGCCGCTGCTCCTGAAGCGCGCGGGCCAGGACCAGCCGGGTCTCGGGCGCGGTGAGGCCGAGCCCGATAGCCTTCCGGGCGGCGGCTTCGGCCTGCTCGGCCTGACCGAGGTCACCCAGCGTCGAGGCCAGGTTGTGCCAGGCGACCTTGTTGCCGGGGAAACGGCTGACCGCAGCCTGGTTGGCTCTCAGCGCTTCCCGCGGCCGACCAGCCGCCTTCAACACCGTCGCGTGAGCGGCGAGAGCAGCCGCTGGCGCGTCTGGATTCTGGACCAGGGCGGCGGTCAGGCCGAGGGCGCCTTCGACTTCCCCCCGCGCTAGCAGCTCATAGGCCGTCCGATGGTCAACGCTCACG
>NZ_JAURWM010000116.1 GCF_030654915.1 Phenylobacterium sp. | reverse complement strand
GCGCGCGGCCGCGCCGGCCAGCTCCTCCAGCCAGTTCGGCTGCGCGAAGGCGTCGGGATTGAGCAGCACGTACCAGCGGCCGCGCGCAAGCCTCGCGCCCTGGTTCCCGGCGCCCGCGAAGCCCAGGTTCTCGCTGTTCTCGATCAATTGAACGAAGGGGAATTCGCGCGCGATCTCCGCGTCGCCGGGGTCTGGCGAGGCGTTGTCGATCACCAGGGTTTCGAAGTCCTGGAAGGTCTGGGCGGCCAGCCGCTCCAGGCACGTCCGCAGGGTCGGACCTGAGTTGTAGGCGATGATGCAGACGGTGATCGTGGGCGCTTGCGCCTTGTCTTCCTGCGCGCGCTCGTCCATGCGGTGGCGGTTTCCAACTTACCGGGCAGCCATGACGTCGATCACGCCGCTTTCGATTCCCGAGGTTCTGCTTATCACGCCCAAGCGCCATGGCGATGCGCGAGGCTGGTTCGCCGAGACCTGGAGCCGCCAGGCCATGGTCAAGGCCGGGCTGGAGCACGACTTCGTTCAGGACAATCAGGCGTTCAACGCCGCCGCCGGCACCGTGCGCGGCCTGCACTTCCAGCAAGCGCCGCACGCCCAGGCCAAGCTGGTCCGGGCGCTGCGCGGCGCGATCTATGACGTCGCGGTCGATGTGCGGCCTGGGTCGGCCACCTACGGCCAATGGGTCGGCGCCAAGCTGACCGCCGAGGGCGGCGAACAACTACTGGTGCCGCGCGGCTTCGCCCACGGCTACTGCACGCTGACCGACAACTGCGAGATCTTCTACAAGGTCGACGGCCTCTACGCGCCGCAGACCGAGGGCGCGCTGCTCTGGAACGACCCGGACCTCGGCATCGACTGGCCGATCACGGGCGAGGCGATCCTGTCGGACAAGGACCGCGTCGCGCCGCGCCTCAAGGACATGCCGAGCGCGAACTTCTGATGAGCGAGCTGGTCAGCATCCTGAACATCGAGGCTATCGACCTCGACATGTTCCGCGGCCACACCCCGGAAGGCGAGACGCGGCGTATCTATGGCGGCCAGGTGATCGCCCAGGCGCTGACGGCGGCCTACCGCACCATCGACGGCCGTGTCTGCCATTCGATGCACGCCTATTTCATCCGGGGCGGCGATCCGAAGATCCCGATCCTGCTCAAGGTCGAGCGGGTGCGTGACGGCGGCAGCTTCACCATGCGGCGGGTGACGGCCCTGCAGCACGGCCAGCAGATCTTCAACCTGTCGGCGTCGTTCCAGGTCCCAGAGGCCGGCTTCGAGCATCAGATCGAAATGCCGACCCCGCCGGGCCCCGAGGGCCTGATGGACGAGGACGAACTGCGCGCGGCCGCCGGCTCGACCGAGCAACGCCGCACCTGGCCGATCGAGGTCCGGCCTGTCGATCCGATGCCCTTTGGCCAGGCCCCGATCATGGATCCGACCCAGTCGGTGTGGTTCCGGGCCCGCGATCCGCTGGGCTCCGACGTGGCGCTGAACCAGTGCGCCCTGGCTTACGCCTCGGACATGACCTTGCTGGACACCTCGCTGCGTCCGCACGGCGTCGACTGGAGCTCCGGCCGCCTGCAAGTGGCCAGCCTCGACCACGCCCTGTGGTTCCACCACCCCAGCGACTTCAGCCAATGGCACCTCTATGTGCAGGACAGCCCCTCGGCCTCCGGCGGGCGCGGCTTCAACCGCGGTTCGATCTTCTCGGCCGACGGCAAGCTGGTCGCCTCGGCCTCGCAGGAAGCCCTGATCCGCTTTCGATAGGGCTTCGGCCCTAGTCCGGGTCGTGGCGGCAGACGCAGAGTTTGCAGCCGTCCGGGTCCCGGAAGTACGCGCCGTAGTAGTCGCCATGATACTGGGGGCGCGGCCCGGGCGGTCCGTCGTCGTCGCCGCCGCCTGACAGAGCCAGGGCGTAGGCCTCGTCCACGGCGGCGCGGCTAGGGGCCAGCAGCGCGATCATCTGGCCGTTTCCGGCCAGCGCCGGCTCGCCGTCAAATGGGCGCCCGACCAGGAAGTAAGGCCGCGCGCCCCCAGGGGAGGTCCAGACCGCCCAGCCTCGTTCCTGGTCGACGAACTTCAGCGGGTAGCCGAGCGCCTCCATGATCGGGCGATAGAAGTTCGTCGCCCGTTCCGGATCGTTCGTTCCGATGAAGACGTGGGAAAGCATGGTCTCACGCCGTCGCCGGCTGCGCCACGAACCCCTTCCAGTTGTTCATGTACTCAACGAACGCCGGGCTTAGCCCCTCGGCCGCCAGATGCTCGCGGCTGACCGGCAGGGCGATCGAGGTGAAGTTCGGGTCGGCGGCGACCTTCTGCGGGAAGTCGTGATGCAGGATGGCCGCGCGGCCGATCAGGACATAGTCGGCGCCGTTCTCCAGGCATTCGCGGGCGGTCTGCGCGTTCATGATCTTGCCGGCCACGCCCAGCCGGACGTTCCCGCGATCCAGCTCGGTGAAGTAGGACATCAGGGTGCGGCCCTTGAACGCCTCTTCGTTCGGCTCCTTGGCCACGTCCCACAGCGACATGTCGAGATAGTCGATCTGGCCCTGCGCCATCACCGTCTGGGCGAGGTCGCGGATCTCGGCCAGTTCCAGGTCGAAGCGTTCGGGCGACAGCCGCAGGCCCAGATTGAAGTCGGGCCGGCAGCGGGCGCGGACGCCGTCGATGATCTCGTGCAGGATCCGGGCTCGGTTTTCCGGCGAGCCGCCATAGCGGTCGGTGCGGCGGTTGATGGTCGGGGAGAGGAACTGGCAGATGATGTAGCCGTGCGCCCCGTGGATCTCGACCCCGTCGAAGCCGGCCTGCTCGGCGCGGACGGCGGCGGCGACGAAGTCCTCCACCAGCTGCTCGACCTCGGCCAGGGTCAGGGCTCGTGAGCCGGTCGCCTCGTCCTCGGAGGGGCAGACCGGCGCCTCGCCGATCAGTTCCTTGGGCGAGCGCATGCCGGCGTGGTGCAGTTGCAACGCCGCGACGCTGCCGGCGGCCTTGATCGCCGCCGCTAGCCGGGTCAGGCCGGGCAGATGCTGGTCGCCAAACACGCCGAGTTGGCCGGGGAAGCCCTGGCCCTGGCGTTGCACATGGGCCGCGCAGGTCATGGTCAGGCCAAAGCCGCCCTCCGCCCGGTAGGTCAGCCAGCGGAACTCGTCATCCGACAGCGTGCCGTCGGCATGGCTCTGGGTGTTGGTCAGGGGCGCCAGCATGAAGCGGTTCTTCATGGCCGGGCCGCGGGTGAAGGCTAGCGGTGCGAACAGGTCGGTGGTCATGTCAGGCCTCAACTTCGAAGGTCAGGCCAGCCTTGTCGTGCAGCCGCTTGACCAGTTTGTCGCCCATGGCCGCGCCGGGCGTCCAGATGCCGCCGGGGACCTCGGGGGTTTCCTTGATCAGGCATATGGCGGTCTCGGCGATGATCTTGGAGGTCGAGCCATAGCCCGGATCCTTGTCGCCCTTCACCGCGACCCGAACCTTGCGGCCGTCCTTGGCGATGCCGATGAAGACCACGTCATAGAAGCCCGCCTCGCGGTCTTCCTTGCTGGGACCTTCGCCCGGTTGCGGGCCGGAGCCGGCGTCGGCCGCGAATGAGGCCGGCGTATTGGGATCGACCACCGACATCTCGTCGTAGACGAAGTCGGTCCCGTAGGCGTGGCCGAGCAGCAGGTTCGAGCGGTGGACGTTCTTCGTGTTGATCGCCGCCATCATGAACGGGCCGACATCGGCGTTCATGTCGGGGTCGTGCTCGACCTTGTCGCCGCGCGGCTGCTCGGGACCCTTGAAGCCAGGCGTGAGGGCGAACGGGTCGACCATCAGCGCCATCAGGCTAGGGTCTTTCTGGATCGCCGCCATGGTCGCCCGGCCGCTGGCCGCGGTGCCGCCCGACAGGCCGCCGCGCATGGCGCGCATCCGGCCCTTCACGCGGGGAACCACGCCGCCCAGCTTCGCCTTGGCGGTCTCTTGGGCGAAGAACACGCCCAGTTCGAAGGGAATGGAGTCAAAGCCGCAGGAGAAGACGATCCGCGCGCCGCTCTGCTTCGCCGCCGCTTCGTGGGCGCCGATCATTTCGGCCATCCAGTTGGGCTCGCCCGACAGGTCCAGATAGTCGGTCCCAGCCGCCGCGCAGGCGCCGACCAGGTCCGAGCCGTAAAGCTGGTAGGGGCCGACCGTGGTCAGCACCGCCTTGGTGGACTCCACCATGGCCTTCACCGAGGCCGCGTCGCCGGCGTCAGCGACGACCAGCGGGGTGTCCTTGGGCGCGCCGATCTCGTCGCGAACGGCCTGGAGCTTCTCCAGGCTGCGGCCCGCCATCGCCCATTTCACCTCGCCGCCGACCCCGTATTGCTTGGCCAGATGCTCGGCGACCAAGCGGCCGGTGAAGCCCGTCGCCCCATAGACGATGATGTCGAATTCCGCGGCCGGGTTCATGTGGTCTCTCCCTGTCATTCGCCCTTGGGGCTTGGCGGCGACCTTGCCGGGATCGCAGCGTGCATGCAAACGCCTGTTTTAATCTTTCCGACCATTGTTCGCGCTTGCCCTTCCCCTTGGGAAGCGGATCAATTGGCGACAAGGGACGTCGCGACATGATTGCCGTCGGCGCATAGGGAGATCGCTAAGTGACCCAACACGCGCCGGCCGCTGGGCCTCGGCCGCTCTCCTCGCCGATGGTGCTGTCGTTCTCCACCATCGCCCTGCCGTTGGGCGCCTTGGCCGTCGCCGTCGCCGTCTATCTCCCTCCTTATTTCGCGGCCCACCTTGGGGTCAGCCTGACCGTTATCGGAACCGCCTGGGCGGTGGTCCGCCTGCTCGATATCGGCGTCGATCCGGTGCTTGGCCTGGTCATGGACCGCACCCGCACCAAGATCGGGCGCTACCGGGTCTGGATGATGATCGGCGCGCCGATCCTGATGATCGCGGTCTACGCCCTGTTCGAAGCGCCCAAAGGCATCGGCTCGGCCTATCTGATCGTCTGGTTGCTGATCTTCTACCTCGGCACCTCGATCCTCAGTCTGGGTCACTCCGCCTGGGCGGCGACCCTGGCGACCGAGTATCACCAGCGTTCGCGGGTCTTCGGGGTGCTGGCCGCGGCCGGCGTGCTCGGCGCGGTCGTGGTCCTGTTGATCCCCATCGCCGCTGGACACATCGGCTGGACGGACGCGCAGGGCGTGCGCGCCATGGGCTGGTTTATCCTGGGCATGATCCCGCTGGTGGTGGCCCTGGTCTGCCTGAAGACGCCGGAGCACATCGCCAAGCGGACCTCGATCGAGAACTTCCAGCTGAAGGACTATCTGGGCCTGATCACCAAGCCCGACCTGCTGCGCCTGTTCCTCGCGCAGATGGCCCTGACGCTCGGTCCGGGCTGGATGAGCGCGCTCTACCTCTTCTTCTTCACCGACTCGCGACGCTTCTCGCCGGAGCAGGCTTCGGCCCTGCTGCTGGTCTATGTGATCGCCGGGATCGTCGGGGCGCCGCTCACCGCGCGCCTGGCCATGCGGTTCAGCAAGCACCGCACCCTGATGGTGACGACGACCTCCTATTCCCTAGGGCTGATCGCCCTGGTCCTCCTGCCGAAGGGCAGCGTGCTGGCCGCCCTGCCAGTGATGTTCTGGTGCGGCTTCATGGCCGCGGGCTTCGATCTGATGATCCGCGCCATGCTGGCCGACGTCGCCGACGAGGTGCGGCTGGAGCAGGGGCAGGAGCAGCTCAGCTTGATCTACGCCTTGAACGCCCTGGCCGCGAAGATCGCCTCGGCCTTCGCCATCGGCCTCACCTTCCCGCTGCTCGCCAGGCTTGGCTACAACGCCGCGGCGGGCGCGACCAATACGCCGGACGCGATCCACAGCCTGGAGCTGGCCTACATCATCGGCCCCATCGTCTTCGTGATGCTGGGCGGCGCCTGCGTCATCGGCTGGAAACTCGACGCCCAGAAGCACGCCGACATCCGCCGCCAACTCGACGAGCGTGACGCCCTCTATGCCGAGGCTCCCATTCTGGAGAGCCTCAGCGGCGAGCCGGGCATAGCCGTTCTGGCCGAGGACGCGAAAGCCTGACGCGGGGTCAGAGTAGGCCCGCGCTTGAAACCGTGACAGCGTAAGGCTGGCGGCGCGTCAGAGGTCGCAATGGGGAGACCGATGAGCGGGCTGATCCTTCACCACTACGACACCTCGCCCTTCTCCGAGAAGGTCCGGTTGATGCTGGGCTTGAAGGGGCTGGCCTGGGACTCCGTCCAGGCGCCGGTGATCATGCCCAAGCCGGAGCTGACGCCGCTGACCGGCGGCTATCGCCGCATCCCGGTGTTGCAGATTGGCGCCGACATCTATTGCGACACCCAGGTGATCCTAGCCGAGCTTGAGCGGCGCGCGCCCGGTCCGACCCTTACGACGGGGGCGGCCTGGGCGGTCAATTTCTGGGCCGACCGACTTTTCTTCGGCGTTACCGTGCCGATCATCTTCGGCGAACTGGGCGATGCGACGCCCCCAGATTTCATCGCGGACCGCGAAAAGCTTTCGGGCCGGCCTTTCAACATCGAGGCGATGAAGGCGGCCGCCGGGATCATGCGCCCGCAATGGCGCGCGCAAGCCGCCTGGATCGAGCAGGGCCTGGCCGGCGCCGACTGGCTGTCGGGCGACATCCCGGGCCTGGCCGACATCGCCGCCTATATGAACATCTGGTTCCTGGCCCGTAGCCTGCCGGACCTAGCCGACCAACTGCTGGCTGGTTTCGGCCGCACCCAGGCCTGGCGGCGCCGGGTCGCCGCCATCGGCCATGGCCAGCGCCATGAGATCACCGGCGCGGCGGCCCTCGCCGTCGCCCGGGAGGCCGAGCCCGAGCCCGCGCCGGCTCATGACGTCAACGACCCGCTCGGGCTTTTGCCAGGAACCCCTGTGATCGTGGCGGCCGACGACTATGGCCGCGATCCGGTCGCTGGGACGCTGGCGGCCCTCACTCCCGATCAGGTGGTCCTCGCCCGCGAGACGCCTGAACTTGGCAAAACCCACATCCATTTCCCACGCGCCGGCTACATCGTCGGCAAGGCCTGAAGGAGCATCCCCATGGAAAACCGCATCACGGTGGAGCTGAAGGACGGCGTGGCCGATGTCCGTCTGACCCGCGCCGACAAGATGAACGCCCTCGACGACGCCATGTTCTCGGCGCTGATCGAGACCGGCGAGCGGCTGAAGACCGAGAAGGGCGTTCGCGCCATCGTGCTGTCGGGCGAGGGTCGCGCGTTCTGCGCCGGTCTCGACATGGGCAACTTCGGCAAGATGGCGTCGGGTGAACGCAGCGGCGGCCAGTCCTCCACCGGCGAAAGCCTGCTGACGCCCAAGCGCACCGCTGGCGGCTCGAACCGCGCCCAGCACGCGGTGATGGTCTGGCGTGAGCAGCCGGTCCCGGTGATCGCCGCCGTGCATGGCGTGGCCTTCGGCGGCGGCTTCCAGTTGGCGCTCGCCGCCGACCTGCGGTTCGTGACCGCCGACACCCGCATGGCGGTGATGGAGATCAAGTGGGGCCTGGTGCCCGACATGGCCGGCATGGTGCTGATGAAGGGGCTGGTCCGCGATGATGTCGCCCGTGAGCTGACCTATACCGGCCGGATTTTCCAGGGCGAGGAAGCCCAGCGCCTAGGTATCGCCACCCGCGTCTGCGACGATCCTCGCGCCGAGGCCCTGGCTCTGGCCGCCGAGATCGCCAGCAAGAGCCCGACCGCGATCCGCGGCGCCAAGCGGTTGCTGGACATGGTCGCCGACGCCGACCAGCACGCGATCCTGCTGGCCGAGAGCCAGGAGCAGGGCGCACTCATCGGCTCGCCCAACCAGGTCGAGGCGGTGATGTCGAACATGCAGAAGCGCGCCGCCGTCTACGCCGACTGATGGTCACGCTCTATCATTGCGCCGACGCCCGGTCCTTCCGCGCCCTCTGGGCGCTGGAGGAGCTGGGGGTTCCCTATGAGCTGAAGCTGCTGCCGTTCCCGCCTCGGCTGCTGTCGCCGAGCTATCTGGAGATCAATCCGCTCGGGACCATCCCGTTCTTCGTGGACGGGCAGGCGCAGATGACCGAGTCGGCCGCGATCGTTCAGTACCTGGCTGTCAAGCATGGCGGTCCGCTGGCGGTGGCCCCGGATGACCCCGCCTATGGCGACTGGCTCAACTGGCTGCACCGGGGCGAGGCGACGCTCACCTTCCCCCAGACCCTGGTGCTTCGCTACACGCGCCTGGAGCCCAAGGAGCGGCGCAACCCGCAGGTGGCCGAGGACTACGCCCGCTGGTTCATGGCGCGGCTGCGGTCGGTCGATGCGGCGCTGGAGCACGGGGATTATCTGTGCGCCGGCCGCTTCACGGCCGCCGATGTCTCGGTCGGCTACGCGTTGCTGCTGGCCCGCACCCTGGGGCTGGACGAGCGCTTCAGTCCTGCGATCAAGGCCTACTGGGAGCGACTGGCTGGGCGCGAGGCGTTCCAGCGCGCCAAGGCGGCCCAGGCAGGCGAGGGCGTGCCGGACTGGCAGGGGTGACGCGTCGCTGCGCGCCGCCCCCTCACCTAGCCTCTCCCGAGGGAGAGGGATTCATGCCTCTTCTCCTCTCCCCGCCGGGGAGAGGTTGGGTGAGGGGCCTACACGGCCCACTCCGCCAGCACCTCGGGATCGCTCTCCACCATCCGCGCCCGCAACGCTGCGAACGCCGCCGGCTCCAGCAACCGTGACAGCGCCCAGACCGCCGCGCCGCGAACCAGCGGCGAGGGATCGGCCAGATGCTCCTGCGCCACCGCCGCCAGGCCGAGATCTCCCGAATTGCCGATCGCGTAGAGGACGTTGCGGATGAAACGGTCGCGGCCGATGCGCTTGACCGGGTTCTTGGCGAACAGGGCGCGGAACGCCGGGTCATCCAGCCGCGCCAAGTCCGCCAGCGCCGGCGCCTTCAGTTCTTCCCGCGCCGCCAGCCGCATTTCCCGTGAGGCGCTGGCGAACTTGTTCCAGGGGCAGACCGACAGGCAGTCGTCGCAGCCATAGATGCGGTTGCCGAGCGCAGGGCGGAACTGCGCCGGGATCGGACCCTTGAGCTCGATGGTCAGGTAGGAGATGCAGCGACGGGCGTCTAGCTGATAGGGGGCGGGGAAGGCCTTCGTCGGGCAGACGTCGAGGCACGCGCGGCATTGCCCGCAGGACCCGCCGCTGGCGCCGTCAGGCGCCAGATCCAGTTCGGTCAGGATCGACCCCAGGAACAGCCAGGACCCGAACTCGCGGCTGACCAGATTGGTGTGCTTGCCCTGCCAGCCGAGCCCGGCGCGTTCAGCAAGCGGCTTTTCCATTAGGGGCGCGGTGTCGACAAACACCTTAAGGTCGCCGCCGAACCGCGAGACCAGCCAGCCGGCCAGCTGCTTCAGGCGGCCCTTGATCAGCTCGTGATAGTCGTCGCCCTGGGCGTAGACCGAGATCACGCCCCGGCCCCTGTCTTCCAGGGCCTCCAGCGGGTCGTGGTCGGGGCCGTAATTAACGCCCAGCATGATCGCCGAGCGCGCGCCGTCCCACATGGCGGTCGGGTGGCGGCGACGATCCTGGGTGTCGGCGATCCAGCCCATCTCGCCGTGCCGGTCGTTCTCGACGAACTCGGCCAGCCGCCCTGACGCGGCCCACTCGGCGCGTGCGTCGGCGAACCGGCAGACATCGAAGCCCAGCTCGGCGGCGCGTGCGCGGATCAGCTCGGTGGCGTTAGGATCAGAAGTCGAGATCGTCATAATGCGGCGCCGGCGCGAGGCCGGGCCAGCGATCGGCCAGCAGCGGCCGGAAGCACGGCCTCGATTTCAGCTTCATGTACCACGTCTTGACCGCGGGGAAGTCGCGCCATGGCACATCCCCGAAATAGTCGATCACCGACAGGTGCGCGGCGGCGGCGAAATCGGCCAGGGACAGGCGGCGCCCGACTAGCCAGTCGCGTGAAGACAGCAGGCTTTCCACATAGGTCAGGTGCACCCGCAGGGCCTCGCGGCCCTGGCGCAGGCTGGCGAGGTCTGGCGCCCCGAGGCCGAGCAGCCGCTTTTCCATCTTTTCGTGCAGGATGAAGCCGCCAACCTCGTAGTCGAACTTGCGGTCGAACCACTGCAGCAGCCGCCGGGCCTCGGCCCGCTCGGCGGGGTCGCGGCCGAGCAGCGGCGGTTCGGGATGGGTTTCCTCGAGGTAGTCGAGGATCGCGCGGCCTTCGCACAGCACCAGCGGGTCGCGGCTCGTGCCCACGGTCAGCACTGGGGTCAGCCCGGAGGGGTTCATCTTCACCAGGCTCGCGGGCCGTTCCCAATAGCGAACCTGCTCCTCGGCGAACGGCAGGCGCTTTTCTCCCAGCGCCAAGCGAACCTGGCGAGAGGCGGGGTCGAGCGGGAAGTGGTGAAGGGTAAGGTCGAGGCTCATTAGGCCGATGACTATCTCTAATCCTCGTTAAGGCCGCGTTTACCGAGCGCGGTTTCGGCGAAAGCTCCGCCATGCGGCTCCGCCGCGCCGCGAGGGTCGGGATGGATGATGATGTCGGCCCGAGGGAACTCGGCGAGTATTCGCTTTTCCGCCGCGACAATGGCGGCGTGCGCCGCTTCGAGGGACAGCGACGCGTCCAGGTCGACGTGCATCTGCATGTGAACATACGGCCCCGAAGCGCGCGTCCGGAGTTGATGAACATCCGTCAGGAGCGGGTCGGCAGTCACCAAGTGGACGATCCGGGCGCGGTCATCATCTGGCAATTCGCGATCCATCAATTGGTTCGCGGCTTGGCGGAAAACACTCACCGCTCCCCACAGCAGCAGCGCCGTGATGATGAGGGCGGCGATGGCGTCCAGGTTCCCCCAGCCGAACAAGACCGAGGCGCCGATCCCGAGCAGCGCCACGGCGTTGGAGGCGAGGTCGGTGGCGTAGTGGGCTCGGTCGCCGGCCACGGCCACCGAAGCGGTGCGCTGCAGCACTCGGGTTTGGGCGGCGATCAACAGGCCGGTCATTACGGTGGAGACCGCCATGACGGCGATCGCCCAGCCCTCTTGGCGCAGTTCGTGCGGCTGGAGCAGAT
>NZ_JAURWM010000113.1 GCF_030654915.1 Phenylobacterium sp. | reverse complement strand
GTGATCACGGGCGCCAACAAGCGTCCGCTGAAGTCGCTCGCCGACATGCTGAAGGGCAAGCAAGGTCGCTTCCGTCAGAACCTGCTCGGCAAGCGCGTCGACTAGTCGGGCCGGTCGGTCATCGTCGTCGGTCCGGAGCTGAAGCTGCACGAGTGCGGCCTGCCGAAGAAGATGGCGCTCGAGCTGTTCAAGCCGTTCATCTATGCGCGTCTGGACGCCAAGGGCCTGTCGGGCACCGTCAAGCAGTCCAAGCGGATGGTGGAACGCGAACAACCGGCGGTCTGGGACATCCTCGACGAGGTGATCCGCGAACACCCGGTTCTGCTTAACCGCGCGCCGACCCTTCACCGTCTGGGCATTCAGGCGTTCGAACCGAAGCTGATCGAGGGTAAGGCCATCCAGCTTCACCCGCTGGTTTGCGCCGCCTTCAACGCCGACTTCGACGGTGACCAGATGGCCGTCCACGTCCCGCTCTCGCTGGAAGCCCAGCTTGAAGCGCGCGTGCTGATGATGTCGACGAACAACATCTTGTCGCCCGCCAACGGCCGCCCGATCATCGTGCCGTCGCAGGATATCGTTCTGGGCCTCTACTATCTGTCGCTGGCCAAGGACAAAGAGCCGGGCGAGGGCAAGCTGTTCGCCGACCTGGGCGAAATCGACGCGGCGCTCGACGCCAAGGTCGTGACGCTGCACACCAAGATCAAAGCCCGCCACTCGGAAATGAACGCCGAGGGCGAGCTGGTCCGCAAGGTGATCGATACGACGCCTGGCCGGATGAAGATCGTGGCGCTGTTCCCGCACCACCCGGCGATCGGTCACCGCCTTCTTGAGAAGAACCTGACCAAGAAGGAAATCGGCAACCTGATCGACGCCGTCTATCGCCACTGCGGTCAGAAGGCGACGGTCATCTTCGCCGACCAGATCATGGCGTTGGGCTTCAAGGAAGCGGCCAAGGCCGGCATCTCCTTCGGTAAGGATGACATCATCATCCCCGAGCGGAAGAAGCCGATCGTGGCTCAGACCCGCGCGTTGGTCGAAGAGTACGAACAGCAGTACGCCGACGGTCTGATCACCAAGGGCGAGAAGTACAACAAGGTCGTTGACGCGTGGGCCAAGGCCACCGACCGCGTCGCCGACGAAATGATGTTGGAAATCTCGACCGCCGAGAAGGACGAGAACGGCCGTGAAAAGGAGATCAACTCGATCTTCATGATGGCTAACTCCGGAGCCCGTGGTTCGC
>NZ_JAURWM010000108.1 GCF_030654915.1 Phenylobacterium sp. | reverse complement strand
ACTTCGCCCGGCTGGATGAGACGGGAAAGCTGGGCGAGGCCTTCACCATCGGCAAGACCGCCGCCGCTGATGTGGTTCTGGACGCCGAAACCGAAGAAGGCTGGATCCTGGGCGTCGAAGCCTAGGCCACAGCCGTCATCCTCCGGGCTCGCGGCGCGAGATCCGGGGGACCCGAGCTATCCTTGAATGGTTTCCGCCTGCCCTTGCGGCTCGGAGGCCGGCAGCTTGTCGATGAGGCGTTGGCGGCGCTCGACGATGGGCGGGCTGCGCAGTCGCTGAAGATACATCGGCGCCAGCACGCCAGCGACGCCGGCCGCATCCGCCAGTATGTCGCTCAGTTGAGCGCCGCGGCCCGACAGCATCTGGGCCACCTCGATGGCGACCCCGAACATCAGGACCATGCACGCCAAGTCGAACGAGCGACGCTTCGGAAACGCGGCGATGGTCAGCAGGGTGAGGCCGTAGAAGGCGATGAAGTGCGCGGCCTTGTCGACGCTGATCAGGCGCCCTTCGGCGCCCTTGAACGGCCCGATCATCCCGATCGCGCAGACCAGGGTCGCGGCGATCAGCAGGAAGCGGGCGATTTTCGGAGTCAGCGAGGCCATGCCCCCTTCTCCCAGATCAGCGTGAATCGACCGTTCACCTCGACGAAAAAATCCGCCCGCGCCTAGAGCCCCCGCCGCGCCAGCGCCCAGAACCGCCAGCTTAGCAGGCCCGCCGAGATGAACGATGCGGCGATCACCGCCCAGACGATGCCGTTCAGGCCAAGTCCCATCGGAATGGCCAGCCACCAGGCCAGCGGCATCATCACCAGCACATAGCTGGTCATGTGGGTGAAGGTCGGCAGCCAGACATCGCCGCGCGCCCGCAGCGCCTGGGCGATCACCACCTGTAGCGCATCGACCAGGAAGAACAGGCAGGAGAGCACGAGCGCGGCCGAGGCCATGGCGATCACCACCTTGTCGGAGGTGTAGGCCTGGGCAATCAATCCGGCCGTGGGCCAGATGATCAACGAGATCACCAAGCCGAACACAGCGGTGATCCCAAAGCCGATAAGGCCTGCTCGCGTCACCCCCTTGGCGTCACGCGCGCCATAGGCCCGTCCGACCATCACGGCGGTCCCGGTCGAGAGGCCGAGCGGCACCATGAAAACCATGGCCGCGACGTTCAGCACCACGGCCCAGGCGGCCACGGTCAGTCCGCCCATCCAGCCGGCGAAAATGTTCATCGAGGCGAAGGCCGCGACTTCGAAGAAGTTCGAGGCGCCCGCCCCGTAGCCGATGCGGCGCTGTTCAGCTTCCGAACCGCGATCACGTTCTGGCTTGGTGAACACGCCCAGCGCCCGGGCTTCCGGCATGCGCAGGATGTAGATGAGCATCGCGATCGCCAGGAAGGTCCGTGCGCCCGTGGTCGCCCAGGCCCCGCCGACCGCCCCGAGCGACGGAATGCCCAGGTGCCCCGGCACCAGCAGCAGCAGCAGCGCCAGGTTCACCCCGTTGGCCACCCACATCATGACGGCGCCGGGCTTGGGCTTGCCCAGTCCCTCCAGCCAAAAGCTGGCGGCCACGCTGATGGCGTAGCCCGGCAGCGACAGCGCGAAGACCAGCATGGCGCGCGAAGCGCCGTCGGCCAGGTCCTTGTCGAGGCCAATGACGTGCAGGAAACTCGGCCCCGCCAGGAGCGTGACGGCTAGCGAGATCACGCCAATCCAGAAGCTGTAGGCCAGGCCGCGACGCAGAACCGCGCCGGTCAGCTCTCGCCGCCCCTGCCCGATCCGCCGCGCGGTCATCACCTGGACGCCGGTCAACAGGCCGACGGCCATGGTCACCACGACGCTGGTCGGGGCCCAGGCGAGCGCGTGATAGCCGAGTTGCGTCGCCGAGTAGCGGCCCACCACGATGGCGTCCGACAGCCCCATGGTCATGATGCCCAGGCGTGACAGTACGACCGGCCACGAGAGCTTCCACAGCTCCGCGGTCTGCGCGCGCACAATATCAATTTCGCGCCCATCCGAAGGGAGGGTCGCCCCGGCCTGGTCGGCCATGATCTCACCAGTTTTCAAAGAAGCGGCGAAACTGGAGGTTTGCCGCCTTCGCCGCAAGGGTCGAGGCCTGTCACCGCCGCCTTTTCAGGCAGCGGTCACTCGAACGGCACGACCGACCGGGAGGACGATGCTAACCGCCCGCCGTGGCGGTCTTGATCAGACCGCCGCGCGAAGCGCTGCGCTGACCCGTTCTTCCTTGAGCTTCTCGGCCACGAGGAAGGCCAGCTCCAGCGCCTGTTCACCGTTCAGACGCGGGTCGCAATGGGTGTGATAACGGTCGGCCAGGTCGCCTTCAGTCAGAGCCCGAGCGCCGCCGAGGCACTCGGTGACGTTCTGGCCGGTCATCTCCAGATGCACCCCGCCCGGATGGACGCCCTCGGCCTTGGCGATCTCGACGAAGCTCTTCACCTCCGAAAGGATTCGGTCGAACGGACGAGTCTTGTAGCCGTTGGCGGCGGTGAGCGTGTTGCCGTGCATCGGATCGATGGCCCAAACCACCGAACGTCCCGACTTCTTGGTCGCCTGCAGCAAGCGCGGCAAACGATCAGCGATCTTGTCGTGGCCGAAGCGGCCATAGAGCGTCAGGCGGCCAGGCTCGTTGTGCGGGTTCAGGACGTCGATCAGGCGCAGCAGATCGTCCGGCTCCATGGTCGGACCGACCTTCACGCCGATCGGATTGCGAATGCCACGGAAGTACTCGATGTGCGCCCCGTCCAACTGGCGGGTCCGCTCGCCGATCCAGACCAGGTGAGCGGAGGTGTCGTACCACTCGCCCGAGGTGGAATCGACGCGGGTCATGGCTTCCTCGAAGCCCAGCAACAAGGCCTCGTGGCTGGTGAAGAACTCTACGCGATGCAGGTCGGGCTGGCTCTCCGGCGTCACGCCGATGGCGGCCATGAAGGTCAGGGCTTCGCTGATCTTCTCCGACAGTTCGCGGTACTTCGCGCCCTGCGGGCTGTCGGCCACGAAGCCGAGCGTCCACCGGTGGATGTTGTAGAGGTCGGCATAGCCGCCGCCGGCGAAGGCGCGCAGCAGGTTCAGCGTCGAGGCCGATTGCCCATAGGCCTGCAGCAGACGCTGCGGGTCGGGCGTGCGCCCGGCGGCCTCGAACTCCATGCTGTTAATGTTGTCGCCGCGATAAGACGGCAGTTCGACGCCGTCGATGGTCTCGACCGGCGAGGAGCGCGGCTTGGCGAACTGGCCGGCCATCCGGCCTACCTTCACCACGGGTTTGCCGCCAGCGAAGGTCAGCACCACCGCCATCTGCAAGATCAGGCGGAAGGTGTCGCGGATGTTGTCAGCGTGGAATTCCTTGAAGCTCTCGGCGCAGTCGCCGCCCTGCAGCAGGAAGGCGCGGCCCTCGGCCACGTCGCCCAGCAGGCTCTTCAGACGCCGGGCCTCACCGGCGAAAACGAGGGGCGGCATGCCGCGGAGGGTCTGCTCGACCCGGGCCAACTCCGCCAGATCCGGATAGTCCGTCGGCAGGTGCTTGGCGGGCTTCGCCCTCCAGGAGGCAGGCGTCCAATGCTCGGTCATGGCTCAACTCCACGCCCGCGCGAACTGCGAGCGGAGCGCGTTCTACTCCCAGAACGACAAGCTAGTCGATGGTCAGGCGGGGCGTTTTTCCACGGCGGGCTGGTGCAACAGCGCCATGCAGGCCGCCGCGGCCACTGCGCCGAGGGCCAACCACCACTCTTGCCAGACACCGAAAGACACCGCCGAGAACACCAGATAGGCTCCGGCTGTGGCCGCCGCGGCCGCACGTCCGACGTCGCGCTCGGGACGGCTGAGGCCGGCCAGCACCGCCCCCCAGAACACCGCCGCCGACATCGCGCCGATGAGGCCAAGCTCCAACCAGATCTGCAACGCCGCATTGTGAGGGTGCAGGATAATGCCCGGCGCGAACTCCCGGCTGGCCTCGAGGCCCCAGCCGCGCAGCGGGTGGTCGCCGATCCAATCGCCGGCGTGGCGCCAGTAGCCCATGCGCTGGGACCAGGAGAGCGAGACCGAGGCTTCGACTTCCTGGAACCAGCCCAGCTTGCGGGTCAGCCAGACAACGCCCGGCGCGGTGAGGAACAACAGCGCCGCCATGCCGCCCAGCACTCGTGGGGCGACCACCGGCCAGCGATAGACCGCAAGGCCAAACAGAACGCTCACCACGAGGGCCAGGATCGGCGCGTCTGCCGCCAGGCTCAGGCTTGCTCCAGCGATCCCAGCCGCCATCAGAACAATCGGCCAGACGCCGCATCCCGTGCGCGTACTGGCCACCGCCGCCGCCGGCGTCAGGACCGCCAGGACAAAGCCCCCCTGGGCGACGTTGCGCACCGCCAGGTCCGGGCGGATCGGATCGCCTATCGCGGTCCGCAGCGCCTGATAGAGGCCCGCTCTGGTCATGGCCTCGATGGCCAGGACCAGGCCCAACGCCGCCATGCCCCAGACCAGGACCCGCAGCGCCATGGCGCGCGTGTCCGCCGACGCCCTCGCGCCGGCGTAGAACAGCGCCCAGTAGAGCACGCCCTGCGCGACAAGCTTCAGTCCAGTGGCGTTCTCAAGCTTCTCGGCCCTGAACGGACTCCAGGCCATCGAGGCCAGGGCCCAGGTCACCAGCACCAGGATCGCCAACGCCGCCGCCCGGTGCTCTCTATCGACCCGCGCCCCATGAATGGTCAGCAGACCGCCAAGCGCCGCGATAGGCGCGAAGCCGAGCGGCCCCAGCCATCCGAGCAGGGGCGACAGGGCGAACACCCCAGCCAGCACCCACCCGAACCAGGCGACGCCGTCCTTCGGTGCGTTCGCCTTGGCTGCCTTCACGCCGCCGTGCCCAGCGGAACGTATTTCTCGCGCATGGTGACCAGTTCTTCGGCCAGGGTCGGGTGGACCGCGCAGGTGGAATCCCACTGCGGCTTGGTCACGCCCATCTTCAGGGCGACGGCCGCCATCTGGATGATCTCAGGCGAATCCGGACCGACCACGTGGCAACCAAGGATGCGCTCGCTGCCGGCCTCGACCACCAGCTTGATCAGGCAACGTTCGTCACCGCCATAGAAGGTCGTCTTCATCGGACGGAACCGCGAAAGGTAGATATCGACCTTGCCGTGCTGATGGCGAGCGTCAGCTTCAGACAGTCCCACGGAGCCGACCGGTGGCTGCGAGAATACCGCCGAGGCCACCATGTCGTGATCGAAGGTGGTCGGGTTGCCGTAAAACTCAGTCTGGGCGAAGGCCGCGCCCTCGCGGATCGCCACGGGCGTCAGGTTGATCCGGTCGGTAACGTCGCCCACGGCCCAGATGTTCTCGACATTGGTCTTGGAGAACTTGTCGACGGCCACGGCCCCAACGTCGTTCAGCTTCACGCCGGCCGTCTCAAGCCCCAGGCCGTCCACATAGGGGCGGCGGCCGGTGGCGAACATCACCAACTCGGTTTCGATCGCGTGGCCCGAGGTCATGTGGCTGATGAAGCCGCCAGCCTCCGTCTTCTCGATGCTGTCATGCTGGCAGCCGAGCACGACCTTAACGCCGCGCTTCTTCATTTCCTCTGTCACGTGGGACCGAACGTCGTCGTCGAAGCCGCGCAGGATATTGGCGCCGCGATAGACCAGCGTCGTCTCCACGCCGAGGCCGGCGAAGATCCCCGCGAACTCGACGGCGATATAGCCGCCGCCGGCGATCATGATCGACTTGGGCAGCTCGGGCAGTTGGAACGCCTCTTCCGAGGTGATGATGTGCTCGGCGCCGGGGAATTCGGTCGGCTTCCACGGACGGCCGCCAGTGGCGATCAGCACCTTGTCGGCGGTGATCGTCTGCTTGCCCTCCACCACGATGGTGTGGGCGTCGGTCAGCCGCGCCTTGCCGTGGAGGATCTCGGCCCCGGCGTTGTTGAGATTGGTGACATAGATGCCCGACAGCCGAGCGATCTCGCGGTCCTTGGCTTCCAGGAACCGCGGCCAGTCGAAGGTCGCCTGGCTGGGCGACCAACCATAGCCCTCGGCGATCTGGGCGTTGTGGGCGAACTCCGAGGCGTAGACCATGAACTTCTTGGGCACGCAGCCGCGGATCACGCAGGTGCCGCCGACGCGGTGCTCCTCGGCCAGGGCGACCTTCGCGCCCGACATCGCCGCCAGCCGCCCGGCCCGCACGCCGCCGGAACCGGCGCCGATCACAAAGAGGTCGTAGTCGTATTTCGCCACGTCTTACTCCTTACGGCTCGAGGGTGACGACGCCGTCCGCCGTCCCCACCAGAGCCACATCCGCCAGATCGAGGAACAGGCCATGTTCGACCACGCCGGTGACGCTTTTCAGCGCATCGGCGAGCAAGGCGGGGTCCTCGATACGCCCGCAAGCTGCGTCATAGATGAGGTTGCCGTTATCGGTTTTCACCGGGACGCCGTCCTTGACGCGCAGGCGCGGGGCCACGCCCAGGTCGCATTCGTTCAGCGCGTCGCAGATCCGCAGCATCGTGGTCTCGTGCCCGAAGGCCACGACCTCGATCGGCAACGGGAACTTGCCCAGCTTGGCGACCCGCTTCTCGGCGTCGGCGATCACAACACAGCGCTTGGAGGCTTCCCAGACGAGCTTTTCGCGCAGCAGGGCCGCGCCGCCGCCCTTGATCAGGGCCAGGGCCGGGCCGATCTCGTCGGCGCCGTCGACGGTCAGATCGATGGATTTCACCGGTCCCAGCTCGCCCAAGCGGATGCCGAGGCTCTGCGCCAGGTTGGCGGTGGCGAGCGAGGTTGGCACCCCGAGGATGTCCAGCTTGCGAGCCGCCAGCGCCTTGACGAACCAGGCCGCCGTCGAGCCGGTGCCCAGTCCCACGACCATGCCGTCTTCGACCAGTAGGGCGGCGGCTTCGCCGGAAGCCCTTTTTTGCGCGTCAGCGTCCATTGAAAAACCTCGTCGTCCCCGGGGCGAGCGCCCGGGGATCCATAGACAGTTGAGTTCGGCGGTTATTAGGCGGCGAGGACCGACCCGGCCACGACGAACTGAGCACCGGTGTTACTTCTTGGCCCGCTTGGCGAGCTTGGCCGCGCGGAACCGCGCCGCCCAGCCCGCCTTCTCGACCTGCCCCGACCGCTCCAGCGCCAAGGCGTCGGGCGCCACATCGCGGGTGAGCACCGAGCCCGAACCCGTGTAGGCGCCCGCCCCGATCCGCACCGGCGCCACGAGCGAGGAGTTGGACCCGACGAACGCGCCCTCCCCCACATGGGTCTCGAATTTGTCGAAGCCGTCGTAGTTGCAGAAGATCGTGCCGGCCCCGATGTTGGCCTTGGCCCCCACGGTGCCGTCGCCCAGATAGGAGAGGTGGTTGGCCTTGGCGCCCGCGCCCACCTTCACCTTCTTCACCTCGACGAAGTTGCCCATGTGGGCGTCCTCGCCGATCTCCGCGCCGGGACGCAGGCGGGCATAGGGACCGATCAGGGCGCCGGCCATCACCTTGGCGCCCTCCAGATGACTGAAGGCGCGGATCACCGCGCCAGTCTCGATGCTGACGCCGGGCGCGAACACCACGAACTGCTCGACCTGCACCCCCGCCGAGATCTTGGTGTCCCAGGAAAAATGCACGGTCTCAGGCGCCAGCATGGTCACGCCCTCGGCCAGGAAGTGCGCCCGGCGGCGTTGCTGGAAAATGGCCTCGGCCTGGGAAAGCTGCAACGGCGTGTCGGCGCCCATCACCGCGCTCTCCGGGGCGATCGAGGCCTTGACTAGGCCCGCGTCAGCCACGGCGATCCGCACGATGTCGGTCAGGTAATACTCGCCCTTGGCGTTGTCGTTGGTGATCTTCGACAGCCAGCCGAACATCCGGCCCGCGTCGGCCGCCATCATGCCGGCGTTGCAGATCTTGACCGCCAGTTCCTCGGGGGTGGCTTCCTTGGGCTCGACAATGCGGATCACATGGCCGTCCGCGCCGCGCAGCACCCGCCCATAGAGCAGCGGATCAACCGGTTCGAAGGCCAGCATTGCCAGGGCCACCCCATCGGCGCGCAGGCCGAACAGCGGTTCGAGATCCTTGGGCTCCAGCAGCGGGCAGTCGCCGTTCAACACCAGCAGGTCGCCCTCGAAACCCGCCAAGGCCTCGCGCGCGGCCAGCACGGCGTGGCCAGTGCCGAGCGGCGGGTCCTGCACCGCCACGGCGTCCTTGCCGAGCCGCGCCTCGACCAACGCCCTGACGCCTGGGCTGTGGTTTCCCACCACCACGATGATGCGCTCGCATCCGGCCGCCTCGACGGTGTCGATCACCCGGTCGAGGATCGCGCGCCCTCCGACCCTATGCAGCACCTTGGGGATCGGCGACTTCATGCGCGTGCCTTGGCCGGCGGCCATAATCACAGCGGCGCGTGGGGTCATGGATCGATCCTTACGAGTCGGGCAGACATTGCAATCATGCGGCGTTTAGCCGAAACGGCGAGCGGTTTCGACGGAGCGTTTTCCTTGACCGATCTCACCACCCTGGCTGGCGCCACGATAGTCTTCGACCTCGACGGCACACTCGTCGATTCCGCGCCCGACCTGATCGGCACGCTGAACGTCATCCTGCGGGAAGAAGACATCGCTCCCCTGCCCTTTGATGAGGCCCGCCCCTTCATCGGCCACGGCGCACGGCGGTTGATGGAGCGCGGGTTCGCCGCCCAGGGCCATCCCGTCCCCGCCGAACGCATGCCCGCGCTCTTCGAGCGCTTCATCGCCCACTACAATCAGCACAGCGCCGACGAGACCCGGCCCTTCCCCGGCGCGGTCCGCTGCCTGACCGAACTCAAGGCGGCCGGCGCCCGGCTGGCGATCTGCACCAACAAGCTGACCGACCTGTCGCTGCCGATTCTCCAGAAGCTGGACCTGATCGACTTCTTCGACGCGGTGATCGGCGCCGATCTGGCCCCGGCCCCCAAACCCGACGCCCGTCACCTGACGCACACCATCGAGGCCGCTGGCGGGCGGATCGACCGCGCCGTCATGGTCGGGGACGCCTCCACCGACGCCGGCGCCGCCCGCGCCGCCAAGGTGCCGCTAGTGCTGGTGAGCTTCGGCTACACCGAGATCCCGGCCGCCGATTTGAACCCCGACGTGCTGGTCGATCACTTCGACGAATTGAAGAATGCGTGCGTAACGCTTCTCACCGCTTGCCCGGCGCAAGACGTCAGGCTATAGGCGCAACCCTTCCGGAGGATGCGTAGCTCAGCGGGAGAGCACCTCGTTCACACCGAGGGGGTCACAGGTTCAATCCCTGTCGCATCCACCAATCTTTTCAAGCACTTGCTGAAGAGACCATCTGGCACTTGCCAGAAACTTGCCAGAAACGCCTGGTTTTTGACTGAACGGCGACGGCTTTCACGCCCTACCCCGCCCCAGATCTCTACCTCTGAACGAACAAGCCAGCGCTGCGCCGAACGTTTGCCCCAAGGCGCCCGAGACGAGTTCCACGTCGCCACCACCGCTCAGAACCTACGAAAGTTGGCCAAGCTCATCCCGCTGCCAAGCCCCGCAACAGCCTGAAGAGGCCCAGCGGGCTCTCGGGTCCGCTACCCTCCTGATATGGCGCTCGCGATTTTGGCAGCGCGCGCAGACCAGCACCCTCCAGCGCGCTAAAAGCTCATGCGAACTCCCGCGGAGCCGTAGGCGGTGTAGCTGTCGCCAAAATGCGATAGCGAGGTTGCTATCGAGCCCTCTCCGTAGACCTGGTAGCGACCAGCGCCCCAGGCATAACTCGCCCCCGCGGCAAGGCCGCCCCAGGTGCGTTCGGCCCGGTTGGAGATCAGCGCTCCGGAAACGTCCACGCGCGATCCGTCCAGAAACTCGTGGGTCAGATTAGCGACGCCGTAGATCCTCCCTCGCCCCCCTGCGGCCGCCCCCTTCCAGTCGCGGTCGAACGATAGCCCCAGGCGGCCGAGAAGACTGTCGCCTTGATCGGCGGAAACGCATGCGCCCAGCGGGTCCACGAAGGTGTCGAATTCGACCTTCGCATAGGTGAGCTGGGCCTGCGGGATCAGCTTGAAGACACCCCCCACGGCGATGGGCTGGCCGGCCTCGATGGAGAATGCGTAGCCGTTCGCATCGGCGTCCTCGACGCGATC
>NZ_JAURWM010000104.1 GCF_030654915.1 Phenylobacterium sp. | reverse complement strand
GGTCGAGACGGGCTTCGACCTGTCGACCATCGACATGGGCGCCTCGATCAGCCACGCGGGCTGCTGCCTGACTATCGTCGAGAAGGGCGAGGGCTGGTTCGCGGTCGAGATCTCCGGCGAGACCATCAGTCTGACGACCCTGGGCGCGTGGAAGGAAGGCGACCCGATCAATCTGGAACGCGCCGCGCGCGTCGGAGACGAGCTGGGCGGCCACATCGTCTCTGGCCATGTCGACGGCGTCGGCGAAGTGGTTTCGATCGAATCCGAAGGCGGTTCGCACCGCGTGAAGGTGCGGGTTCCGCGACCGCTGCATCGTTTCATCGCGCCCAAGGGCTCAATCACCGTTGATGGCGTTTCCCTGACCGTGAACGAGGTCGAGGACGATGTCTTTGGGGTCAATCTGATCCCCCATACCTGGGATGTGACCACCCTGGGCCGGCTCCAGCCGGGCGCGAAGGTCAATCTAGAGATCGACATGTTGGCCCGCTATCTCGCCCGCTGGCGAGAAACGGCCTAAAGGGTCGAACTGAACAGAGACTGGACCCCATGCTCGAAGAGAAAATCCGCATCCTGATCGTCGAGGCGCGCTTCTACGACGACCTCGCCGATGAATTGCTGAAGGCTGCGGCCGACGTGATTACGGCCCATGACGCCGAGTACGACGTCATCAGCGTGCCTGGCGCGCTGGAGATCCCTGGCGCCATCGCTATCGCCGAAGAGGGTGGCAGCCGTCCGACCGGCCGTCGCTATGACGGCTATGTCGCGCTCGGCACGGTGATCCGTGGCGAGACCTATCATTTCGAGATCGTCTCCAACGAGTCGGCCCGCGGGATCATGGACTTGGCGGTCGGCAAGCGCCTGGCGATCGGCAACGGCATCCTCACCGTCGAGGACGAGGATCAGGCCTGGGCGCGCGCCAAGGCCAGCGAGGGCGACAAGGGCGGCGGCGCGGCGCGAGCTGCGCTCGACATGATCGAGCTGAAGCGCCAGTTGCTTGGCCAAGCTCGATGAGCCGGGCCCATAACCAGCGGTCGGTTGCGCGTTTGGCGGCGATCCAGGCGCTCTACCAGATGGAAGTCTCCGGCGTCGGCGTCGAAGCGGTGATCCGCGAATTCGCCGACCATCGCTTCGACCGTGGCGTCGAGGGCGACGCTGCGACCGAGGGCGACATGATGGCCAGCGCCGACGAAGGCTTCTTCGCCGAACTGGTCCGCGGCGTGGTCGAGAACCAGCGCGAGATCGACGCCGCCGTGATCAAGCGGCTGGCCTCCGGCTGGCGGTTGGAGCGGATCGACGCCACGGTGCGGGCGATCCTGCGTTCGGGCGCTTTCGAACTGGCCCACCGCTCCGACGTCCCGACCGAGGTGGTGATCGACGAATATGTCGAACTGACCAAGTCGTTCTTCGAAGGTCCCGAGCCCGGCTTCGTGAACGGGGCCCTGGACGCGGTGGCCCGAGATGTCCGCACCTGAAGCGCCGCAGGCCGGCGGGCCAGACGAGTTCGGGCAGATCGCCCGGCTCTTTCGTCCGCTGACCAACGGCGCTCCCGAGGCGCTCGGCTTGCTGGACGACGCCGCGGCGATTCCGTCGCGGCCGGGGTTCGACCTCATCGTCACCAAGGACGCGATGGTCGAGGGGGTGCATTTCCTCCCCGGCGAAGCGCCGGGCCTGATCGCACGCAAGCTATTGCGTGTGAACCTCTCCGATCTCGCCGCCAAGGGGGCCGAGCCCTATGGCTACTTCCTGGCCACCGCCTGGACGCCGGGCTTTGGCTGGAATGAGCGGCAAGCCTTCGCCGAGGGACTGCGCGTCGACGGCGCGGCCTATGGGCTGACCCTGCTCGGCGGCGACACGGTGTCGACCCCGGGACCGCTTACCTTGTCGCTGACCATGCTGGGATGGACGCCGAACGGCGCGATGATTCGCCGGGGCGGGGCGCAAGCCGGCGATCTCATTTGCGTTTCCGGGGTGATTGGCGACGGCTGGCTGGGTCTGAAAGCGGCGCGAGGCGAACTGGCTGATCCGGGCGGCTATCTCGCGGGGCGCTATCGCCTGCCGTCGCCGCGCGTCGAACTTCGCGAGGCCCTGCGTGCTCACGCCAGCGCCGCGGCGGACATATCGGACGGGCTGATCGCCGACGCCGGCCACATTGGCGAGGCCAGCGGTCTGGCGGTGCGGCTGGAGCTTGATCGCCTGCCGCTGTCGACGGCGGCGCGGGCTTGGCTGGACGCCCAGGATGATCGCGCCGGCGCCCTGCGTGATCTGGCGTCCGGCGGCGACGACTACGAAATCGTCTGCACCGTTCGGCCTGGGGCGGCGGCGCGAGCGCTTGGCCTCACCGTGATTGGCTCGGTCGCGGAAGGGGCAGGGATCAGTGTCACCGTGGACGGCGGCGATATCGCGCCGGGACCGGGCGGCTGGAAACACCCGCTTTAGCTTCCGAAAGCTTCCGGAAACCCCGGCTGTGCAAGGGTGTTCGGATGATCCGCCATGTTTTCGCAACCGCCGCCATTTTGCTCTCGATCGCCGGCCACGCCGTCGCTTCGGAGCCTGCGAAGCCCAAGGCGTCGGACGGCCAGTATGTGGATCTGGCGCCGGTCGCCCTGCCCATCGTCGTCGAGGGGCAACTGATCAACTACGTCTTCGTCTCGGCCCGGCTGCAACTCACGGCCTCCGCGGATGCGGCCAAGCTACGGGCCAAGGAACCCTTCTTTCGGGACGCCTTGGTGCGTGCCGCGCACAAGACGCCGTTCACCAACCCAAACGACTACACCGTGGTTGATGTCCCACGTCTGCAGGCCGTGCTGATGAGGGAGGCGACGGCCATCGCGGGCGGGAAGGGCGTCAAGGCGGCGGTCGTCATGTCACAGACCCCGAAGCGTCGCCTGGGGCTGCCCAAGCCGCCCACGGCGCCCCCCGCGTCGCAAGCCCGGCCCTAGCCTGGGCGCGTGGTGCGTTTGAACCTTGTTCAACGGGGCGTTGCGCGTCCTGGCTTCAACTGGCAACGTCTCGATTATTAATAAGGAGCGCCGGGTTCACGGGGCTCTACCGAGGGAAAAAACGAACAGGGCCTGGAGCGTCGAGCTCCGCCCATCCCGGGCGGCGGTTGGCGACTTCGTGCAATCGATAGGGGCGCTTAGAACATGAGTCTTACGCTTACGCTGGTGATCGCCGCCGGCTTGTTGGCGGTGCTCTACGGCATCGTTCAAACCGCATCGTTGTTACGTGCTTCACCGGGCAACGCCCGAATGCAGGAGATCGCCGCGGCGATCCAGGAAGGGGCGCAGGCCTATCTGCGTCGTCAGTACACCGCCATCGCCATCGTTGGCTTCATCATCCTCCTCGCCGTCGGCTTCCTGATCGGGCCGCTCGCCGCGGTCGGATTTCTGATCGGCTCGGTGCTGTCGGGCCTGGCCGGCTTCGTCGGCATGTTGATCTCAGTCCGGGCTAATGTCCGCACCGCACAGGCTGCTTCGGAAGGTTTGGCCCAGGGGTTGTCCCTGGCGTTCCGCGCTGGCGCGATCACCGGCATGCTGGTGGCGGGCTTCGCCCTGATCGGGGTGGCTGGCTACTATGCCATCCTGACCGGGCCGCTCGGCCACGAGAACACCAGCCGTGAGGTGGTCGACTCGATGGTTGCGCTAGGCTTCGGCGCGTCGCTGATCTCGATCTTCGCCCGGCTGGGCGGCGGCATCTTCACAAAGGGCGCGGACGTCGGCGGCGACATGGTCGGCAAGGTCGAGGCGGGCATCCCCGAAGACGACCCTCGCAACGCCGCCACCATCGCCGACAACGTCGGCGACAATGTCGGCGACTGCGCCGGCATGGCCGCCGACCTGTTCGAGACCTATGCCGTGACCACGGTCGCCACCATGGTCCTGGCCGCCATCTTCTTCCGCGACACCGACATAGTGAGCAACATGATGTTGCTGCCGCTGGCGATCTGCGGGGTGTGCATCTTGACCTCGATCATCGGCACCTTCGCCGTGCGCCTGGGCAAGTCCAACAACATCATGGGCGCGCTCTATCAGGGCCTGATCGTCACCGGCGTCCTGTCGGTGTTCGCGATCTATTGGGTCGTTCACCAACTGGTTCCCGGCGCGCTGACGGTGGGTGAGAAGACCTTCGACGCCATGAGCCTGTTCTGGTGCGGCATCACGGGCCTGGCGGTCACCGCCCTGATCGTGGTGATCACCGAGTACTACACCGGCACCGGCTTCCGCCCGGTGAAGTCGGTGGCCAAGGCCTCGGTCTCCGGCCATGGCACCAACGTCATCCAGGGCCTGGCCATGTCGCTGGAGTCCACCGCGGCTCCGGCGCTGGTTATCGTGGTCGGCATCATCGTCACCTACGGCCTGGCGGGGCTGTTCGGCATCGCCATCGCCACCACGGCGATGCTGTCGCTGGCCGGCTTCATCGTCGCGCTGGACGCCTTTGGTCCGGTCACCGACAACGCTGGCGGTATCGCGGAGATGGCCGGTCTTCCGCCGGAAGTGCGCGTCACCACCGACGCCCTGGATGCGGTCGGCAACACCACAAAGGCCGTCACCAAGGGCTATGCGATCGGTTCGGCGGGTCTTGGCGCCCTGGTGCTGTTCGCGGCCTATACCGAGGACTTGAAATACTTCGCCGCCAATGCTGAGCCGGGGTCGTTCTTCGATGGCTTGGGCACGGTGGCCTTCGACCTCTCAAACCCGTACGTGGTGGTGGGACTGTTGATCGGCGGGCTGCTGCCCTTCCTGTTCAGCGGCATGTCCATGACCGCCGTGGGCCGGGCCGCCGAGTCGGTCGTCGAGGAAGTTCGTCGTCAGTTCCGTGAGAACCCCGGAATCATGACCGGCGAGGTGAAGCCCGAATACGGCCGCGCCGTCGATATCCTCACCAAGGCGGCGATCAAGGAGATGATCGTGCCGTCGCTGCTGCCGGTGTTCTCGCCGATCGTGCTGTTCATCATCATCAACATGATCGCTGGCAAGGTGAACGCCTTCGCCA
>NZ_JAURWM010000061.1 GCF_030654915.1 Phenylobacterium sp. | reverse complement strand
AGCGCTTCGGCTTCGACGAACACGAGGCTGAGCCTGAGCCGTTCAAGCGTCGGCGGCGCAGCTAAGCATCATGGTGTCATCCCGGAAGCCGCGCAGCGGCTGTCCGGGACCCATGAACTGCTGATCGAGCAGGCGGCGGCCGACCTCGCCACCTTCGGCCTGTACGACGCGAATGGGTCCCGGTCTTGCTTCGCAAACCGGGATGACGGCTTTGGTGGCGCTATGCCTCCGCGAACGTCACCGCCGCCACGGCGTCGGGCTCCAGGAATTTCGCGGCGGAGATCGCCTCGGCCTCGATGGCCTTGCGATCCTTGGGCGAGACCGTGTCGAACAGGCGCACGCTCACCGCGACGGTCTTCTTCCTCGGCTCGATCCTCCAGGTTCCGACGACGAGGCCGTCGACCAGCACCATGGGCGGGATCAGTCCGTTCTTGCTGGCCAGCAGCGGGGCGTGTTCCGGACGAATGATCCCCGTCCGGTCGGCTCGGCCCAGGACCGCACCGTCGAAATCAGCCAACAATCGCACGGGCGCCGGGATGTCGCCGCCCGGGCGCGGGGCATGTTTCAGGTCGAACAGCGTGCGCTTGCGCTCATCCTTGAAGGTGACGACGTCGTCGCCCAGGCCCTCGAAGACCAGCGCGGCCGCCCCCAGGCCCGACCAGGCGGCGAAGTCGGCGGGCAGGCAGGGACCGTGGGCGGCCAGATAGCGCCGGGCCAGATCATGGGGCCGGGGCGTCGGATATTCATCCAGGCCCAGCCAGGTCTTGGCCAAGGTGAAGAACCCGCCCGGCTCGTGACCGAAGGGGGCGTTGGACGAGGCTTGGACCAGGGGCAGGAAGATGCGCGCGGCATAGGCCAGCGGCCGCACCGCCTTGACGCCCTGGGCTTCCAGGACTTCGCGGACGCTCTCGAATTTCTTGGGCTCGGTCTCGAAGTGCCGCCTGGAGATGTCGAGCACGCGCTCCAACTCATCGGTGGTCGGCTTGACGCCCCAGGGCAGGGTGATGTTGCGCGGAGGCATGACGGTGGTGCGGAAGGCCAGCACGTCCTTGGCGCTGGCCAGATGCAGGGTGCCGCGCATCAGGGTCGAGCGCACCACCCGCCGCTCATGGATGGCCGTCAGGAGATCACCGCGCTCGAACCCGTCCAGCCGCGCCCACAGCCCCAGGAACGGCGCGCGGGGCAGTTGGGCCTGGATGGCGAACAGCCGCTCCAACGCGTCGACCGGACCGATCTTCTCTCGCGCCAGCAGCATCTGCCGGGCCAGCAGGATTCTGTTCAGGTCGCGCTGGGTGAGAATCTGATCAGCCATAGGTAGAGGATCGCTGAGAGAACGGTGTCCGACCAGCCCCATTGCTCAAACCGCAGCTTGCCTATTTGCGCTTCCGTCCCCATTCCACCCTTCGCGCCCGCGCACTTTCCGCGCGTGGCCAGGAGGCGAGTTTGAAAAAGGGCTTCATCGAACCGGGCGCGAAGCCGCGGCGGTTTTACAAGGACGTCGCGGTGGTGGCCGAGGACGGCGGCTTCGCCGTCAAGCTCGACGGTCGAAATGTCCGTTCGCCCAAGGGCGGAAAGCTGAATGTCCCGACCCAGGCGCTGGCTGACATGGTCGCCGCCGAATGGGCCGGTCAGGGCGAGGTGATCGAGATGGCGGACATGGCCATCACGCGTCTGGCCTTCACCGCCACCGAAGCGATTCCGCCGGCCCGTGAGGCGACCGCCGAACAGGTCGCCGAATACGCCGCCTCCGACCTGCTCTGCTATTTCGCCGGAGAGCCTGAGAGCTTGCATCAACGGCAAGTCGAGGCCTGGGAGCCCATCCTGCAACGGGCCGAACGCGAGCTCGCCCTGGTCTTCGTGCGCACCACCGGCATCATCCACACCGCTCAGCCGCAGGAAACCCTGGCCAAGATCAAGGCCTTGGCGCTGGAGCTGGACGACTTCACCCTGACCGGCGTGGCCTTCGGGGTTCCATTGTTCGGTTCGGGCGTGTTGGCCTTCGCCCTCTATCGCGGCTGGCTGACGGGCGAGGAGGCCTACGCCCTCTCACGGGTCGACGAGGCCTATCAGCAGGAAAAATGGGGGATCGACGATGAGGCCGCCGAACGCACCGCGCGCCTGCTGATCGAGAGCCAGATGCTGGAGCAGTGGTTCAAGGCGCTGGCCTAGGGAGCGGCGACAAAAGCCGGTCCCGATCTTTCGGCGCGGCCTTTCGTGCCTAGATGACCGGCATGACCGAGACGCTTCAACCTTGGCTCGACCGATGGCGGCTGACGCCGGATGGCGAGGCCTTCACCACCGAACATACCGGTAGCTGGCTGCTGCCTGTTCGCCGCGATGAGCAGGCCGCGATGCTGAAGGTCAGCCCGTCGCCCGATGAGATCGCCGGCGGGGCGCTGATGGAGTGGTGGGCGGGCCAGGGCGCGGCCCGCGTGCTGGCCCGTGAAGGCGAGGCTTTGCTGTTGGAGCGGGCGATGGGCCCACGGTGTCTGATCGCGATGTCGAAGGACGGGCAGGACGACGCGGCCACCCAGATCATCTGCGACGCGGTCGAGGTGCTGCACGCCCCGCGTGGCCGCAGGTCGCTGTCGACGCTCGTGCCGCTGGACATCTGGTTCCGGGAACTCGGCCCCATGGCGGCCGCCCAGGGCGGCGTCCTGGCGGCCGCGCATCAAGCCGCTCAGACGTTGCTGGCCGACCCCCGCGACGTTGTGGCGCTGCACGGCGACGTCCACCACGCCAATATCCTGGACTTTGGCCCGCGCGGCTGGCTCGCCATCGACCCAAAGGGCCTTCTGGGTGAGCGCGGCTATGACTACGCCAATCCGTTCTGCAATCCGGACACCGCCACGGCGTTGCAGCCTGGCCGTTTACAGCGGTACCTGGCTCAGGTGTCCGAACGGGCCGGGATGGAGCCCAGGCGGCTGTTGATGTGGATCCTGGCCTATAGCGGGCTGTCGGCGGCCTGGATCTTGGGCGACGGCGACCTGGCGCGCTTCGACCTCTCGATCGCCGAGCTGGCGGCGGCGCAGCTCGGCGTCTGAGGCCGGGTCAGCCGCCCAGCTTCCAACCCACCTGCTGGGCGAAATCGGCGAAGAACTGCGGCTCATAGGCCTGCTCGGGATCCTTGCGGACCCATTGATCGAGGATCTGCGCGTCCTCGCCGACCAGGATGCGCCAGCGCTCGGCCTTGACCCCGTCGAGGATCACCTTGGCCGCCGCGGTGGCGGTCATCGGGGCGTCTTCCAGGAAGCTACGGGCGGCTTCGGCGCTGATCGCCCGGATGGCGACGTCTGGGACCTGGCTAAGGTCCCTGCCGGCCGCCGCCGCGCGAGCGCGGGCTTGGGCCAGCTCCTCGGCGCTCAGGTCGTCGGAGTCGGTTCCGCCCTGCACCTTGCGGGAGTTGGCGATGATCGAGGTGCCGATGTGGCCGGGCATGACCACCGAACATTTGATGTGCGGGGCGGTGAGCCGCAGATCGGTCACCAGGGCCTCGGTGAAGCCCTTCACCGCGAACTTGGCCGCTGCATAGGCGGTGTGGGAGGTGTTCGGCCCCACGGTGGCCCAAAAGCCGTTGACGCTGGAGGTGTTGACGATGTGGCCCTCGTCGGCCGCCATCAGCATCGGCAGGAAGGTCCGCACGCCCAGATAGACGCCGCCCCAGCAGACATTGAAGGTTTTCTCCCAGGCCGCGCGGCTGTCGGTCACCATGCTGCCGCCGCCGGCGATCCCGGCGTTGTTGAACAACAGGTGGATGCGGTCGGTCTGCTGTTGCTGCGCCATCTCATCGCGGAAGGCGATCAACTGGGCCTCGATGGAGACGTCGGCGATGTGAGTGGTGACCTTGGTGCCCTGCGGCTTGCCGTCAGCCTCGATCAGCCGGACGGTCTCGTCCATGGCCCTGGCCGAGACGTCGCACATGGCGACGTTGCAGCCCTCGGCGGCGAGTTGGCGGGCCAGTTCCCGGCCCATGCCTGTGCCGCCGCCGGTGATCACGGCTGTCTTGCCTGCGAAGTCTTTCACGGCGTCGCCTCCCTGGCGCTATTTTGGGAAACGCTAACCGGCTTCCCTACCGTCCGCCAAGCACGGCCTGCTCAGACCTCGGTGTTGTAGAGGCGCAGGATGAAGGACACCTGGTAGGCCAGGTTGGCGATGGCGAAGGCCGCGTGGAAGCGCCGGTTCCGGGTGGCGATCGCCACGCCGCAGAGGGCGACATAGACCACGCAGCGTATCGGATATTCCCAGCCGAGGTGGGCGAGGTAGTCCTGGCCCTTGATGGCGGTGTCGACGATGTCGGCGAGGAAGGTCAGGGCCAGCAGCCCGAAGAACCACTTTCGCCGCGACATGAAGAAGTCCTCGAACCCGCCATAGTCGGCCAGGTCGTCGGGGAACAGCAGGCAGGTCAGGAAGTAGTAGAGGCTCGCATAGGCCAGGACGAAGGCATAGAGCTCGAACGTCCAGGAGACGCTGGAGAGGCGGAACTCCCACCACCAGAAATGCACCGCCGACAGCAGGATCGACACCGCCCAGGCGAGGTGGACGCCATAGAGCTTTCGACGGCCAGGATGCTGGACGAAACCGGAAAAGCCGGAGAGCGCCCGGGTGATCGAAAGCCCGACGACGAGCCCGATGATCACCCGAACATGAAGGTAGAAATCAGCGCTGACCGGCGCCGAGGCCATCAGGCGGGCAGGGTGGCCAAGGCGGCGTTGTCGCCCCGCTGCAAGGGGTCACGGAGCGGCTGGCCGTCCTGGGTGAACTCTAGCGACACCGAGTTGATGCAGTAGCGCAGCCGGGTCGGGGGCGGGCCGTCCGGGAACAGGTGGCCCTGGTGGCTGTCGCAGCGCGCGCAGCGGGTCTCGATCCGCACCATGCCGTAGCTGACGTCGCGCACGGCGACGACGTGGCTCTCGTCATAGGGAGCGAAGAAGCTGGGCCAGCCGGTGACGCTCTCGAACTTCGTATGGGCCTTGAACAGCGGCAGGGCGCAGAGGCGGCAGCAATAGACCCCGTCCTCCTTGTTATCCAGCAGGCCGCCGCAGAACGGCGCCTCGGTGCCGTGGTGCAGCAGCACCTCGGCCTCTTCGCGGGTGAGGCTGGCTTCGAGGCGCTGGCGTTCGGCCGCGTCGGGCGGGGTGAGGTCAAATCCGGTGGGGGAGGCGGCTGGCGTGCTCATGGTGTCCAATCTAAGGTCGCTGCGGGTTTAGCGAAAGTAGCTCGCGGAGGATGGGCGCATGATCACCAGCACAACGCCGGAAGTGGCCGAGCGGTCCACCAGCCAGACGCTCGGGGTGGTGAGCGGCGAGGCAATCATCGGCGCCCACATCTTCCGCGATCTGTTCGCCGGCATCACCAACATTATCGGCGGGCGGGCCGGGGGCTATGAGAACGCCTTGCGCGAGGCCCGCGATATAGCGCTGCGCGAGATGTGCGACGAAGCCCAGCGCCTCGGAGCCGACGCCGTGGTCGGCGTCGATCTCGACTACGAATCCCTGGGCGCTGACAATGGCATGCTGATGGTCACCGCCGCCGGCACCGCCGTGAAGCTACGCTAGGCGGCCGCGCCCAAATTTCTTCGATCCTCCCTCGCCCCAGCGGGGGCGCGTCTCTCAGATTGGCGGCTGAGCCGCTTCCACCTCGCCGAACACCTCCCGGAAGCTAGCGCGCAGGGCGTCGTCCGCCTCGTCCATGGTGACGGGAAGGCCAAGGTCCACCAGGCTGGTCACGCCGTGCTCGGTCTGGCCGCAGGGGATGATGCCGGCGAAATGGTCCAGGTCCGGTTCGACGTTCAGCGACACGCCGTGGAACGACACCCAGCGCCGTAGCTTCACGCCGATGGCGGCGATCTTGTCCTCGCGAATCGGCAGGCCTGGAGTCCGGCGCTCGACCCAGACCCCGACACGCCCGTCGCGAATCTCTCCCTCGACGTTGAAATGGCCGAGCGCCCCGATCACCCAGGCCTCGAGGCTGGCCACGAAGGCGCGGACGTCGCGCTGGCGCTTGGTCAGGTCGAGCATCACATAGGCCACCCGCTGTCCGGGGCCATGATAGGTGAATTGCCCGCCGCGCCCGGAGGCGAAGACCGGGAATCGATTCGGATCCAGCAGGTCGCCCGGCTTGGCCGACACCCCGCCCGAATAGAGCGGCGGGTGCTCCAGCAGCCAGACTAGTTCTCCCGCCCGACCCTCGGCGATGGCCTGGGCCCGCGCCTCCATGGCGGCGACGGCCTGCGGGTAGGGGACCTGGCCGGGGGACACCGCCCAGCCGGCGGGAACGCCGTCATGGCGACCGAAGAGCGGGGTATCGGTGGGGAGGGTTAACGACCGGTCAAGCATGTCGGACTCAATGTGGCGCCTGGGGCGGGCCGAACAAGGCTGCGCCGCTATGTCTTAGAGTTTCGAGGGCTTTTCGTCTTGGGTCAGATCAAAGAGGTCAACGTCGAGATATCGATCGTGCTCGGCCGATCGACGCTGCCGATGCAGCAATTGCTGCGCATGGGGCGGGGCGCGGTGATCCCCCTCGACGCCGGTGTGAACGACGAAGTCTGGATCCTGGCGAACAACCATCCGGTCGCCCGCGGGGAGATTCAGATCAACGAGGACCGCATCTCGATCGCCGTCACCCGTGCAGCGAATGTGTATGATTTCATGGCTGGCGGTCAGTAGGACTTCACAAAGCCAAAAGCGTTTGCTAACAGCCGCGCCTCACCACGAGCGGTCGTGGCGGAATTGGTAGACGCGCAGCGTTGAGGTCGCTGTGGGGCAACCCGTGGAAGTTCGAGTCTTCTCGACCGCACCAGTGAAACAAGGTCGTAAACAGCCGATAGAGTAGCCTTAGTCCGAATTTTCAGGGAGGTCCGAATGAGCCGCGAAACGGCTGACCCGACTGAATTTCGCGACAAGGCCTCTCCCGAACTGGAAGAAGATCTTGAAGACCTCGCCCTAGGCGAGGACTACGCACTAAACCCGGACTTCGTCGCGATGGTGGTTGACGCCGCCGATCGCGGCGACGCCGAGCGCCTCCGAGACCTGTTGGGGGCGCTGCACCCGGCCGACGTGGCCGACCTGATGGGCTTCCTCTCGGCGGACTACCGCGAGGAGATTCTGGCGCACCTGGCGCCCGAAGCCCTCGCCGAAATTCTCTCCGAACTAGACACCGAGATTCGCGAAGAGGTCCTGGAGACCGTCGCGCCCGCGACTCTGGCCAAGGCGCTCGAGGAACTCGACTCGGACGACGCCGCCGACGTGGTCGACGACCTGGAGGCCGACAAGCGCGTCCAGGTCCTGGCCGCCATGCCCGAGAACGAGCGGAACGCGATCGAATCATCGCTCGCCTACGAGGACGAGACCGCCGGGCGGCTGATGCAGCGCGAGGTGGTCGCCGCCCCCCAGTTCTGGACCGTCGGCCAGACCCTCGACCATTTCCGTAAGAACGGCGACGACCTGCCCGAGCTGTTCTTCGACGTCTATGTGGTCGACCCCAGCTACAGGCCGGTGGGCGCCGCGCCCGTCAGCCATCTGCTGCGCGCCAGGCGTGACACGCCGCTGGCCCAGATCATGGAAGCCGTCACCGAGATCCCGGTCGGAATGGACCAGGAGGAGGTGGCCTACATCTTCGACAAGTACCACCTGATCTCGGCTCCGGTGGTGGAGCCTGGCGGCCGCCTGGTCGGTCAGATCACCGTCGACGATATCGTCGGGGTCATCCAGGACGAAAGCGAAGAAGACATCCTGGCCCTGGCCGGCGTGTCCGACGCTGGCCGGAACGCGCCGGTTATCGACATCATCCGGGCGCGCTTGCCGTGGCTGATGATCAACACCGTGACCGCGGCCTTGGCGGCTAGCGTGATCCACGGGTTCGAGGGCGAGATCACCAAGCTTGTGACGCTAGCGGTGCTGATGCCCATCGTGGCCTCGCTGGGCGGCAATGCAGGAACCCAGGCCCTGGCGGTCGCGGTGCGCGCTTTGGCGAGCAAGGAGCTGTCCGAGGTAAACGTCTATCGGACCGTTTTCCGTGAGATGGCGGTGGGGCTCGCCAATGGCGCGGCGCTGGCCTTGGTCACCGGTCTGGTCGTCTTCTTCCTGTTCAAGGACCTGCTGCTGAGCATCACCTTCGGCCTGGCCCTGATGATCAATCTCTTCGTCGCCTCGTTCGCGGGCGCGATGATCCCCCTGGCGCTGGAGCGAATGGGACGGGATCCCGCAGTTTCGTCATCCGTTTTCGTGACTTTCACCACGGACTTCACAGGTTTCTTCGCCTTCCTGGGCCTTGTTGCGCTAATCCTGCTGTAACTGGCTTCAGGCTTGCGGCGGGCCCTCACGGGCGCCTGCCGCCTGTGCCGAATTGGGACAATCCGGGGCCATGTACGCGCGCCATCGCGTTTCTCGGGCGGCCATCGACCTGCTCAAGCGGTTCGAAGGCTACCGCCAGACCGCCGTCCAGCTGCCCGATGGCCGCTGGACGATCGGCTATGGCCATACCCTGACGGCCCGCGAGGGCGCTCAGGTGTCGGAGTCCGACGCCGAGGCGCTGCTGCTCTACGACCTGATCAGCGTCGCTCACGCGGTCAACGAGACGCTGTACGCGCCGGTCTGCCAGAACCAGTTCGACGCCCTGTGCAGCTTCGCCTTCAACATCGGCCTCGACAATTTCCGCCGCAGCCAGGTGCTCAAGCGCCTGAACGCCGGCGCCGCTGTCCAGGCCGCCTGCGCCATGGAGCTGTGGCGCAAGGCCGACTTCCAGGGCGAGCGCATCGTCGTCGATTCCCTGGTCCGTCGCCGCGCCGCCGAAAAGGCCCTGTTCCTGACTCCAGCGGGCGACGCCTGGGTGCCCGCGCCTTCGCCCATCCTGCGGCCGATGATCGATCTGGACGCCGTGGACCTCGTGCCGCTGCAGCGACCGGTGGCGCTGGAGGCCTCGGTCGAGGGCGACCAGCTTGTGGTCCGCCGCGAGGGCGCGCCGGCCGACGATGAGCATCCGCAGGCTGTTCCAGCCGCCGAAGACCCGATGCCCGCGGTCACCGCCGCCGCCGAGGCGGTCGCTGGGCGGCTGGAGGGCCTGTTCGCCGATCCCGGCGAGGAGCCCGACTTCATCCCGGAGCCCGCGTTCCAGCCGGCCTACGAACCCGAGCCCCAAACCGAGCCCGCACCCGAGCCGGAACCGGTCGCGCCCGAGCCGGCCGTGTTTCTGCCGCCCGAATCCGAGCCGATCCTCGACGCCCGGCTGCTGGAGTCGGAAGCGTCTGTCTCCGATGTCGACCTCGACATCCCCAAGACCCCGTTCAGCCACGCGATGGCCAGTTCGCCCGCGCCGCAGGTCACGGTCGAGATGGCGCCGTTCGAGTTCATCCCCGCCCGCGGTCGGCCTGCGCCACGCCGCCGGGAGCCATCGCTGGTCTGGGACCTGCTGCTGGTGCTGCTTGGCCTGGCGTTCTTCGGGTTCGGCGTGTTCTGGGGCGTCTATGCGCAAGGGGTCTCCAGCGTCGGCTTCGTGACGCCGCGGCTGGTGGGCTGGCTGGCTGGCCTGGCCGGTGTCGGCTTCGCGACGGTTGCGGTATTCCGCCTGCTGCAACGCCTGGGACGCGCCGCCGAACGGGACTAGCTGCCGCTCGCCCGCCGGGGCGCCCTATGCTAACCGTCCGCCATGATCCCGAACCACGGCCCCAGCCTCGATTTCGGCCTCGGCGAGGCCGCCGACGCCATCCGCGACACCACCGCCCGCTTTGCCGCCGACCGGATCGCGCCCCTGGCGGCGCGGATCGACGCCGACAACGAATTCCCCCGGGAGCTGTGGCCGCAGATGGGCGACCTCGGCCTGCACGGGATCACGGTGGAGGAGGAGTTCGGGGGCCTGGGTCTGGGCTATCTCGAGCACGTGGTGGCCATGGAGGAGATCAGCCGCGCCTCGGCCTCGGTGGGCCTGTCCTACGGCGCCCATTCCAATCTCTGTGTGAACCAGATCCGCCGCTGGGCGAGCCCGGAA
>NZ_JAURWM010000100.1 GCF_030654915.1 Phenylobacterium sp. | reverse complement strand
TATCGATGGCCTGCTCGACAGTGTCGTAGCCGAGGATCGAGAGGACCGGGCCGAAGATTTCTTCCTTGGCGATGGTCATCTCGTTGTTCACATTCGCGAACACCGTCGGCTTCACATAGTAGCCCTTGTCCAGGCCTTCCGGACGGCCGGTCCCGCCGATGACCAGGGTCGCGCCCTCGTCGATGCCGGCCTGGATCAGCTTCTGGATCTTGTCGAACTGGGTCTTGTTCACGACCGGGCCCAGCTGGGCGTTGCCGTTCGGGTCGCCGACCGTCACCTGCTCGGCGGCGGCCTTGGCCACGGTGATCGCCTCGGCCATGCGGGTCTTCGGGACCAGCATCCGGGTGGGGGCGTTACAGGACTGGCCCGAGTTGGTCATCATGGTGGCCACGCCACGGCCCACGCCCTTGGCGAACGCATCGTCGTCGAGAACGATGTTCGGGCTCTTGCCGCCCAGTTCCTGCGCCACGCGCTTGACGGTCGGCGCGGCGGCCTTGGCCACCTCGATGCCCGCGCGGGTGGAGCCGGTGAACGAGACCATGTCCACTTCGGGGTGGCTGGAGATCGCCGCGCCCACGGTGGGGCCGTCGCCCTGGATCATGTTGAACACGCCGGCGGGAACGCCCGCGGCGTGCATGATCTCGGCGAAGATCTGGCCCGAGAACGGCGCCACTTCCGAGGGCTTCAGCACCATGGTGCAGCCCGTGGCGATGGCCGGGGCCACCTTGCAGACGATCTGATTCAGCGGCCAGTTCCAGGGGGTGATGAACCCGCAGACGCCGATCGGTTCCTTGACGATCATCGTCGGGCCGCGGTCTTCGGTGAACTTGAAGTCCTTCAGCACGGCGGCGGCGGTGCCGATGTGGCCCATGCCGATCGGAACCTGAGCGCGCTGCGCCAGCGAGGCCGGGGCGCCCATTTCTTCAGTCACGGCGGTGGCCAGATCGCCAAAGCGCTTCTGGTACTCGGCCATGATGCGGTTCAGGACGTCCAGACGCTCTTCACGGCTGGTCTGCGACCAGGTGACAAAGGCTTTCTTCGCGGCCTGGACGGCCTTGTCCACATCGGCGGCGCCGCCGAGGGAGATCTTGCCGGCGACCTTTTCGGTGGCGGGATTGATGACGTCGAGCGTCTTGGGTTCGACCGGATCGACCCATTGACCATCGATGTAGAACTGAAGGTATTCGCGCATGACGTCCTCCCGGAGGCGTTCGTTGGATTTTTGGCGCGCCGACGAGAACCCCGACGGCTTCAAACAAGCATTTTAGTGATCAATGATCACTGTGGAAGCCCCAATACCCGACTTCCCTTGGGTTAGCCCTAAGCCAATTGGTGCACATGCGGCTGTCCCGCAACCGGGCTACGGCCTTTCAGCACATATCCGGCGCGGATCGAGCCGATGTAAAGGTCCCTCAGATCGTCCCCGCCCCAGGTGATATTGGTCGGGTGATTGACCACCTCGCCGGACGGATCGTCGATAACCGTGACCACCTCCAGCGCCGGCGTGATCGCCACCACCTTGTTGGCGGCCGGCAGGCAGACCCAGAGATTGCCTTCTGCGTCCATGCCGACCCCGTCGGTATAGCCAAGATCTTGCATCGCCACCTGCGCGCCGCCCGCTTCCTGTAGCTTGCCCAGCACCGGGCCGTAGCGCTCGCCCCGCCCCAGCTTGCCGCCGGGCAGTACCGCGAACCGCATCACGTCGGCGCCGCTGGTCTGGGCGCAGAACAGGAAGGCCTCGTCGGCCGACAGCGCCATGCCGTTCGGAAATCTCAGTCCCTCGGCGACGATCTGCGATGAACCATCCGGCCGCAGCACGAAGATGAAGCCGTCATCACGGCCGTCCAACGCCTGGGGCCAGGTGTCAGCGTGGGTGGAATTGGCGCACCAGATGTTTCCGGCGCGGTCCATGACCGGATAGTTGGCCGAGGTCAGCCTCCTGCCGCCCACCTCGGCGAGCAGCGTTTCATGGTGGCCGGTCGCCGGATCGAACCGCTGCAGCGGTCCCTCTTCGCGATCATAGATTCCGAAATTGGCGATCAGCACGCGGCCCTGGCGATCCATATTGATCCCATTGGGCGCGCCGCCCTTGGGTCCCATGCGCTTGAACGTCCCATCGGGCAGGATCTCGGCGACCGCGCACTGATGGTCGGACGCGAACACCCGGCCGTCCCCGGCCACGACCACATCCTCGGGTCGGTCGATGCCGACAGCGACCTTGGTGAAGGCGCTGGGCGCGATAGGCTGGAGCGGCATGGGTTTCCTCAGGCGTTTCTTTTCAGATTGGCCCGCCCAAACAGGGTTCGACAAGAGCCCTCGCAACCAAACCTCGACGCCTTGTCGCCACAACCGCCCGTTTCGACGCGGCGAAGAGGGTTCGCCTGACGCCGATGGCTTGTCGCTCGCCTACGCGCGCACGTTCAGAGCGGCCGGTGGAACGGCTCTACGACGACGTGACGCCGCCCCCACCAAGCCGAACCCAACGATCATCATCGCCCATGTCGCCGGCTCGGGGACCGCCCCGCTCCCGTCGCGGGCGAAGGTGAAGTCCAGGTTCAGCGTCGTCCCGTTCGCGTAGTTGAGGCCGCCCCAGTCGATCCGAAGATCCTGACCGAGGACCGACACGCGGCTGTTGTCGAACCCCGCGAGGGTCGAAGACCCGTTCACCGAAACCCCGGTGATCCCGGCGATGGCGGCCCCAGAGAAAATCGGGCCGTTGAAGGCGACGGCGTTCCACTTCGGGTTCTCAAGCGAGGTGTTGAACAAGATCACGAGCGAGTTGTCGGCAAAATCGACATGGAGCTCGGTGACCCCCTCGATATCGATCACCGACTCCTCGCCCGCGCCGACCACAAACGCCTGCGGTGCATAGGTCGCGCCCGAATAGGGGGTGGCGTCGTCGGGATGGTAGTAGGTTTCCGATATCGCCGTGCCGATCAGGGCGGCGTGGGCCGCCTGCGCAGGAAGCACGCTAAGCAGGGCAAGCGCCGCCAGGGCTGTCAGTTTCATGTCGTTTCCCAATCCAGGACCGACCGACATACCTTCGCAACGCCGATATGGTTGCGCTTGCTCGGCGAAAAACGGCGGGGACCGCGGGAACGACGTCAGACGCCGGTCGTCGGTCCGATTCCCTTGCCGTCCTTCGGGAAGTTCATGAGGCTCTCGCGCTCGCTGCGTTCACGACGTTGCCTCAGAAAATCGGCGGCCTTGGCGACCAGGTCGTCGGCCTCATGCCCGATACGCTCGATGGCGGTCTCGGGCGGGGCCGTCACGATAGCGGGCTGATAACTCTCGATGTCGTGGAGAAGCTCGACGAACTTTTCATCCTCGGGCGTACCATGCGCCGGAGGGTGCTCCAGCAAGTCAGCGACCCGCTGCAAGGCTGCCTCGAAGGACGCTTGGTCTTTGATCATACGCTGCTCCTGTCGTTCCACGCCTGCTGACCAATGCGTGCAACAAGGCAAAGCCTGAAGGCGCGCTCAAGTTCCCAAGTCAGCAGGGCGCCAGACCGGCCCGTCCGTCAAATATTCGGGATCGGCTCAGGCGCCTCGGCCGGCATCGGGACAGCGATCGCCTCCTAGCCGCGGTGACGAGCAAAAATCGAGATCGTCTCTCACCGGCCGACGTGCGACGCCCGCCCCTTGCGAACCATCGCCGCGCCCTCTAAAGCCCGACGAACAAACTCGGAGTTTTTCATGGACGCGATCCTGACCATCCTCGCCTTTCTCGTCGTCTTCGGCGGGCTGAACTACTTCGAATTCGGCCGTCTCGACTAAGACCGCCTTGGCAGACTCCTCGCGCGGCGCGGCCCTCATCACCGGGGGTTCGCGCAGGATCGGACGGGCCCTGACCCTAACCGCCGCCGACGCGGGCTTTGACGTCGCCATTCACGTCCGCGCCATCGATGATGACGCCGAGACCGCCGCGGCCGATGTCCGCGCGCGCGGCCGCAAGGCCTCGCTCCATGCCTGCGACCTCCGCCACGAAGGCGCCACCGCGCCGCTGGTCGCCGAGGTGGAGGCCGAACTTGGCCCGGTAACCCTGCTGGTCAATTGCGCTTCGGTTTTCGAGGACGACTCGTTCGCCAGCATGAACCGCGCCTCGTGGGACGCGCATCTCGAGACTAACCTGCGCAGTCCGCTGGTGCTGGCCCAGGCCTTCGCGCGGCGCCTGCCGCCGACCCGCAATGGCCAGATCGTCAACATTCTCGACCAACGGGTGCTGGCGCCCTCGCCGCACTTCTTCAGCTATTCGCTCTCCAAGAGCGCGCTTTGGGCCGCGACCCAGATGTTGGCCAAGGAGCTGGCGCCGCGCATCCGCGTCAACGGCATCGGCCCGGGTCCGACGCTGCCCTCGATCCACCAGCAGGACGCCGACTTCATCGACGAGGTCGCGACTACCCTGCTGAAGCGCCCTGTCGACCCCACCGAGATCGGCCATGCGCTGCGCTACCTCATTGACGCGACGTCAGTGACCGGCCAGATGATCGCCGTGGACGCCGGGCAGCATCTGGCCTGATCGGCCTCCAGGATCAACGGAGCGCACTTGGTTCTCCCCTCTCTGCAAGACAACTCGTCCGAGGCTCCCGTTCCTGAGGTCCAGGGGCGCGTGGTCATGACCAAGATCTTCGTGACCGGCCTAAAGGTCGAGGCGGAGATCGGCGTCTATGCGCACGAGAAGGACCGCGCCCAGCCGCTGGTGGTCGATGTCGAACTCGACGTCCCCACGGCCGGCGCCTCGCGGCTCGCCGACACCGTGAACTATGAGACCATCGGTGAATCGGCCCGCGCCATCGTGGCCGAGGGCCATATCCAATTGGTCGAGGACTTCGCCGAACGCCTGGCCCGCGCCTGCTTGGCCGACGGCCGGGTGATGCGCGCCCGGGTCCGCGTCGAAAAGCCCCTGGCGCTCGCGCCCCACGCCGCCGCCGCCGGGGTCGAGATCACCGTCGTTCGTGGCTGAACCCTTGGGGATCTCGCACGCCGCCCGCCTGTCGCCGCTACAGGCGCAGACCGTCTGGACGCTGGAAAAGACCGAGATCGTCGAGCGTAAGGGCGCGCGCGAACGCCGGTTCCCGCTTTCCCAACTCCACCGCGTGTCTCGCGCCGGCCGCAGCGCGACGCTGCAGTTCCAGCGCCGGCGCCTGACCATCCCGGCCTTCAGCTATGGCGACCACCTGCGGCCCGAGGACCATACGGCCTCGTTCGACGCCTTCATGGCGGCGTTGACGCAAGCCGCGCCCGCCAGCCGCCTTGGCCAGCCATCGGCCAACGGCGAGGCCGTTCTGTGGATCATCGGGATGATGGCGGTCGGCGCGATCGCCATCCTGCTCGCCGCCGGCCTGGCCGGGGCCTGGCTGCTGGGGATCGCCCTCGCCTGCCGCTTGGTCTTCGTGGCGATCCTGGGGGCGGCGATCCTGCCCTGGCTGCATCGCAAGCCCAGCGCGCAGCGAGGATGAACACGATTTAAGCTGGCAATTGCAACGATCAGGGCCACATTTCATTCAGACCTTTCCATTGGGAGACTGAATTGACCGAGACCCAAACGACCGTTGTGACGCCCGAAGACCGCACGCTGCCAGCCGTGGTCTACGGGCTTTACCTGCTGGGCCTGGTCAACGGGCTCACGATCCTCGTAGGCCTGGTGATCGCCTACATGAACCGCGACACCGCCGGCCCGCGCATGCGGACCCACTACACCTTCCTGATCCGCACCTTCTGGATCTCGATCGCCTGGTTCGTGATCGCCGGCCTGCTCGTCCTGTTCGGCGGGGTGCTGTCGCTGGTGCTGGTGGGCATCCCGTTCCTGATGCTCGGCCTGTTCATCTGGGGCGTCGTCGGGATCTGGTTCGCGATCCGCTGCGTCGTCGGCCTGATTTACATGTCGCAGGGCGAGGCCTATCCGCGCCCCGAGACCTGGCTGATTTAACGGCAAAGGCCGCGTCGCCTGATCGATAGGGCGGCGCGGCGACTTGTCTCGGCCGCGATCCCAAACTCCGTCTGGAGCTTCCGCCACGCTTGCGGCAAGAGTTCACCGTGTCGACGCGATGGGGGCGACGGCGCGGGGGGATTCGTGGCGGACCTAGGGTCGGCGCCGCAGCCAAAGCAAAGGCGACGCCAAAAGGCGCTGGAGGGACGGATCCCCCCACCACTTTCACCTAGAAATTCGAGGAAAGCCGCCTGCCCCTCTCGGGGCGGACGGCGTTGTTCCTTAGGCCGCCACCAACTCGCGGCGAACCATGCGGGCGTAATCGTCCATCAGGCCAAGCGAGAGTTCGCCTGGCGTGAAGGTGTACTCGCCGATCTCGGCCACGGGCGTGACCTCGGCGGCGGTGCCGACCACGAAGCATTCGGTGAAGCCGGCAAGCTCCTCCGGCTTGATGTGGCGTTCGATGACCTCGACGCCCTTGCTCTTGGCCAGCGCGATCACCGACTGGCGGGTAATCCCGTTCAGGAAGCAATCGGGCGTCGGGGTGTGGAGCGCCCCGTCCTTGACGAAGAACACGTTCGAGCCGGTGCTCTCGGCGATGTAGCCCCGATAGTCGAGCATCATCGCGTCGGTGTAGCCGGCCTTCTCGGCGGCGTGCTTGGAGATCGTGCAGATCATGTAGAGGCCGGTGGCCTTGGCGTGAACTGGCTCGGTCTCCGGCGACGGGCGCTTGTACTTCGCCCAGCACATACGAATGCCCTTGGCGCGCTCTTCCGGCTTGAAGTAGCTCGGCCAGTCCCAGACGGCGATCGCCACGTGGATCTTGGTGTGCTGCGCCGACACCCCGATCATCTCCGAACCACGCCAGGCGATAGGACGCAGATAGGCGTCGTTCAGGCCGTTCTTGGCGCAGGTGTCCTTGCAGGCCTGATCGATCTCGGCCACCGTGAACGGGATTTCGAAGTCGAGCATCTCGGCCGACTTGAACAGACGCTCGGTATGCTCGGTCAGCTTGTAGATCTCTCCCCCATACATCCGCTCGCCTTCGAACACCGCCGAGGCGTAATGGAGGCCGTGGGTCAGTACGTGCACCGTCGCCTCGCGCCAGGGCACGAACTGGCCGTCCAGCCAGATCCATCCGTCGCGGTCATCGAAGGGCAGTAGAGACATGAGGGAAAGTGCTCCTTTCAACAGGGCCCTCTTACAGACCCCCGAGCCGGCCGCGTCAAATAAAATGGATTGCAAAACGTAATGGCCGCCGCAGATCCGAGGCTCATTCTGCGCGACGAGGAGCTCGACGCCGGGCTTGAGTTGATGATGCTGGCCGAGGCCGCGCTATGGGCCGGGGTCGACGCCGGACTGGCGGCCGAAAACCTTGGCCTGGGCCGGTCTCACTGGCGCGCGGCCTTTCTGCTCAAGCGAAGACCAGGGGTCGGCGTCCAGGAACTCGCGCACCTGACCAGCCTGTCGAAACAGGCCGCCAGCCGCATTCTCACCGACCTTGAGGCCAAGGGCATGGTCGAAAAAGTCGCGGGTGACCTGGACGGCCGCCGGCGCGCCGCCAGCCTCACGCCGGCCGGCCAGGCCTTCGAGGATCGCATCGCCGAACGCTTGCGCGCCCAGCTCGCCAGGTCCTATCGCGTGGGCGGGCTCGACGGCGTGGCCGGGGTCCGGGCGATCCTGTCGGCCCTGGCCGGCGGGCGAATGAAAAGTGGAGGCGCCTGATGGCCGTCGTCGAGACTCCTGAACGTCACCTGCTGGTCGTCGATGACGACGACCGCATCCGCAGCCTGCTGAAGGAATATCTCAGCCGCAACGGCTTCCGGGTGACCGCGGCGCCGGGCGGGGCGGCGGCGCGAAAGCTGATGGAAAACCTGGACTTCGACCTGGCGGTTTTCGACGTGATGATGCCCGGCGAGGACGGGTTCTCGCTGACCGCCTGGCTGCGCGAGCGCAAGGGCGCGGCCGGCCGCACACCCGTGTTGATGCTGACCGCCCGGGGCCTGGCCGAGGACCGGATCGAGGGCCTGCGGCGCGGCGCCGACGACTATCTGCCAAAGCCCTTCGAGCCCGAAGAACTCTTGCTGCGTATCGAAGCCATCCTGCGCCGCGCCCAGGCCAGGCCCGCGGCGGGCAACGGCGCGATCTCGCTCGGCCGGTGCCAGTTCGACCTGGAACGCGGCGAGCTGAGCTGCGACGGCGCGCCGATCCGCCTGACCGAGGCCGAGGTCGCCCTGCTTAAGCGTCTGGCTCGCAGCCCGCACGAACCGGTCGATCGACTGGAGCTGGCGCGTGAGACGGTCGATCCGTCAGGCCGCGCGGTCGATGTCCAGGTCACCCGCCTGCGCCGCAAGATCGAAAGCGACCCGAAGGCGCCGCGCTACCTGCAGACCGTTCGCGGGGTCGGCTACTTGCTGGCGCCCGACTGATGAAGTTCCCGCGCCTTCTTGAGCCGATCCATATGCAGCGGCTGATCAAGCGCAGCCTGCCGACCTCGCTGTTCGGCCGCTCGCTGCTGATCATCGTGCTGCCGGTGGCGCTGATGCAGATCGCGGTGACCTGGATCTTCTTCGACGCCCATTGGCAGACGGTCACGGGCCGGTTGTCCGACGGCCTGGCCGGCGAGGTCGCCTGGGCGGTCGAAAGCTTCGAGGACGCACCCAATTCCGAGACCATGGCCACGCTAGCCGACCGCGCCGAGAAGTCGCTGAGCCTCTCCATCGCCTTGCAGCCCGGCAGGGAACTGCCCGCCAGCCGCCGCACCAACACCTTCGCGGTCGTGGACCGGTCGCTGGAGCGCGCCCTGTCGGAGCGGCTGGACGCCCCGTTCTGGTTCGATACGACCCGCTACCCCGCCTATGTCGATATCCGGGTGAAGGTTGACCAGGGCGTGATCCGCATCCTGGCGCCCCGCGACCGCGCCTTCGCCACCCAGGGCCATATCTTCGTGCTGTGGATGGCCATGGCCACCATCCTGCTGACCGCCATCGCCATCCTGTTCATCCGCAACCAGACCCGCACCATCGAGCGGTTGGCCTCAGCCGCCGACGCTTTCGGACGCGGGATCGACGCCCCGGCCTTCAAGCCCAGCGGCGCGCGCGAGGTGCGACAGGCCGCCCACGCCTTCCTGGCGATGAAGTCGCGCATCCAACGCCACATCGATCAACGCACCGCCCTCCTGGCCTCGGTCAGCCATGACCTGCGCACGCCCCTCACCCGGCTGAAGCTGGAACTGGCCATGGCCGAGCCTAGCCCGCGCCACGTCGAGATGAAGCGCGACCTGGCCGAGATGGAGCACATGATCGACGAGTACCTGGCCTTCGCCCGCGGCGAGGGCGGCGAGGCCGTCGAGACCGTCAGCCTGAAGGACCTGATCGACGAGGTCAGCCAGGGCGCGCTACGGGCCGGGGCCAAGGTGACGGTGGCCGCCGATCCGGACCTGACCGCCAGCGTCCGCCCCAACGCCCTGAAGCGGGCGCTCTCAAACCTAGTGATGAACGCCGCCGCCCATGGCGAGAACATCGAGGTCGGCGCCTCGCCGCGCCTGGCCGGCGGGGTCGAGATCACCGTCGACGACGACGGGCCGGGCATTCCTCAAAACCTCTACGAGGACGCCTTCAAGGCCTTCAACCGCCTGGACGAGGCCCGCAACCAGAACGCCAAGGGCGTGGGGCTTGGCTTGGCCATCGCCCGCGACGTAGCGCGCAGCCATGGGGGAGACGTCACCCTGGACCGCGCGCCGATGGGCGGTCTGCGGGCTGTCATTCGGCTTCCCGGATAGCAACGTTCATCGACAGGTCATGCGCCATCGGCGACACTTCACGAAAGACATGGGAAGAGTCGCATGAAGCTGGTCCATCTCGCCGCCGCCGTGGCGGCCTTCACGGCCCTGGGTTCGGCGGCCCATGCGGCTGATCCCGTCGAGGGAACCTGGCTGGTCCAGGCCGGCACGGCCAAAGTCCGCGTCGCACCCTGCGGCGGCGACAAGGCCAAGATGTGCGGCGTGGTCGTTTGGATGAAGGCGCCCAACGACAAGGCCGGCCAGCCGCAGAAAGACGTCAACAACCCCGACGCGGCCGCGCGCACCCGCCCCATCGTCGGCCTGACCATGATCCGCGATTTCAAACCCGCCGGCGCCGGCAAGTGGGCCGGCGGCAAAATCTATGACCCGTCCAGCGGCAAGACCTATGGCTCGAAGATGAGCCTCAATGCGGACGGCACCCTAAAGGTCGAGGGCTGCATCGCGGTGGTCTGCCAGGCCCAGACCTGGAAGCGGTCGAGCTAGCCCAACGACCGGAGGATAACGACCATTGTCAGCCGCCGAGTTCCTTGGACCGCCGCGCGGCAGCGGCGACGGCGTCGCGCAATAGGTCGGGGAAACCGTCCTGCCTCATCAAGACTTCAAGCGCCGCCTGGGTGGTGCCGCCTGGCGAGGTGACTTGCTTGCGTAGCTCGGCCGGCTCTTCGCCGCTGCGGGCCAGCAGAGCCGCCGCGCCGGCGATGGTCGAGCGCGCTAGGCGCGAGGCATCATCCGCCGGCAGGCCGGCGGCCGCACCGGCCGCTTCGAGCGCTTCGACGAAGGCGTAGAGATAGGCCGGCGCCGAACCGGAAACCCCGGTGGCGGCGTGCAGCAGTTCCTCGTCGGCCAGATCGACGGCGGTTCCCACCGGTGCGAACAGGGCGTGCGCCCTGGCCCGCGCCTCTGGGCTCGCGGCGTAGATGCTAGTCGTGCCCTGGCCGATGGCCACGGCGGTCGTCGGCATCACGCGGGCGACCGCGCGGCCACCGAACGCCTCGGAAATGTCGGTGGACTTCACACCGGCCGCGATCGAGACGATCACGGCGTCAGGGGCCAGGTGGTGAGCGACCTGCGCCGCGGCCTCGCGCCAGATCTGAGGCTTCACCGCCAACAGCACCGTCTTGGCGCGAGCCAGGACATCGTCAGCCGGATTGATCAACGCCCCGCCCTGGGCGGCGGCGTCGAGCGTCGGATTGGCGTGCGGCTCGCGGATCAGCAGGTCAGAGGCCTGGAAGGCGCCCGCGGCGCGCCACCCGTCGATCAGCGCCCCGCCCATACGGCCGGCGCCCAGCATCAGGATCGGCGTCATGGAAAGCTACTAAGCCTCGCCAACCGTCTCGAACATGCAGGCGGCGATCGCGTCCGCGGGCGACTTGGAGCCGGCCACCAGGAAGTCGAAGGCAGGATAGAAGCGGTCGGCAGCCTCCATCGCCACGTCGATCATCGCCGCGGCCTGGGCCAGGCTCGGCCGCTCGCCGGTCATCAGCGACATGGCGTGACGGAAGATGATCTCGCCGTCGTCCCAGACCTCGAAATGCCCGAGCCAGACGCGTTGGTTCAGGGTCGAGACCAGTTCGAAGGCGGCGGGCCGTTGCTCGGCCGTGACCTGCTGGTCGATCGAGAGGCACAGTTGAAGGCAGTCGGCCTCCGGCCGCCAAGCGAACCACAGCTCGTAGTCCTTCCAGTCGCCAGCGAGGGTGAAGGCGAGATCGCCGTCCTCGGTGCGGTCGAACTGAAGGTTCTCGGCCGTCAAAACGTGCTCGACAACGTCAAGTGGATCCAGGGTGACCAGGACGTCTTCGTCAGACTGAGGCGTGTCCATAAGACCGGCGGTCCTTTCGCAGAGGGCGTGGAGGCCGAGCGGGCCACCGAATCGCCTGCGATCTTGAAATTAAGCTGCTTCGCGCTGCGTCCGTCACCGGCTTCTTTCCCCGGACGGCCCACATTCACGTGTTTGTATTAGTCTTTCTTGGCGGCCTTCTTCGGCGCCGCGGATTTCAGCGCCTCGTTCTCGGCGCGCAGGGCCGCGATCTCGGCTTTCAACGCCTCGAATTCGTCGCGGCGGATCAGATCGAGTTCGGCGGCGAAGCGGTCGCCTTGCGCGCGGAAGGCCGCTTTCGCCTCTTCACCGGCGGTCTGGGCGAGGCCCATGGCGGCGTTGGTGAGCTTGGCGAATTCGTCCAGGAAGGGATTCTGGGTCTGCATAGCTTCCTATATGGCCCGCCAGGGGATGAAAGCGAAGGGCTTCTCGTCTAAACCCACAGGCGACGCTATAGGAGACATCCGCCTTGCCGTTCCCCGACTTCGACCCGGTCCTTTTGCAGATCGGGCCTTTTGCAATCCGCTGGTACGCCTTGGCCTATGTGGCCGGCATCCTGGTGGGGTGGCGCTATGTCGCGGGACTGATCAAGAATCAGGGCCTCTGGGGTCCGCGCGGCGCCCCTGCCACCGTCCCCCAAGTCGATGACCTGATCCTGTGGATCACGCTCGGCATCATTCTCGGCGGACGGCTCGGCCACGTTCTCTTCTATACTCCGTCGCTGATCGTCACCGACCCGTTGGAGGTCCTGAAGGTCTGGAACGGCGGGATGAGTTTCCACGGCGGCGCGCTCGGCGTGCTGATCGCCGTGGTCACCTTCGCCCGCGTCAACAAGATCGACATCTTGCGGATGGGCGACGCCATCACCGCCGCGGCGCCGATCGGGCTGTTCTTCGGCCGCATCGCCAACTTCATCAATGGGGAGCTCTGGGGCCGGCCCACCGACGTGCCGTGGGCCTTCGTCTTCCCCAACGCCGGGATCATGCCGCGTCACCCGAGCCAACTCTATGAAGCTGCACTTGAGGGCCTCGTGCTCTTCCTCATCCTGCGCTGGGCGACCCACGGGGCCAAGCTGCTGCAGCGCCGCGGCGTCGTCGCCGGCGTCTTCTTCCTGGGCTATGCGACGTTCCGGACCTTCGTCGAGAATTTCCGCGAGCCCGACAGCTACCTGCCCAACTTCCCGCTCGGCCTGACCATGGGGATGATGCTGAGCGCGCCGATGTTCATCGGCGGCGCCTGGCTGATCTGGCGGGGCCTGCGCGAACCGCTGGCTACAGCGGCCGATGCGCCGTCTGAAACGCCGGCGGCGAAGACCCAGACCCCATGACCTTGCGCGAGCGCCTGACGGCCCAGATCCGGGCCAGCGGGCCCTTGACGGTCGCGCAGTATATGAGCGCCTGCCTGCACGATCCGGACTTCGGCTATTACGCCACCCGCCCGGCGCTCGGCGCGGGCGGCGACTTCATCACCGCGCCGCTGGTCAGTCAGATGTTTGGCGAGCTGATCGGCCTCTGGGCCGTGGAAAGCTGGAACCGGCTCGGCCGCCCCTCGCCCTTCCGCCTGGTGGAGATGGGCCCCGGCGACGGGACGCTGATGAGCGACTTGCTGCGCGCCACGCGGCTGTCGCCGGAATTCACCGACGCCGCCGATGTGTGGCTCGTGGAGGTCTCACCCCCCTTGCGTGATCGCCAGCGACAGACCTTGGGCGACCGGATTTCCTGGGCCAGATCCCTGGCCGAGGTTCCAGGCGACGCGCCGATCCTGCTGATCGCCAACGAACTGCTCGACTGCCTGCCCGCCCGCCAATTCGTGCGCACCGAGCGCGGCTGGGCCGAACGAATGGTCGGATTGGACGAGGCCGGCGAGCTCGCCTTCGGCCTGGCTCATACCCCCCCGCTCCCCCGCGAGGCGCCGGTCGGGGCGATCCTGGAACAGGCGCCGGCCCAGGCGGCCCTGGGCGCCGAGCTCGCCGCCCGGATCATCGACGACGGCGGGGCGGCGTTGCTCATCGACTATGGCCGCGCGGTCCCCGGCTTTGGCGACACCCTGCAGGCCCTGCGGAAACACCAGAAGGAAAGCCCGTTGGCGGCTCCCGGCGAGGCCGACCTGACCGTCCATGCCGATTTCCCCGCCGTGCTCGCCGCCGCCCACGCCCAGGGCGCGGGAACGGCGCACATTCTGACCCAGGGCGAGTTCCTGGTTCGGCTGGGGATCGGCGCCCGCGCCGAGGCCCTTGCCGCCGCCCGGCCCGACCGCGCGGGCGAGATCGAACGCCAGCTCGAACGCCTGATCTCTCCCGACCAGATGGGCGAACTGTTCAAGGTCGCCTGTATCCACACGCCGGGCCTCATAGCTCCGGGCTTCGAGGACCTGACTTGACCGACCTGCCCGTGATCACCTCGCCCCTGCTCGACCTCGCAGGCGTGAAGCATGCCTTCTTCACCCGGCAAGGCGGGGTCTCCACCGGCATCTATGAGGGGCTGAATGTCGGAATCGGCTCCGGCGACGTCCCCGGCGACGTCAGCGAGAATCGCCGACGCGCGGCGGCGCACTTCGGCGTCGCGCCGGAGGCGCTGGACACCTGCTATCAGATCCATTCGGCCACCGCGGTCATCGCCGAGCACCCTTGGGGCGAGGATGGGCGGCCGCAGGCCGATGGCGTGGCCACTGATCGGCGCGGACTGGTGTGCGGAGCCCTGGCCGCCGACTGCGCGCCGATCCTGTTCGCCGATCCCCAGGCTGGCGTCGTCGCCGCGGCCCACGCCGGCTGGAAAGGCGCCCTGACCGGCGTCGTCGAGGCGACGCTGGATCAGATGCTGGCGCTAGGCGCGCAGCGGTCCAACATCGTGGCCGTCGTCGGCCCTTGCATCGGGCCAGCATCCTATGAAGTGGGGCTGGAATTCCTGGACCGCTTCACGGCCGAAGACGCCGCCAACGCCCAGTTCTTCTCGGCCGGCCAAACCGCCGACAAGCAGATGTTCGACTTGCCCGCCTTCGTCCTGCACCGCCTGCGCCAGGCCGGCGTCGAGACCTGCGAATGGGTCGGCCGCGACACCTGCGTCGAGGCGGAGCTGTTCTACTCCAACCGCCGGGCGTTCAAGCAGGGCGAACCTGATTTCGGCCGCCTGCTCTCGGCCATCGCCCTGGTCTAGGGCACGATGGTGGTGAACAGGTAGACCGCGAAGATCACCAGGTGGACCACGCCCTGCAGCACCGTGGTCCGCCCTGTGCCCAAGGACAGGGTCGTGACGATCAGGGTCAGCATCAGCAGCACCATCGCCTTGGCGTCGAGGCCCAGCGACAGCGGCCAGTCCATCCATAGCGAGACGACCGCGACGACCGGAATGGTCAGGCCGATGGAGGCCAGGGCCGAGCCTAGGGCCAGGTTCAGGCTGGTCTGAAGCCGGTTGGCCCGCGCCGCACGCACCGCCGCCAGGCTTTCCGGCGCCAGCACGAGGGCGGCGATGATCACCCCGACCACGGCCTTGGGCGCGCCGGCGTCCGCGACCGCCCGCTCGATCGTCGGCGCCAAGGATTTGGCGAGCAACACGACAGTCACCAGGGCGATCACCAACAGTCCTAGGCTGATCCAGGCGTCCAACGTCGTCGGCGGGGCGGCGTGCGCCTCCTCGTCATGGGCCTTCGGACCGGTCGGCAGGAAGTAGTCGCGATGGCGCATCGTCTGCACCAGGACGAAGGTCCCGTAGAGCACCAGCGAAACCAGCCCGACAAAGGCGAGCTGGCTGCCCGAATAGACCGGCCCCGGCGTGCTGGTCGTGTAGTTCGGCAGCACCAGGGTGAGGACCGTCATGGCCGCCAGGGTGGCGAGCGCCGCGCTGACGCCGGCCTGGCCGAACTTTTGCTCAAGATGGCGCGCGCCGCCCAGCAACAGGCATAGCCCTACAAGACCGTTCAGGATGATCATGATGGCGGCGAACACCGTGTCGCGCGCCAGGCCCGAAGCCGCCATGCCGCCCGAAAGCATCAAGGAGACGATCAGGGCCACCTCGATGACCGTCACCGCGATGGCTAGAACCAACGTGCCGTAGGGCTCGCCGATCTTGTGCGCCACCACCTCGGCGTGGTGCACAGCGGCCAACACGCAGGCGATCAGCCCGGCGGCCAGCGCCAGATCGAACGCGCCCCCCAATTTTGCTCCAAGCAACATCAAGGCGCCAATGATGGGCGAGAGCCAGGTCCAGGCCGGAAGTCCGATTTTGGGCATGGCGGCACCCTAAACGAAGCATGGCCGTGGCGCGAGGCGTCGGCGCCTCATTCGTGACCTGCGGACTCTGAGCCCTTGCCCCCGACCATGGCCCTGCTAAAAGCCCGCCAACACCGACACCATTGCCCCTGAGGGTCCGATGAAGCTGCTGGCCGGCAACTCCAACCGCGCTCTGGCCGAGGCCGTGGCCTCCCACCTGGATCTCCCGCTCACGCGGGCCCAGGTCAAACGGTTCGCGGACAACGAAGTGTGGGTGACGATCGACGAGAACGTCCGCGGCGAGGACGTCTTCATTCTTCAGTCGACCAACTATCCGGCCAACGACAACCTGATGGAGCTGCTGGTCTGCATCGATGCGCTGAAGCGCGCGTCAGCCAAGCGGATCACCGCTGTCATGCCCTATTTCGGCTACGCCCGGCAGGACCGGAAAACCGGCGGCCGGACCCCGATCTCGGCCAAGCTGGTCGCCAACCTGATCGAGCGCGCTGGCGCCGACCGGGTCCTCACCATGGATCTGCACTCCGGCCAGATCCAAGGCTTCTTCGACATCCCGACCGACAACCTGCTGTCCGCGCCGTTGCTGGCGACCGACATCAAGGAAAACTACCAGTCGCCATCCGACATCATGATTGTCTCGCCCGACGTCGGCGGCGTGGTTCGCGCCCTGGCGGTGGCCAGCCGACTGAACGCCGAACTGGCGATCGTCGACAAGCGCCGCTCGGGTCCCGGCAAGAGCGAAGTCGCCAACGTCATCGGTGACGTCGACGGCCGTCGCTGCATCCTGTTCGACGACATGATCGACGGCGGCGGCACGCTCTGCAACGCCGCCCAGGCCCTGATCGACGGCGGCGCCACCGAGGTCTCGGCCTACGTCACCCATGGCGTGATGTCCGGCGCGGCGGTCGAGCGCGTAAACAACTCGGTGCTCAAGGAGTTGGTGATGACCGACTCCATCCCCGCCCCCGAACGGGCCGGCGACGGCGGCAAGATACGCTATGTCAGCTGCGACAAGCTGCTGGGCGAAGCGATCCGCCGGATCGCCAACGAGGAATCGGTCTCCAAGCTGTTCGACTGACAGTTTCGGTCGCTTAAGGCCAAGCTTGGTGAATTCCCGTTAAGGATACGCGGTCACATTCTTGCCCGTTCAGGGCGTTATGATTCGCGCCTATTTAATTGGGGAGGGCGCAGGATGATTTCCGCTTCTCGCGCGGGCCTGACGGCCTCCGCTATCGTACTCGCAGCCGTGTTGACCGCGTGCGCCGAGCCGCCTGCGCCAAAGGCCGTAGTGGCCCCGCCGCCGCCGGTCACCCTCGCGCCAAAGCTCATCGAGCAGGCCAGCGCCTACCGCTACTACATGGACCGGGCGTCGAAGATCACACCGGCCTTCGCCGCCGGCCCCGACATCGCCCAGGCCCTCAAGGTGGGCGTCGCCTACGAGCCCAAGCAGTTTCTGCAAGGCGCCATCGCCTACGGCGCGATCGTCGCGCTGCAAGACCCGGCTTTCGTCGCTGGCGTGCGGCAATATGCCGGCACCGCCCAGCAGCGTCAGGAGATCGCCTACGCGATCATGAAGGACCCGGCCTATGTGGTCGGGCTGCAAGGCTCGAGCAGCGCCGCGGGCCTGGTGGTCGCCGCGCTCGGCGCCGACGGCGCCACATTCTACGAAGCCGGCAAGACGGTGAAACAGTCGGCCTATGACGTCCAGCGTCAATCCTGGTCCAAGGCCGACGTCGCCAGCCGCGACCTGCGCCTGGCTCAGGCCAAGGCCCTCAGCGCCACCCCCGTTGTCGGCGATCTGGCCGAGACCTCCCGCCTGCAACAGGCCGCGGTCGGTGGTCAGACGTTGGGCCTCAGCGGCGCGTCCGTCACGCCGCCCTTCACCCCAGTGGTGATTCGCAGCATGTCGATCGCCGCGCTCGCGATCCTTGGCTACGGCGCCGAGACGAACATGGAGACGCTCAACGCGCTGATGGTCGAGCCGAACATCGCGTCCTGCGCCAATCTGGCCAAGCTCAACCTCTATCAGTGTCTGGCGGTCTCCAAGCCGCACTACGAGGATATCTTCTGCCTCGGCCAACACGCCATGATGGATACCGCCCGCTGCGTCATCAAGGCGTCAGGCCAGCCCGAGCCCTATGAGTACAAGTTCGTGCCCAAGGTTCGGCCCGATGCGACCTACACGGTGACACCGGTCAAGAAGCCTGCGAAGAAGCCCGTCAAGAAGCCGTAGGATTCCTTACCCGCGCCCGTTGCCACGGGCCTGGGTTTTGTGTATCTACGCGCACCTTTCGGCCCAAAGGGGTCGTTCCGTCGCCGCGCGGGTTATCGCGCGGCGGCTTCGTTTTGAGGCAAGGCCATGGCCGATATCATCCTGAACGTTGAACTCCGCGAGCGCACTGGAACCGGTGGCGCGCGTGAAACCCGCCGCGCGGGCTTGGTCCCCGGCGTGCTGTACGGCGGCGACAAGGATCCCGTGGCCGTCGCCGTGAAGTCGAACGAGTTCCGCAAGGCGCTCTACACCGGCAAGCTGCTGGGCCACCTGGTGACCCTGAAGTACGGCGATGAAACCCAGCCGGTCATCGCCAAGGCGATCGACATGGACCCGGTCACCGACGTGCCCGTGCACTTCGACCTGTACCGCGTCGACGAGCACCAGCTGATCAAGATCGCCGTGCCGGTGCACTTCAAGAATCATGACGCCTCGCCGGGCCTCAAGAAGGGCGGCACGCTGAACATCGTCCGTCACGACGTTGAGCTGTCCTGCCCGGCCGACGCCATTCCGGAAGAACTGGTCTGCGACCTGACCGGCCTGGACATCGGCGACACCATCCGCATGTCGGCCTTCGAACTGCCCAAGGGCGTCGTCGCCTCCCTGGACCGCGACTTCGTCGTCGCCACCCTGGCCGGCTCCTCGGCGTCCGCCTCGGCCGACGCCGCGGCTGACGATGCGGCCGCCGCCGCCTCCTCGACCAGCGAGTAAGCAGAGCGATCTCTTCTTCGCAGGGGAGATCGTATGCTTGTCCTATCTGGCCAAGGAAATCCGGGAGCCCGCCATGCGGGCAACCGGCATAATATCGGCTTCATGGCCGTCGATGAGATCGCGCGCCGTTGGCGCTTCGGTCCCGAACGCTCTCGTTTCTCCTCCCTCGTTCGCGAGGGGGAGATCGAGACGCCAGATGGCGCGATTCGCGCCCTGATCCTGAAACCCCAGACCTTCTACAACGAGACCGGCCGGGCCGCGGCCGAGGCGCTCAAGTTCTACAAGCTGAAGCCCGCCGACCTCGTGCTGTTCTACGACGAGATCGACATGGCGCCGGGCCGCTTCCGCATGAAGACGGGCGGCGGCGCGGCGGGCAACAACGGCGTCCGCTCCCTCACCGCCCATATCGGCCCCGACTTCCGCCGCGCCCGTCTTGGCGTCGGCCATCCGGGGCACAAGGACCGCGTGCAGGGCCACGTGCTGTCTGACTTCCACAAGGTCGATCAACAGTGGGTCGCCGACCTGCTGGCGGCCGTGGCCGACGCCGCCCCTTTGCTGGCCGCCGGCGAGGACGAGAAATACCAGACCGAGGTCATGCGCCTGGCCCCGGCCGACAAGAGCGACATCCCGCAGGGCCGCGGCTGACTGGCCTGACGACATTTTCTCCCGCGTCCGCTAAACCGGCGCCGACCCAATCCTAGAGGACGACATGGCCCTTAAAGTCGCCATCGTCGGTCTGCCGAACGTCGGCAAATCGACCCTGTTCAACGCGCTCACCCAGACGGCCGCGGCCCAGGCCGCCAACTATCCGTTCTGCACCATCGAGCCCAACACCGGCGACGTGGCGGTGCCCGAGCCGCGCTTGGACGCGCTGGCGGCGGTCATCCCGTCCAAGGAAATCATCCCTGCGCGGATCAACTTCGTGGACATCGCCGGCCTGGTGCGCGGCGCGTCCAAGGGCGAGGGTCTGGGCAACCAGTTCCTGGCCAATATCCGCGACTGCGACGCCGTCGCTTTCGTGGCCCGCTGCTTCATCGACGACGACATCACCCATGTCGAAGGCAAGGTTGATCCCCTGGCCGATCTCGAAACCATCGAGACCGAACTGATGCTGGCCGACCTCGAGAGCCTGGAGAAGCGGGTCTCCAACCTGGAGAAGCGCGCCAAGGCCGGCGACAAGGAAAGCGCGCTGACGCTGAAACTGGTCCAACTGGCCCTCACCGAGCTGAACGCCGGCCGCCCGGCCCGCAAGGCCGTGGTCTCCCCCGAGGACGCCAAGGCCTGGCAGATGCTGCAGCTGTTGACCTCCAAGCCTGCCCTCTACGTCTCCAATGTCGACGAAGGCTCCGCCGCCGACGGCAACGAGATGTCGAACCTGGTGGCCGAGCGCGCCAAGCGTGACGGCGCCGACCATGTGTTCATCTCCGCCCAGATCGAGAGCGAGATCGCCATGCTGGACCCGGCCGAGCGCGCCGAGTTCCTGGAGACCCTGGGCCTGGCCGAGCCCGGCCTGAACAAGCTGATCCGCGAGGCCTATCATCTGCTGGGCCTGCAGACCTACTTCACCGTCGGCCCTAAAGAGGCCCGCGCCTGGACCATCCACAAGGGTGACACCGCCCCGCAGGCCGCCGGCGTGATCCACACCGACTTCGAGAAGGGTTTCATCCGCGCTGAAACCATCGCCTACGACGACTATGTGCGCTTCAAGGGCGAAGCTGGCGCCCGAGAAGCCGGGAAATTCCGTCAAGAAGGCAAGGAGTACGTCGTCCACGACGGCGACGTGCTGAACTTCCGCTTCAACGTCTAGCGCCAGCTAGGCCCTCCCCGCTGGGCGGGGCAGGATTTCTATGAGCGGCGCCCGGCGATCTCCGCTTGGCGCCGCCGCGATCTCTGCTTAGCTCCCGCCACAGACGGGAGAGACGCATGGGCGAGACGATCACCCTTCGGGGCGCGGACGGCTTCGAGTTTTCGGCCTATCACGAGCAGGCTTTCACCCCGCGCAAGGGCGGCGTGATCGTGCTGCAAGAGATCTTCGGCATCGATCGCCACATCCGCGCCGATGTCGAGCGCTGGGCCAAGGCGGGCTACGAGGCCATCGCCCCGTCCCTCTACGACCGCCGCGAGCATGGCTTCACCGCCGGCCATGATCCCGAGGGCCTCACCGCCGGCGTCGCCCACGCCCGCGCCACGCCGCTGGACCAAGCGCTTGGCGACATCGCCGCCTGCCGCGACTTCCTGGCCGAACGCGGCAAGGTCTTCGTCGTCGGCTATTGCTACGGCGGGTCGCTGACCTGGCTGACCGCCGGCAAGCTGGACGGCATCGCCGCCGCCTCGAGCTATTACGGCAGCCTGGTCCAGGCCAACGCAGCCCTGAAGCCCCTTTGCCCCACCATCATCCACCTTGGCCACACCGATCCCGGCATCAAGGCCGACGAGGTCGAGGCGGCGGTGCACGCCCACAATCCAGACGTCCCGGTCTATATCTACGAAGGCGCCGGGCATGGCTTCAACAACGAGAGCCCGGAACGCTACGCCGAGGAGGCCGCCGACCTCGCCCGGGTCCGCACGCGCGAACTGTTCGAGGCCGCCTGAGCGTGGGCGAAACCATCACCCTGAGGAGCCGCTTCGACGGCTTTGAGCTGGCGGCCTATCACGCCAAGCCCACCGACGCCCGGCGCGGCGGCCTGGTGCTGATCCAGGAGATCTTCGGGATCACCGATCACATCCGCGAACTGGCCGATAGCTTCGCCGAGGAGGGCTACGAGACCATCGCTCCGGCCTTCTATGATCGCCTGGAGCCCGGCTTCGCCGCCGACTACGGCCAGGAGGCCGTAGCGAAGGGCGTGCGCTACTCTCAGGAGACGCCCTGGGACCAAGTGGCCGGCGACGTCCAAGCGGCCATAGACGCCCTCTCAGGCCCAGTGTTCGCGACCGGCTTCTGTTGGGGTGGGGCCGCGACCTGGCTGGCGGCGTGCCGCTGCACGGGGCTCTCGGCGGCCTCGGCCTTCTATGGCCGGCGGATCACCGAACTGAAGGACGAGACGCCCAAGATTCCGATCATCCTGCACTTTGGCAAGGCCGACGCCTCGATCCCGCCCGAGCGCGTGGAAGAGATCCGCGAGGCCCATCCCGACGTTCGCGTGCACGTGTACGAGGCTGGGCATGGCTTTATGTCAGATCGCCGGGCCGACTATCATCCCGACAGCGCCCACCTGGCCCGCCTACGGACCTTGGCGCTGTTCTCCAACAATGGCGGCGGGCGGAGCTCGATCTAGATGAACGCCGCGGTGATCGAAACGAGGCGACTACGGCTCCGCCCCATGGCGGACGGCGATCTCGACGCCCTGTCGGCGATCACCAGCGATCCGGCTGTAATGGCCTTCGTCGGCGACGGCCAACCGCTCAGCCGGGCCTCGACAGCCGAATGGATCACCAACGCCGCCGCCAGCTTGCCCGACACCGGCCTTGGCAGCCGGGCCGTGGTCCATGCCGAGAGCGGCGCTCTGATCGGCTGGGCCGGCCTGGTCTGGCGGGCCGACGAGGAGGTTGTTGAACTGCTCTACGGTTTCGCCCGACAGTTCTGGGGACAGGGCTTGGCCAGCGAGGCCGCCCACGCGATAATCGACTCCAGCCAAGCCCCGTCGATCGACGCGACGATCGATCCCGCCAACGCCGCCTCACGGCGAATTCTCGACAAGCTTGGCTTCACGGAAATTGCCACCGAGCTCGACGAGGACGGATTGCCCTGCGTGCGTCTCAGGCGGCTCCTGCCTCGGTAGGACCAGCCGGTTCCTCAATCTGCTTGCGGACTTCGGGCACGGTCTCCAGCGCCCGCACCAGCACCGCCTGGGCCGCCAGTATGCCGATGCCGGCCGCGTAGCCCGAGAACACGCCGGCCGGATAGCGGCCGCCGTGGCCGACCGCCCAGACCTGCCAGTAGATAAACCCAGCCGCCACCGCGAGGAGCCCGACGCCGGTCAGCACCGAAACGGCGGTCTGCCCAAACCCCGCCTGGAAGCTCAGCCAGACGTAGCGAGCCAGCAGCCGCTTCAGGAATGGCACGAGGAGCGGCAAGATCAATGAGAGGAAGAGGATCAGGCCCGGCCAGATCAGGGTGCGTTGGGCGATCAACTCACCGCCGCCCGGCAGCACCTGGAAGGCGTGGACCACCGCCCCGGCATAGATCAGCGCCGCCGCGCCGACGGCGATGTCCTGCATACGTTTGAAATCGCGCCACGCGCGCGTGAAAGCCATGCCCGCACTTAGCCGATGGTTCGCGCCAAGATAAGACCCATCAGCAGCCTTCGAATGTGGCGAGGACGGAAACCGACACGCCAGCCTCGCGCAAGCGCCGCGCATGACCCAGCAAGGTCGAAATGTCGCGAAACATCACCCCCGGCTTTGGGTAGTCCAGAATGGTGCGGATGAGCTTGGTCAGGTCCATGTCGCCAAATATCGCCGAGGGGCGGCGGCTTGGCTATGCTGGGCACGTAAACTCACCTCGCGGACGCCATGAAGCCTGCATTCCTAGCCTCAAGCGCCCTTCTGGCCGTCCTGGCGTCGGCAGGCCAGGCCGCCGCCGGTGAGACCACATGCTGGTACGAGCAGGGCGTCGTCGTCGCCTCCGCCTCGATCGACGGGCTGGCCGGCGACTACATCCTCGACACGGGCGCTCCGACCACCCTGCTGCACGAGACCAAGGCCCAAGGTGCGGGGCTGACCGGAACCGCCCTGCGTGGCCCGGTGCGAATCGCCGGGCTCTCCTGGCCCGACCGGCCGTTCAGCGTCGTCGATCTCGACGCGCGGACCTGGGCCTTTCCCACGCCCATCGCCGGGGTGATCGGGGCCGACCTGCTGTCAGGCTTCGTGGTCGATGTCAGCTTCGAGCCGTGCAGGATCGCGATCTATCCGCGAGGCGAGGCGCCGGCGTTCCTGGCGGAAACCTCACTGCCGCTCAAACCCGGCGTCGGGGTTGCGATCGCGCGGGCCGCGGCGTCCGACGGGCCGCGCTCCCTGGCCGGCGACTTCGTCATCGCCACAGGAGCCGACACCGCCATGCGGCTGGGCGCTGACCTCGCCACGGTTCCTGGCGCCGCCAAGCCGCAAGAACTCCTGCCGTATGGCGAGGGCCGCGCCAAACTGCGAGCCGCCTCGTTTGGCGCGCGACTGTTCGAAAACCTGGACGGCGGCCTGGTGCAGGGCGAGCCGGCGGCCGGCGTCATCGGAGGGCCGCTGCTAGCGCGTTGGCGACTGCGGTTCGACTTCCCGCGAGGCCGGTTGCTGCTGCGCCCGGCAGGTTAGGCCAAAGAAAAAGGCCCCGGACAAGTCCGGGGCCTTGGTCGTCTTGGTTGGAAGGCGGCCCTAGTGGGCGACGTTCTTCCAGATCTTGCGATAGCTCACATAGAGCAGACCGGCGAAGATCAGCAGGTAGATCATGGCGGCCATGCCGAACGCCTTGCGTTCCTGCATCTTGGGCTCGGAAGCCCAGGCGAGGAAGGCGGCGACGTCCTTGGCTTGGTTCTCCAACGTCGACTTGGTGCCGTCGTCGAAGCTCACCTGGCCAGCCGAGAGCGGCGGGGCCATGGCGATGAAGCCGCCCGGCGGCACCTTGTCGTGCGGACCCGACCACGACGCGGTGACATCACCGGCCATGAAGGGGTTGTAGTGCTGGCCGACCCCGACCTTCAGACCCGCGGGCGGATCCTGATAGCCGGTGAGCAGCGAGTAGATGTACTGCGGCCCATGGTGGCGGGCCTTGGCCATCACCGAGAGATCCGGCGGCATGGCGCCGCCATTGGACGCCCGGGCCGCCGGTTCGTTCGGGAACGGCGAGGGGAAACGATCAGCCGAGGTGCCGGGACGTTCAATGACGTCGCCGGTTTCGGAGTCGATGTCCTTGATCTGATATTCCGCGGCGATCGACTTCACATACGGGTTGTCGTTCGGGTTCGGATATTTCGGATCGAAGAACGGTCCGCCCTTCTGGCCGAGGTTCCGGAAGTACATCAGGTCCATCGAGTGGCAGGCCGAGCAGACCTCCCGATAAACCTTATAACCCCGTTGCAGCTGGGCCTGGTCGAACTTGCCGAACGGGCCTTCGAAGCCGAACTCGACATGTTTCACCGGCGCGGCGCCGCCAGCGGCGAGGGCGGCGGGCGCAGCCAGAATGGCCAGCCCAAACGCCGCGAGCGCGATACCTTTACGCAGCATCTTAGGCTCAACCCCTCTTTTCAGGCGAAGCCGCGGCGCCGGCGGGCGCGTTGGCGGGATGCGAAAGCACAGGCGCACTAATCGATTCCGGCTGCGGAAGCGGGGTCTCGGTGAGGCCCAGAACCGGCAGGATGACGAGGAAGTACGCGAAGTAGTAGAGCGCGGCGAAACGGGACAGCCAGACGAAGCTGTTCAGATCCGCATCGATCAGGGTGAAGGTCGACAGGCCCGGGATGACGTGATCGTCGGGCAGCTGACCGCCGCAATAGCCAAGGATCAGGCAGGCCAGCACGAAGATGAAGAAGTACAGCTTCGCGGTCGGCCGGTAGCGCATGGAGCGCACCTTGGACGTATCGAGCCACGGCAGGACGAACATCACCGCGATGGAGCCGAACATCAGCAGCACGCCGCCGAGCTTGTCCGGAACCGCGCGCAAGATCGCGTAGAACGGCAGGAAGTACCATTCCGGAACGATGTGCGCCGGGGTGACCAACGGGTTGGCCGGGATGTAGTTGTCGGCGTGGCCGAGCGCGTTCGGATTATAGAACACGAAGGTCGCGAACATGATCATGAACAGCACGATCGCGAAGCCGTCCTTCACCGTGTAGTACGGGTGGAAGGGAACGGTGTCCTCTTTCGACTTCACGTTCACGCCGGTCGGGTTGTTGTTCCCCGGCACGTGCAGCGCCCAGATGTGCAGGCCAACGACGCCGGCGATCATGAACGGCAGCAGGAAGTGCAGCGAGAAGAAGCGGTTCAGCGTCGGGTTGTCGACGGCGAAGCCGCCCCACAGCCAGGTGGTGATCGCATCGCCAACGATCGGGAACGCGCCGAACAGGTTGGTGATCACGACGGCGCCGTGGAAGCTCATCTGGCCCCAAGGCAGCACATAGCCCATGAAGGCCGTGGCCATCATCAGCAGGTAGATCACGCAGCCCAGGATCCACAGCACTTCACGGGGAGCCTTGTAGGACCCGTAGTAGAGGCCGCGGAACATGTGGATGTAGACCGCGATGAAGAACATCGAGGCGCCGTTGGCGTGCATGTAGCGGATCAGCCAGCCGTAGTTCACGTCGCGCATGATCCGCTCGACC
>NZ_JAURWM010000084.1 GCF_030654915.1 Phenylobacterium sp. | reverse complement strand
CGGCGGGCTTCGAAGAGTTCGGCGACGCGCGGCAGACCACCGGTGATGTCACGGGTCTTGGCGCTTTCCGTCGAGACGCGGGCCAGGACTTCACCTGGCTTGATCTCGTCGCCGTCGCCAACCGAAAGAATGGCCCCGCTCGGCAGGAGGTATCGCGCCTCCCCGCCGTTGGAGATGCGCATGTAGGCGCCGCCTTCACCGATCACCGACATGGCCGGACGCAGGTCCGAACCCTTGGTCGAGGTGCGCCAGTCGATGACCACGCGGTTCGAAATGCCGGTGGCTTCATCGGCTTCTTCGCGGACCGACAGGTTCTCGACCAGGTCTTCGAAGCGAACCTTGCCGCCCACTTCGGAAATGATCGGGTTCGAGTAGGGGTCCCACTCGGCCAGACGCTGACCGCGCTTGACCTTGTCGCCTTCCTTGACCCGCAGGCGGGCGCCGTAAGGCGGCTTGTAGGTTTCCCGGTCCTTGCCATCGACCTGCACGATGATCTGCAGGTTGCGGCTCAGGACCACGAACTCGCCGTCGGGAGCCTGGACGGTCATGCCGCCCACGATCCGCGCGACACCTTCGTTGCCGGTCTCGAAGAACGATTGCTCGGCCACCTGGGCGGTGCCGCCGATGTGGAAGGTCCGCATCGTCAGCTGGGTGCCGGGTTCGCCGATGGATTGGGCGGCGATAACGCCGACCGCTTCACCGATATTGACCGGAGTACCACGAGCCAAATCGCGGCCGTAGCAGGCGCCGCAGACGCCGACCTTGGCTTCGCAGGTCAGGACCGAACGCACCTTGATCGACTGAACGCCGATCTTGTCGACGAGATCGCACATGTTCTCGTCGAAGTAGGTGTCGGCCGGGAAGATGACCTCACCGGTGCCCGGATCCTTCACGTCTTCGGCGGCGAACCGGCCCAGGACCCGCAGACCCAGCGAGACGAGAACGTCGCCGCCCTCGACCACGGCCCGCAGGGTGATGCCCCGGGTGGTGCCGCAGTCTTCCTCGTTGATGATGCAGTCCTGCGCCACGTCGACCAGACGACGCGTCAGATAGCCGGAGTTGGCGGTCTTCAGCGCGGTGTCGGCGAGGCCCTTACTGGCACCGTGGGTCGAGTTGAAGTATTCGAGAACCGACAGGCCTTCCTTGAAGTTGGAAATGCTCGGGCTCTCGATGATCTCGCGCGAAGGCTTGGCCATCGCACCACGCATACCGGCGAGCTGCTTCATCTGCGCC
>NZ_JAURWM010000068.1 GCF_030654915.1 Phenylobacterium sp. | reverse complement strand
GCGAAGACCTTCAGGGCCACGTGGCCGCCCAGCATGTTGCCGAACAGACGCAGGGCCAGGGTCACCGGGCGCAGGACGAAGGAGATAATCTCGATCGGGGTGACCAGGATCAGCATGTACCAAGGCACGCCGCCCGGGACGAACAGCTTGTACATGTTCGCGCCGTTGCGAAGGATGCCGTAGCCGACGACCAGCAGGATGGTCATGACCGCCAGCGCGGCCGTCACGGCGAGCTGCGAAGTGGCGGTGAACACCAGGAACAGGCCAAGCGTGTTCATCGCCAGGATGAACATGAAAAGAGCGAAGACGAACGGGAAGAACTTGCGGCCTTCGTGACCGATAATTCCTGCGACCAGATCGTCGATATAACTGAAGACGCCCTCACCGATCACCTGCAGGCGACCAGGAACCACGGCGGCTTTGGCGGTCGTGACCGCCAGGAACAGCACGACTAGCGTCGCGGCCAGCAGCATGGCGACCGTGGAGTTGGTGATCGACATATCGACCACGCCAACGCCAGGAAGCGTAAAGGCCATTTCGGGCAAGCCCGCGATCTTCTGGATCTCGAACTGATGCATCGGATCGGCCATGCCGCGACGAACTCCTCAATCTTCCTCGTCGTCGAAGGGGACGTCCTTGGGAGGACCCCATTCCTTCGCCGCCTCGGCAGCCATCCGCTGAGCCGAACTTACGGCCATCCAAATCGAAATACCGAAGCCCCCAAGGACCCCGATGATCATCCCCCAGGGCGCAGTCTTAAAGACAACGTCCGCCCCAGCACCCAAGCCCAGACCTACAAAGACGCCACCTATCAGCACGCCCATGAGGCGATAGCCGTAGCCGGCGGCCTTGGAACCATAGTCACGCGCTACCGGGGCCGTCCGCGCCTCAAGCGCGGCGGCCCTTTCGTCGAGGCGCTTGATGTCCTCGTCGCGTGTGTTTTCCGGATGCGGCATGTGTTGTGGCCTATGTGACCACGACGTCGCCCGCCGCGGCCGGGGCTTCAAGTCGCGCGGAACCTATAGACGCGGGTGCAGTGCGTCAAGGCTGGGGATGTGCTATTTACAGCTTTGTATTTACACGGTTTTTCGGCGTCGCGACAACTGGTCCACACAGCCCCAGCCTTGCATTCGTCACGCTGAGGGGCGGTTCCCACTAGAATCCTCGAAAACCTTACCTACTGGGCCGCCATGGCGGCGGCCTGGCGAAGGTCGACCGAGACCAGTTGCGAGACGCCTCGCTCGGCCATGGTGACGCCGAACAGCCGGTCCATGCGCGCCATCGTCACCGGATTGTGGGTGATGGTGATGAAGCGGGTCTCGGTGCGGCGTCTCATTTCATCGAGCAGGTTGCAGAAGCGGTCGACATTGGCGTCGTCGAGCGGGGCGTCGACTTCGTCCAACACGCAGATCGGGGCGGGCTGGGCCAGGAAGACGCCGAAGATCAGCGCGCAGGCGGTCAAGGCCTGCTCACCGCCGCTCATCAGGCTCATGGTCGCCATCCGCTTGCCGGGCGGGCAGGCGAAAATTTCGAGCCCGGCTTCGAGCGGATCGTCGGACTCCACCAGCCGCAGCTCGGCCTGGCCACCTTGGAACAGGGCCTCGAACAGCGCCTTGAAATGTTCGTTGATGATGTCGAACGCCGCCAGCAGCCGCTCGCGGCCCTCGCCGTTCAGCTCGTCGATGCCTTGACGCAGCCGCGCGATGGCGCCCGTCAGGTCGGCGCGCTCGGTGTGCATGGTCTCCAGGCGGGTCGAGTGCTCGCCGGCTTCTTCCTCGGCCCGCAGGTTCACCGCGCCGATCGAGTCGCGCTGGCGTTCCAGATTCTGCAGGTGGGACTCCATGCCCCCGGCGTCGGTCGGGATGGCGACGGCCTCGTCGGCCAACTTACGTCCCAGTTGTTCGGGCTCGATCCTGGCGGCTTCGCGAATCTGCCCGGTGATTTCAGCCAGGCGCTCGATGGCCGCTTCGAGCTTGGCGGCCAGCGTGGCGCGCAACTCGCGGGCTTCGCCGGCGGCGGACTCGGCGGCGCGCAGGGCGCGGTCGGCCTCGGTCCGGGCGGTTTCCGCCTGGGCCAGGGCGTCGGATGACTGCGCGCGGCGGGCCTCGGCGGCGGCCAATTCATCGAGCAGCTTGGTTAGGCGTTCCTGGTGGGAGGCCGGCGCTTCATGAGCCTTGTCGAGCGCCGCCTGCGCGCCGCGGCGGGCTTCGGCAAGATGTTCAAGGCGTTTGGCGGCGGTCTGGGCGCGGCGGGTCCAGTCGCTGGAATCGCGCTTCAGGTTCTCCAGTCGCCGGGCGCGGCCGTCGCGTTCACGCACCTCGATATCCACCGCCGCGCGCGCCTGGGCGGCGGCTTCGCGGGCCGGACCGGCCGCGGCGCGGGCATTGGCCAGCCGGGCCGTGAGATCGCCGACCGCTGCGTCCTGCGACGTTTCAGCGAGGGCGACCTGCAACGTCGCCTCGGCCTCGGCCAGTTCGCCTTCGAAGCGGCGGATGACGTCGTCCAGGGATTGGGATTGGGCTTCGCGGCGGGTGGCTTCGCGGTCGAGCTTTTCGAGATGGGTGCGCGCGATGGCGACCTTCTGCTCGGCCATCGGCGGTTCGCGCCGGGCGTTGCGCAGCGTGTCTTCGGCGGCGCGGACGCTGGCGGCGGCCGCCTGTTGCGCCTCCTCGGCGGCCTGGGCGCTGGGCGAGGCCGCCTCGATCTCGGTCTCGACCTCGGCCAGCCGGGTCTTCTGCTCCATGCGGATCGCGGCGGGCTTGGGCGCGTTGGCCCGGGCGGTGAACCCGTCCCAGCGCCACAGGTCGCCTTCGCGCGACACCAGCCGGCAACCGGGGATCAGCATCGGCTGCAGCCGATCGCCGTCCTCACGCCCCACCAGGGCGATGAAGGCCAGGCGCGCGGCGAGCGCGGCCGGCGCCTGCACCAGCGGGCCGAGCGGTTCGGCGCCCGGCGGCCAGATCGGCGCCTCGGCGTCACGCCCGCCCCAGAAGGCCGGCGCCTTGGGATCGAGCGCGGCGTCGAGGTCGTCTCCCAGTGCGGCGGCCAAGGCCTTCTCATGGCCTCGTGTCGGGGAGACCTCGTCAAGGGCGGGGGTGAAACCGCCCCGTCGCTGCTGGGCGACGATTTGGGCCAGGGCCCGGGCCTCGGCGGTGAGGCGGCCGAGTTGCTCGTCCTGCTTGCGGGCGGCCTCGCGCGTTTCGGCCTCGGCTGCGCTCGCCTTGCTGCGCTCTTCCTCAGCGGCCTCAAGCGCGGCGCGGACAGTGACGAGCGCGGCCTGAAGCCGCTCCAACTCGGTGCGCGCGGCCTCGATCTGCGGGGTGATCGCCGGACCCAGTTGCTGGCGTTCGGCCTTGGCCTGGTCGAGGGCGCGTTGGGTGCGGGCGAGGCGGCCTCGGGCCTCATCGACACGCGCCGCGCCGGCCCGGCGGCGGGCTTCGTCGGCGGCGGCCTGGATGGCGAGTTCTTCAACCGCCTTATCGGCCGCGACCCGGGCGGCCTCGGCGGCGCGCGCGGCCTCCTCCAGTTCGGGCGTGCGCTCCGGCGCGGCGGCGATGGCCGCTTCAAGGGATTCCAGGTCGCCTGTCATGCGCTTCAGCGCGATGTCCGCGTCCTCGACGATCTGAGTCTCGCGGGCGCGGTCGGCGTCGATCCGGCCGACATCGGCGGTCAGCCGCGCGACCTCGGCGGCCAGGGCCTCGCCCTCGCGCTCCAACCGGTCCTTGTCGATGGCCAGGCGATGCAAGATCGCGGCGGCGATGGTCTCGGCCTCCCGCAGCGGCTTGATCGCTTCCTCGGCCTGGGCGGCGCGGGTGGTGGAGGCGGCGGCCTGCCGGGTATGGGTCTCGACGGCGGCGATGGCGTCGTTCGCCTCGGTGCGCAGCCGGGCCGCGGTGTCGCGCGCTTCGCTCCACCGGGAATAGAGTACGGCGCCCCGCAGGGACCGGATCTCGGCCGACAGTTTCTTGTAGCGCTCGGCCTGGCGCGCTTCGCGCTTCAGCCGGTTCAGCGCGCTTTCCAGCTCGCGGGCTACGTCGTCCAGGCGCGAGAGGTTGGTTTCAGCCGCCCGCAACCGAAGTTCGGCCTCGTGTCGGCGCGAATGCAGGCCAGAAACGCCGGCCGCCTCTTCTAGGATCAGTCGGCGGTTCTGCGGCTTGGCGGCGATCAGTTCGGAAATCTGGCCTTGGCGCACCAGGGCCGGAGAGTTCGAGCCGGTGGAGGCGTCGGCGAACAGCAGTTGGACGTCGCGGGCGCGCACTTCGCGGCCGTTGATCCTGTAGGTCGAGCCCGCGCCCTTATCGATGCGGCGGACCACCTCCAGCACCGGGGCGTCATTGAAGGCGGGCGGCGCCTTGCGGGCCGCGTTGTCGATGGTGAGCGTGACCTCGGCGTGGTTGCGCGAGGCGCGGTTACCGGACCCGGCGAAGATCACGTCGTCCATGCCGCCGGCGCGCATCGCCTTGGCGGAGTTGGCGCCCATCACCCAGCGCAGCGCTTCCAGAAGGTTCGACTTGCCGCAGCCGTTCGGCCCGACGATGCCCGTGACTCCAGGCTCGATCCGAAACTCGGTCGGATCGACGAAGGATTTGAAGCCTGAGAGACGTAGCCTCTGGAAATGCACGGAGTCCGGTTCGCCTCCTATTTCTTGGAAGCTTGCGCCACGGCGGCGTCGAGTTCGGCGGCGGTCATCGGTCCGACATGCGCCTTGCCATTAAATGAGAAGGTCGGCGTCCCGGTGATGTCGCCCCGCTTGACGTTCTCGGCGACGCGGGTTTGCAGCGCATCGAGCGCCTTCTCGTCGGCGACGCAGGCCATCACCTGCTGGTCGCTGAGCCCGCCGGCCTTGCCGGCCTTCAGCAGCGATGCGCGGACGTCGCCCGACTGCGACCAAGCGTCGAACTCGTGGAACATCGCATCGAGGATCGGAAAGTAGCGGTCCTTGCCGGCGCAACGGGCGGTGAGGAAGCCGGCGGCGGCGACCTGTTGCGGCGGCGTCAGGATTTCACGGAAGGTGTAATGCACCTTGCCGCTGTCGATGTATTTCTTCCGGAAGGCGGGAAAGACCTCGTTGTTGAACGCGGCGCAATGGACGCAGCTGAGCGAGGCGTATTCCACCATCTGCACCTTGGCCTTGGGGTCGCCCAAGGTCATGTCGCCAGGGGCGGGCGCGGCGGTCGCCGAACCTGCCGCGAACATCAGGGCGCCGAGAGCGGCGACAAGAGCGACACGGCGGTTCGGCTGGGCCATGGCTTATTTCGAAGCTTCTGCGACGGCGGCGTCGAGTTCGGCGAGCGAGATTTCGCCCTCCTTCACCTTCTTGCCGTTGATCACGAAGGTCGGGGTGGAGTTGATCTTGTCGACCTTGATGGCCTTTTCGACGCGCTCATTGAGGGCCTTTAGCGCCGCTTCGTCGGTGATGCAGGCGTTGAACTGCTCTTCCGTCAGGCCGGCCGACTGCGCGATGCGCAGCAGGACGCCGCGCATGTCGCCGGTGGTGAACATTTCCTGCTGGGCATGGAAGATCGCGTCGGTGACGTTGAAGTACTTGTCCTTGCCGGCGCAGCGCGCGGTCAGGAAGCCGGCGGCGGCGACCTCGTTCGGCGGGGTCAGGAACTCCTTGAAGGTGTAGTGCACCTTGCCAGTGTCGATGTATTTCGCCTTGAACGCCGGGAAGACGTCGTTGTTGAACGTGCCGCAGTGGCTGCAGGTGAGCGAGGCGTACTCCACCATCTTCACCTTGGCGTTGGGATCGCCCAGGGTCATGTCGGCGGTGTCGACGGTCCCAGCGCCCTTCGAGCAGCCGGCGAGGGCGAGCGCGCCCAGGGCGGCGACGACAAGCAGGCGACGGTTGAAGTTCGGCATGTGCACCTCTGCGGAAGTCCGAATGAATGAGTAAAGCGCGATTCCCGCCGGCAGGAACGTGCGGCGGCGTCTAAAGTCAACCGGTGTGGCGGCGCAGGACGCCCCGACCCAAGTTGAGCAATGCGGCTTTCAGAGGGCCGTCGGGGGCGCTCGCCAGGCCCTGGGCCAGTTCCGCCTCCTGGGCCGCGTCCAGCGGGGCGGTCCGCCGCCGGGCCGGTTTGGTCGCTGGGCCGGTGAGGTTTCGCAGCGGACCTTGGACGATCCGTAGCTTGTTCACCGTGCCCGCCCCAAGGAAGAGGTTCACCCGGGCGACGATTTCCGGGGCCTGATGCTGGATCAACGCGGCCGAGGCGCCGGACACCCGGATCTCCAGGGCCGAGGGGCCGCCGCCGCGCGGCTTGGTGAGCTTCACCGGCTCGGTGCGCTTGGCGATGTCGACGCCGACGATCTCGCGCCAGCGGGCCTGGAGGGCGCCGGGCCCTTGGCCAAACTTGTCGTCCAGGTCCTTGAGCAGCCGTCGCAGGCCGCGGCCGGCCACCGGCGGCGGACGGTGCTGCGGCCGGGTGCGCTTGCGCGACAGTATGGCGGCGGCTTCCGCGGCGGTTGGAAGGGGGCGGGACATCGCCCCACCATACATCAAGGCTCCCCGTCGAGGCGAGGATCGGGTAGCGAGATCAGGTGACCCCCGAAAGACTCCGCGCCAAACTGCTTGCCTGGTACGACGCCGGCGCCCGTGATCTCGCCTGGCGGGTCGGGCCGGCCGAAAATCGCGCCGGCGTGCGGGCTGATCCATACCGCGTCTGGCTGTCAGAAGTGATGCTGCAGCAGACCACCGTGCCGCACGCCACGCCCTACTTCCTGAAGTTCACCGCCCGCTGGCCGACCGTGATGGACCTGGCCGCCGAGCAGGACGGCGAGGTGATGGCCGCCTGGGCGGGGCTCGGCTACTACGCCCGCGCTCGCAACCTGCTGGCCTGCGCCCGCGCGGTGGCCGGTGAGCATGGCGGCGTATTCCCCGATACCGAAGAAGGACTGCGGGCGTTGCCGGGGCTTGGTCCCTATACGGCGGCGGCGGTGTCGGCGATCGCCTTTGACCGGCCGTCCAACGTGGTCGACGGTAATGTCGAGCGCGTAGTGTCGCGGTTGTTCGCCGTGGAGCAGGTACTACCGGACGCCAAGGCAGAGCTGAAGCGGCTGGCGGGCGCGCTGGTTCGCGACGACCGACCCGGCGACTGGGCTCAGGCGCTGATGGATCTCGGCGCCACGGTCTGCCGACCCAAGGCGCCGCTCTGCGACCGTTGCCCGGTGGCGGAGTTCTGCGCGGGTCTGGCCGGCGGCGAGCCCGAAACCTATCCGCGCAAGGCCGCCAAGATCGCCCGGCCGCATCGCAACGGCGTGGCCTATATTCTGACGCGCGGAAATGAAGTGGCCCTGGTCCGTCGTCCGCCCAAGGGATTGCTGGGCGGCATGCTGGCCCTGCCGACCAGCGACTGGCGGGCCACGGGTTGGGATGACGAGGCGGCGCTGGCCGCCGCGCCGACCGGCGCGCAGTGGCGAGCGGTGGGGGAGGTCGAGCACGTCTTCACTCATTTCAGCCTGACCCTGCGGCTGTTGCGGGCCGAGGGCGACGCCGATGGATTCATCTGGACGCCGCGCGCGGGCCTGGACGCCATGCCGAGCGTGTTCCTCAAAGCCGCGCGGGCCGGGCTGAGCAACCTGCTCTAGGCGAACACCCTCCCAACTTGCCATGGCCGGCCTCTTGTGCCGGCCATCCATAGACTCAGAGGTCGCGGATTTGCCTGAGCGGTTCGTGTGTATGGGTCACCGGGACAAGCCCGGTGATGACGAACCTTTGGTGCGGCCCTAAGCCGACGGCATCGCCGAGCGGATTTTCGAGCGCAGCACGTCGATGGGGGCCAGGCCCTTGTCCGACTTGAAGTGCCAATAGGTCCAGCCGTTGCAGGCCGGGGCCGATTGCACCATGGCGCCGACCTTGTGGATCGAACCGGACAGGTCGCCGACCACCAGGCTGCCGTCGGCGCGAACGCGGGCGGCGTGGGCGCCCTTTGAGCAATAAAGCGTGTCGCCGGGGCTGAGCAGGCCAGCTTCGAGCACCTGGCCGAACGGCACGCGCGGCTCGGACTTCTTGGATCCGGTCACCTCCAGATCCCCCGCAGCCATCGGGATGACCTTGGAGATCCGCTCGCGGGCGAGCTTCACGTACTTCTCGTCCTGTTCCAGGCCAATATAGTGGCGGCCCAGGCGCTTGGCGGCCGCGCCGGTGGTGCCGGTGCCGAAGAACGGATCGAGGATGACGTCGCCAGGCTTGGTCGTGGCCAGGATCAGCCGGTGCAGCAGGGCCTCGGGCTTCTGGGTCGGGTGAGCCTTGACCCCGTTCTCGTCCTTCAGCCTCTCTTCGCCGGTGCACAGCGG
>NZ_JAURWM010000066.1 GCF_030654915.1 Phenylobacterium sp. | reverse complement strand
ATGGAGAAAAAGAAGCAGGAGGGCTACTTCTGATGGCCCACTTCAATCAAAACCCGCTCATCCCGGCGAAAGCCGGGACCCAAGCTGACTTGACGATGTGCGCGACGAGCCGCCGCCTGGGTCCCGGCTTTCGCCGGGACGAGCGGTTGAGAGGGCAATTCTAAGATGGCCCACCAATCCGACCTCATCGCCGATGACATCGAGGCCTATCTCAAGGCTCACGAACACAAGAGCCTGCTGCGGTTCCTGACCTGCGGCTCGGTGGACGACGGCAAGTCGACGCTGATCGGCCGTCTGCTCTACGACTCCAAGATGATCTTCGAGGATCAACTTGCGGCCCTTGAAGCTGACTCGAAGCGGGTTGGGACCCAGGGCGGCGATATCGACTTCGCCCTGCTGGTCGACGGCCTGGCCGCCGAGCGCGAGCAAGGCATCACCATCGACGTCGCCTACCGGTTCTTCTCTACCGACAAGCGCAAGTTCATCGTCGCCGACACCCCCGGCCACGAGCAGTACACCCGCAACATGGTGACCGGCGCCTCGACCGCCGACGCCGCCATCATTCTGATCGACGCGCGAAAGGGCGTGCTGACCCAGACGCGTCGGCACTCCTATCTCGTCAGCCTGCTCGGCATCCGCCACGTCGTCCTGGCCATCAACAAGATGGACCTGGTCGGCTGGAGCCAGGAGACCTTCGACACCATCCTGGCCGAGTACCGAGACTTCGCCGACCAGATCGGCATCAAGCAGTTCACCGCCATCCCGATGTCGGCGCTGAAGGGCGACAACATCACCGCCCACAGCGACGCCGCCCCCTGGTACGACGGCCCGGCTCTCCTGCCGCTGCTGGAAACCCTGCCGGTCGACGACCACCTGCAGGAAAAGCCCTTCCGCATGCCGGTCCAGTGGGTCAACCGCCCCAATCTGGACTTCCGCGGCTTCTCGGGCCTGATCTCCTCGGGCACCATCCGCCCCGGCGACAAGATCAAGGCCCTGCCGTCGGGCCGCGAGAGCACGGTCGAGCGCATCGTCACCTTCCGCGACGACCTGGAAGTCGCCGTCGCCGGCCAATCGGTGACCTTGACCCTGACCGACGAGATCGACATCTCGCGCGGCGACGTGATCGCCGAAGCCGGCGCCCCGCCGCCCGTCGCCGATCAGTTCGAGGCGACGGTGGTGTGGATGGACGACGAAGCCATGCTGCCTGGCCGCCCCTACCTGCTGAAGCTCGGAACCCGGACCGTCTCGGCCCAGATCACCGAGCCCAAGTACAAGATCAATGTGAACACCCTCGAGCACTTGGCCGCCAAGCGCCTGGAGCTTAACGAGATCGGTGTCTGCAACCTCTCGCTGGACGCACCGATCGCGTTTGACGCCTATGCCGAGAACCACGACCTGGGCGGCTTCATCCTGGTCGACCGGATTTCCAACCGCACGGTTGGCGCGGGCATGCTGCACTTCGCCCTGCGCCGCAGCCAGAACATCCACTGGCAGGCGCTGGACGTCGACAAAACCTCGCGCGCCGCCCTCAAGGGCCAACGTGGCCGTGTCGTCTGGCTGACCGGCCTCTCGGGCTCGGGCAAGTCGACCATCGCCAACCTGGTCGAAAAACGCCTGCACGCCGACGGCCGCCACACCTACCTGCTGGACGGCGACAATGGCCGCCACGGCCTGAACAAGGACCTCGGCTTCACCGACGAGGACCGCGTCGAGAACATCCGCCGGGTGGCCGAAGTCTCCAAGCTGATGGTCGACGCCGGCCTGATCGTGCTGGTCTCGTTCATCTCGCCGTTCCGGGCCGAGCGCCGACTGGCGCGCGACCTCCAGGCCGAGGGCGATTTCGTCGAGGTCTATGTGAACACGCCGCTGGCGATCGCCGAGCAACGCGACGTGAAGGGACTCTACAAGAAGGCCCGCGCCGGGGAGTTGAAGAACTTCACCGGCATCGACAGCCCCTACGAGCCGCCGGAACATGCCGAGATCACCGTCGACACCACCGCGATGTCGGCGACGGAAGCCGCCGAGCGCATCGTCGCCTGGCTGGAAGGCGAACTCGACTACTCGATCTAAAGGATGTTGGACGGGGCGCAGGCCCCGTCCAAATCCGATCAGATGACGCCCTGCGCCCGCATGGCGTCGGCGACCTTCACGAAGCCGGCGATGTTGGCCCCGTCGACATAGCTCACCGTGCCATCGGGCCGCTTGCCGTACTGCAGGCACGAGGCGTGGATGCCGCGCATGATCTCCAGCAGACGCTGATCGACCTCTTCACGCGGCCACGACAACCGCATGGCGTTCTGGCTCATCTCCAGGCCCGAGGTCGCGACGCCGCCGGCGTTACTGGCCTTGCCCGGACCAAACAGCACGCCCGCCTCCTCGAAGACCTTCACCGCATCGGCGGTCGAAGGCATGTTCGCGCCCTCGGCGACGCAGAGGACGCCATTGGCCACCAGCTTTTCGGCGTCATGTCCGTCGAGTTCGTTCTGCGTCGCGCACGGCAGAGCGATGTCACAGGGCACGTGCCAGGGCCGCACGCCCGCCTCGAACCGCAGGCCCAGCTTGGCGGCGTAGTCCGAGACCCGTCCGAAGTAGTGGTTCTTGACCTCCATCAACTCCGCCAACTTCTCGGGCGTGAAGCCGTCCTCGTCGATGACCGTGCCGCTGGAGTCCGAGACGGTCACCACCTTGGCGCCCATCTGCATGGCCTTCTCAACCGCGTACTGCGCGACGTTGCCGGAACCGGAAACGCAGACCCGTTGCCCCTCGATCGAGCGGCCGCCGTGGTTCAGCATCTCCTCGGCGAAATAGACCGTGCCATAGCCGGTCGCCTCGGGCCGGATCAGCGAGCCGCCAAAGCTCAGCCCCTTGCCGGTGAAGACGCTGTCGGCGCGGTTGGTCAACTTCTTCATCATGCCGGCCATGTAGCCGACCTCACGGCCGCCCACCCCGATGTCTCCGGCCGGTACGTCGGTGTCGGCGCCGATATGACGATGGAGCTCGATGATGAAGGCCTGGCAGAAGCGCATCATCTCGCCGGGGCTGCGGCCCTTGGGATCGAAGTTCGATCCGCCCTTGCCGCCCCCCATGGGCAGGGTCGTCAAGGCGTTCTTGAAGGTCTGCTCGAAAGCCAGGAACTTCAGGACCGACAGATTGACCGTCGGGTGGAAGCGGATCCCGCCCTTGAACGGGCCGATCGCCGAGCTGTGTTGGATGCGGAAGCCGCGATTGACCTGCACCTGACCTTTGTCGTCGACCCACGGCACGCGGAAGATGATCGTGCGTTCCGGCTCCACCAGGCGGTGGATCAAGCCGTGTTCACCATAGACCGGATTGCGCTCGATGAACGGCCAGAGGCTGGTCATCACCTCGGTCACCGCCTGCAGGAATTCCGGCTGCCCTTCGTTCTGGGCCGCGACGCCATTTAGGCAGTCGTCCAGGCTTTGAAACTTCATCGGGCGACCTCACCAAAGCGTTATTCTAAAAGGGTTTGAGGGCGATTTACGGGCAACCGCCGAGGCGCACAACCCAGAGCGTGAGCATAAAATGGGCAGTCACGTGCATTTGTGCGTCGTGAGAAGGCGCCAGTCCAAGGCCTTGCGTGGGGCGGAGTTGAGACCAGAACCCGCACATCTATGGCGTGATCGCGAGCAGTGACGCTACTCTCCAAGCCTGCGCCGCGGCCGAGGTGATCCTTGATGCTCAACACCCTACGCGAGGTCGCGACCTCGGCGCTCAAATCACCCGCCCGCCTACTGAGCGACGGCGACCGCAGCATGGTCGAGGCGGAGATTCACGATGCCGGCCAGCTGACCAACGTCTACGGCTTCATGCTGTTCAGCGCCTGCGGGATCGCTGCGCTCGGCCTGCTGCAATCCTCGGCGCCCGTCATCATCGGGGCCATGCTCATTTCGCCGCTGATGGGGCCGATTGTCTCCATGGGCATGGCGCTGGCGCGCGTCGATCCGCCCCGGTTCAGGACCGCGGCCCTCACCCTTTTGATCGGCGCCCTGCTGTCGGTCCTGGCCTCGACCCTCATCGTCTGGGCCTCGCCGCTCAAGGACGTGACGCCCGAGATCCTGGCCCGCACCCGGCCGACCCTGCTCGACATGGTGGTGGCGCTATTATCGGGGTTTGTCGGGGCCTATCTCTCGATCAATCGCAAGGGCGGCGCGATCGCCGGCGTCGCCATCGCCACATCGCTGATGCCGCCTCTGGCCGTCGTCGGCTATGGGCTGGCGACCGCCGCCTGGGACATCGCCGGCGGGGCGTTGCTGCTGTTCCTGACCAATGTCGTGGCCATCCTCGTCGCGGTCTTCGGCGTCGCCCGCCGCTACGGCTTCAGGTCCGTAGGCCGGCAGGGCGCGGCCTGGGAAACCCCGGCCCTGGTCGGCGTCATGGTGGCGCTCTGCATCCCCCTCGCCATGTCGCTACAAGGCATTGTCTTCGAGACCCGGGAAACCAACCGAGCCCGCGGCGCGATCAACCAGACCTTCGCCGACACCTCGCCGCATATCACCGAGCTTAAGGTCGAGGCGCAGAACAAGGGCGCGACGCAGGTGCAGGCCGTGGTGGTGACCCGCAGGTACATTCCCGGGGCCGAGGCGCAGGTCGCCGCCCAACTCGATCCCGGCGCCCAGGTGGAGATCGAGCAGATCTTGACCGCGAAAGGCGCGGCCGAACTTAATAGCAGCGCCCTGGCGGCCAGGCTTACGGCCACGACGCAGCCGCAGCCGGCCAGTCCAGAACAGCGGCTGCGCGCGATGCTCGGAGCCGTCGGCGAGGTTCAGTCGATCGAGAAGAACGCCTCAGGCCTGACCGTGGCCTTCAACATGAACCGACCTGGCGGCCTGCAGGACTATTTCGCGCTGGAGCAGGCCGCACAGCGCTTCATGCCGCAAACCCCGATCACGCTGATTCCCCCGCTCGCGCCCCTGCCCGAGGTCCGGTTCGCCTATGGCTCGACCTCGCTATCGCCCGAAGCGGCCGCGACAGTCGACGCCATCGCCTGGGCCCTCATCCGTTGGGGCGTCGCTGCGGCCAAGGTCGAGGGCCTCGCCAGTCCCGATCCCCGCGGCCGCCGGCCAGCCGACCTCCGCGTCGCGCAAGGCCGGGCATCGGTGGTGGGGGAACGTCTGCGCGCCCAAGGGATCAAGGACGTTGCCCTGAGCGCCAACGTCCCCGACACCCTGACGGGCGACGAGGCCCAATACCTGGTGGCGCGGGTGACCATGCAGCCCACCGCCCCGTCCAGCGCGGCTAGTCCTCCGTAAGCTCCGGACCAGGAAACAGCGCGCGATAGGGCCGCGCCTCGTCGACCGTCCGCGCCACCGAAGGCCTTTGCATCAATCGCTCGCAATACCTGGTCAGCACCGGGTGGTCGCCGCCGAACGGCTCCAGCCGCCCAGCATAGAACAGCGCAGGGGCCGCGGCGCAGTCGGCCAGGCTGAAGGCTTCGCCCATCGCCCAGGTCTTTCCGGCCAGATCCTTCTCCAGCACGCCATAGACGGTGCGCAGTTGGGCCCGTGCCGCGGCCACGCCCGCTGGGTCCCTCTCGCTGTCCGGCCGCAGGCGATCGCCGACGATCGCCTGCATCGGGCTCTGGACATAGAGATCGAACATCCGATCCATCAGCCGCGTCCGCCAAGCCATATCTGGGTCGGCGGGGATGAGGCGCGTCGCGCCTGGGTAGTGCAGCTCGAGATACTCGATGACGATGCTGGCCTCGGGGATCACCTCGCCCCGCACGTCGTCCTCGAGGACCGGCATCTTCCCCATGGGCCACAGCGCCAGAAACGCCGCCCGGGAGGCCTCCTCGCCTAGGTCCACGAAGCACGCTTCGAAAGGCGCGCCGTTCTCATAGAAGGCGATGATGGCCTTCTGACAGTAGGAGGCGAAGGGGTGAAGGTGCAGCTTCAGCGTCACGACGAACTCCATTGATACAGAGACCGCTTAACTATCAGCATCACCGCCAAGCCACAACAATACTTTAGTCATGACTAAACTAATTTCGCCTCCGCACACGCCGTCAGAACTGCAGCACGATCTTTCCGAAATGCTCCCCGCCCTGCATGGCGGCGAAGGCGGCGGCGGCTTCTGTCCAGGGGAACACCTTGTCGACCACAGGGCTGATGCGATGCAGTTCGATGGCTCGGCACATGGCCTCGAACATTTCTCGCGAGCCGACCGATAATCCCTGCAGCCGCGCGCTGTTGCCGATCAACGCGCCGGGGTTGACCCCCTCGCCAGCTCCGGCCACGACGCCGATGATGGCGATGTGCCCTCCGATCCGCACCGCCTTCAGGCTCTCCTGGATGGTGCCGGCCCCACCGACCTCCATGACGAAATCGGCGCCGACGCCATGCGTCGCCTCGCGTACCGCCTTGGACCAGTCCGGCGTGGTCCGGTAGTTGACCAGCGTATCGGCCCCCATCGCCTTGGCCCGGGCCAGCTTCTCGTCGGACGACGAGGTGATCACGGTCCGATAACCAGCCGCCTTGGCGAACTGCAGGCCGAAAATCGAGACCCCGCCGGTGCCTTGCAGCACCACCGTGTCGCCGGGTTCCAGCCGCGCATCCTCGAACAGCCCGCGCCAAGCGGTCAGGGCCGCGCAGGGCAAGGTCGCCACCTGCTGGTCCGTCAGGAAATCGGGAACCTTGGACACCCCGTCCTGGCTGAACGTCGCCAGCTCGCGGCCAGCGCCGGGGACCGGGAATCCGAGCGCCGAGCTGAGCTTCTCCAAGGTCGGCCGGCCCGAGGTCCAGTTCTGGAAGAACAGGGTCGCGACCCGGTCGCCCACCGCCACCCGCGTCACGCCGGGGCCGACAGCTTCGACAATGCCGCAGCCGTCCGAAAAGGGGGTGATGGTCCCGCCGGCCGTAGCCGAGCCACGGCTATACATGCCGTTGATCATCAGCATGTCGCGATAGTTCAGCGACACCGCCCTCATCCGCACCAGGACCTCGCCGTGTCCCGGCGCTGGATCGGGACGCTCCACGACCTTCAGCGCATCGGCGCCCCAAGGCGCCGCAACTTCCAAGGCCCGCATGCTGTCACTCCCTACGATCTCGTTGCGGCCATAGTCGCCGCTTCCGAAACGCCCGCAAGGCTGTCGTCGCGGAAGTCAGGCGTCGAGACGCCGGACCCCGTAGAGCCGTACCGCCCCGACGAGGCCGAGCGCCGACATCGCCGCCATGGCGAGGTAGCCCTTGGTTCCCACCGCGTCGAACAACCAGCCCGAGCCGATGGTCGCCGCCCCCATCAACAACCCGCCCGACAGCGCCGAATTGATGGTCTGGGCCGCGGACGCATTGGCCGGGGTCGAGAGCCGTTCAACCAGTTGCAGCGAAGCCAGGAAGGTCGCCGCGTACGTGAAGGTGTGCAGCGCCTGCATCAGCACGACGACCCAAAGCGGCGGTGCAAAGGAGAGCACGGTCCAGCGGATCAGGGCGGCGCCTCCACCGATCATCAGCAGATTGCGCGGCCCGATCCGTCGCCGCCACGGCTCCATGAACCACATGAAGGCGACCTCGACCGCCACAGCCACCCCCCAAAGCAATCCCGTCATGCTCTCGGGCAGGCCCTGTTGCTTCCAGGAGAGGATCGAGAATGAGTAGTAAAAGGCGTGGGCGGCCTGGATCAGGCCGACCGACACCACCACCAGCATGAAATTCTTGTCTTTCAGCAGGTCGCCCAGGCCCGCCAGCCGCTCGGCCAGCCGGCTCCCCGCCCCGCCCTCGCGCACCGGATCGGGCGGCAGCAGCCCCCTTGCGCAACCCGCCGCCAGCATGGCAGCCGCGGTAATCCAGACCAGCACCAGCTCCGGCGAGAACTTCGCCAGCAGCAGGCCGACGCCGACATTAGCGATGATAAAGGCCACAGACCCGATGCCGCGCGGCCAGCCGTAGTTGAAACCCTCGCGGCGCGCCCGGCCCAGAACGATCACGTCGGTCAGCGGGATCATGGTCGACAGGATGGTGTTGGCGACAAACCAGATGCCGAACCACCAGGCGAACCCGAACGGCGCGGCCAGCAGGCCATAGGCCAGGGCGCTCGCCAGTCCCATCAGGATCAAGGGCGTGCGCCGCAGACGGAAACTGTCGGCCCACATGGCGATGGCTGGCGCGGTCAGCGCACGCGCAAACATCGGCGCCGACAGGATCAGCCCGATTTCGGCTCCGGTGAGCCCGCGCGAGGCGAACCACACGGGAATGTACGGAGAGCTCGCCCCCGTGCCGACGAACAGGGCCGCATAGAAGAGACCAAGGCGTACGGGCTGGGACATGATCGAAATCCTGCCTATTGCGAGTCGGCGGCGACTTTCCCGTAAGATCTCGCCTTTGTTGCCGCGCTTTAACTTCCGCTAGGGCGCCTCGCCGTGTTAGCGCCAAGCTTGAAATGTCCGAACACACCAAAGCCGCCAGCGTGTCTGAACTCCTCGACCAGATCGGGGCCCGCTCAGGACGCAAGGTGTCGGTCGGCGACCTCCTCGACACCTTCGGTGATCGCGCCTTCGGCGCCCTGATGTTCGTGTTCGCGGCGCCCTTGGTGCTGCCCATGCCGCCCGGCGTCTCGGCCCTGCTAGGCGCCCCGCTGATCTTCATCACCGCCCAGTGGACCATGGGCCGCAAGACGCTCTGGCTGCCCAAGGCGCTGCTCGCGCGGACGATGAGCATGTCCGACTTCCGGTCGCTGACGGCGAAGCTGAAGCCTCACCTGGAACGGCTGGAGCGCCGCCTGCGGCCGCGCTTGACCTTCATGTACAACCCGATGGGCGACCGGCTGGTGGGCGCTCTGTGCTTCATCCTGTCGCTGATCGTTTTCCTGCCGATCCCGTTCGGCAACATGCTCCCCTCCTTCGCCATCGCCGCCTTCGCGATTGGCGGGGCCGAACGCGACGGCGTGGCGGCCCTAGTCGGCTGGGTCACGGCCATCCTCTCGATCGCGGTGCTGGCCCTGCTGTCGAAAGCGATCGTTGCGGCGGTGGTGGCGTTCTTCGCCACCCTGGTCGGGATGTTCTAGCCAGGGCCACGACTGCCGGTTGCCGGATTTCCATCTCGGCGTAAGGTCACGCTCTGGCCTTCGTCGGTGGAGACTCCCATGGACCGTCCCAACAGCCTGGACCGTGCTTTGCGCGCACGCGCCGAGGCGGTGATTCCCGGCGGCATGTACGGCCATCAGGCGGTCGGCCTGCTCCCCGACGACTATCCGCAATTCTTCTCCAAGGCGGAAGGCGCCCACATCTGGGACGTCGACGGCAATCGCTATCTCGACTTGATGTGCGCCTATGGGCCGAACCTGTTCGGCTATGCGAACCCGCAGATCGACGCGGCCTATGTGCGCCAGCTGGGTCTCGGCGACACCCTGACCGGCCCGACCGAATTGATGGTCCGGCTAGCCGAGGAACTGACCGCCCTGGTCACCCATGCCTCATGGGCGATGTTCTGCAAAAACGGCACCGACGCCACCACAATGGCGCTGATGACCGCACGCGCCCACACCCGGCGCAAGACCATCATCCGCGCCAAGGGCGCCTATCATGGCGCGGCCCCTTGGTGCACGCCGCGGCCGAGCGGCACCACCGACACCGACCGCGCCCATCAGGTGTTCTGCGACTACAACGACGTGGCCAGCCTTGAGGCCGCCGTCGCCAGGGCCGGCGACGATCTCGCCGCAATCTTCGCCGCTCCCTTCAAGCACGACGCCTTCATCGACCAGGCCGACCCCGACCTGGCCTATGCGCGGCTGGCCCGCGAGATCTGCGACC
>NZ_JAURWM010000064.1 GCF_030654915.1 Phenylobacterium sp. | reverse complement strand
GCCCGGACCAGGCGTGGAGAGATGTCGTCGATCGAGCGCCAGCGGCGGTCGAAGCCCTTTCCCTCGAACACCCGCTGAACCATCAGCCAAGTGATCGGCGGCGGCACAAAACGGTAGATCGCGGTCACCAGCACCGGCCCGATCAACCCGAACACCAGAACCAGCATCAGCACGCCGCGGACCAGCCGGCCGAACAGACCCTTTTTCGAAGTCGCCTTACCCAAGTCGCTTGCCCTTACCCCACGGCCCAAGCCTTTTCCTTGCAGGAAAAAGCGTGAATCAAACAGTTGGAGCGTGACGAGCGCCGGAACCGGTTTCCACTTCCGGCCGTCACGCTCCGGGTGCTAGCGATGCGTCGGGCCAGAGCCATGGTCAAGCCGCCGCAAGGACGCAATATCTTGAACGTCACCGACGCCGTCGCACGCCGCATCTCGATCCGCGCGTTCAAGCCCGACACGCCGCCCGCGGCGACCGTCCGCGAAATCCTTGAGGCCGCGGCCCGCGCGCCGTCCGGCGGCAACCTCCAGCCCTGGCGCGTCTACGCCCTGGCCGGAGAGCCGCTGGCGCAGTTGAAAGCCAAGGTCGCCGCCAATCCGTTCGGCGAGACGCCCGAGTACGACGTCTATCCGCCCAATCTCTGGGACCCGTTCCGCACCCGCCGGTTCCAGAACGGCGAGGACCTCTACCGGACCATTGAGATCCCGCGCGAGGACAAGCCCGCGCGCCTGCGCCACCTGGCCAAGAACGGCGAGCTGTTCGGCGCGCCCGTCGGGTTGTTCTTCTGCCTTGATCGCAAGCTCGGCCCGCCGCAGTGGTCGGACCTGGGCATGTACATGCAGACGGTGATGCTGCTGGCCACCGAGCGCGGGCTGGACACCTGCGCCCAGGAATATTGGGCCCGCTATCCGCAGACCTTGGCGCGATCGCTGAATCTGCCGGAGGACCACATGGTCTTCTCCGGCATGGCGCTCGGCTGGCGCGACGAGACCGCGCCGATCAACACCCTGCGCTCCAGCCGCGATCCGTTCGAGACCTGGGCCGAACTGCGCGGGTTCGAGTAGAAGGCTCCTCTCCCCCTTCATGGGGTGAGGCTGGGTGAGGGGCCGCGGCGCGAAGCGACGCTTGCAGCATCGCCCCCTCACCTAACCTCTCCCGAGGGAGAGGAACTAAGCGACCTCGGCGACGCCCGCGCCGCCCACTTCATCACCCCAGGCGACCCGCTTGCCGTCGGCGGTCATGGCCAGGGCGGTGATCGCCGCGCCCTTCTCGGCCTTTAGGGGCGTTATCCCCGACGCCGCCAAGTCGCAGACCCAGACCCGTCCGTCGTCCAGACCCGCCGCGACCATCTGGCCGCCCGGCATGCCGGCGACGCGAACGACCATGGCGCTTTCGTCGAAGCCGATCTCGGCGGCCTGCTTTCCCATCGGCCCGGTGGCGCCGGCGAACGGCCAGATCACCATGCCATTGGCGCCCGAGGTCGCCAGCAGTTGGCCCTTGGCCAGGAAGGCCATGCTTTTCACCTTGGCCGGGTAGCCGCCCATCTTCAGGTTTTTGTCGTCGGCGACCCGCCAGCCGTGCAGCTGGTTTTCCTGCATGGCCGACATCAGGAACTTGCCGTCGGCGCTCCACGCCAGGGCGACATGACTGCCCGCCCATTTCAGGATGTAGGGCTTCTGCTCGGCGATCTTAGCGTACCAGAGCCAGGCGCCGTTGTAGGTCGCCGCCGCGATCCGCCGGCCCTTGGGGTCGAAGGCGACGTCGGCCACGGACTTCTCATGAGTGAACACGCGCGAGAACTTCGGATCGGCCACATCGCGGACATGCAGTTCGCGGCCGGCCCCGAAGGCGATCAGCTTGGACTCGGGCGAGGCGGCGACCGTGTCGATCCAGCGCCCCGGGACCTTGGCGATCTCTTCCGCTCCAGAAACCCGCGACCAGACGACGCGGCCATCGTCGCCGCCGGTGATCACACCCTCGCCGCTGGGATGGGTGCAGGCCGACAAAATCGCCCCGTCATGGGCTTCGATGGTCTCTCCAGTTTCGAATCGAACCGTGCCGTCGCCCAGGGCGAACGCGGCCGTTCCGGCCTTTCCGAAGAGGGTTGCGGTGACATAGGCGTCGTATTGGAAAGTCATGGCGCGGTCATACCTGCCTAACGCCGGTCTTGGCGAGAGCCGGAATCGCCGCGAAAAGCGCACCACAAACGGGCGCCGCAAAAACCGAGACGTTCAGCGAACGTCGCTTTGAAGGTTCGGGCTTTACAATCGCTTTCTCATTAGCGATGGGTGTCGGTGACTTTACGGCGGCCCCGATCAAGGGGCCCTCAGGGGAAGAAATTTATATGGGTGCGAAGCTGGGCGGCGGAGGCGGCGGCAAGTTCGACCTCGGCCAGAACAACGACATCAACGTCACGCCCTTCGTGGACGTGATGCTGGTGCTCATCATCATCTTCATGGTGTCGATCCCCGCGGCGACGGTGTCGATCAAGCTCGACCTGCCCCCCGCGATCCCGCCGCCCCCCGGCGCTAAGGTTGAAGAGCCCACGCTCATCAACATTCAGCAGGGCGGCAAGGTCTTCATCGGCGATATTCCGACCAGCCTGGGCACGCTCCCGGCCGATCTCACGCGGATCCTGAACAAGCCCGAGCCGACCGAAGAGCGCGTCTATATCCGCGCCGACCGGACCGTGCGCTACGGCGACTTCATGGCTGTGATGAACATCCTGCAGGGCAATGGCTTCTTCCAAGTCGCCCTGATCAACGAAGAGCTCTAAACAGCGCTTCGATCGAAATAGAAAGGCCCGCCCAGGGAAACCCGGGCGGGCCTTTTTGTTGGACGCTTGCAAACCCTTCTCGTCGCCCGCCGGATCTCGCTTCGCGAGCCCGGAGGATGACGAGCTTGGCGGGGGATTTACGCCGCGCAGGCCTCGAAGCCTTCGCGCAGCTTGGCTTCGTCGAGGGGGCGGCCAATGAAGACCCGACGGCTGTAGCGATTCTCGCCTTCCTTCCAGTCGCCCTGGAAGTCGCCCTCGAGGATCATGTGCACGGCCTGGAACACCAGCCGGCGCTCTTCGC
>NZ_JAURWM010000063.1 GCF_030654915.1 Phenylobacterium sp. | reverse complement strand
CCTGATCATGACCACCAACGCCGGCGCCTCCGACGCCCAACGCAACGCCATCGGCTTTGGCCGCGGCAAGCAGGACGACGAGGTGGACGAGGCCCTGAAGCGCCTGTTCACCCCGGAATTCCGCAACCGCCTCGACGCCGTGGTGCCCTTCAAGTCGCTCAGCCAGGAGATCATCCGGCAGGTCGTTCAGAAGTTCGTCATGCAGCTGGAAGCCCAGCTCGCCGATCGTCACGTCACGATCGAGACCACCGAAGAAGCGACCGACTGGCTGGCCAAGAACGGCTTCGACGAGCTCTACGGCGCCCGGCCTCTGGCCCGGGTCATCCAGGAGCACATCAAGAAGCCGCTGGCCGACGAGATCCTGTTCGGCAAGCTGGTCAAGGGCGGCCACGTCAAGGTGGTGCTCAAGGACAGCAAGCTGGCCTTCGAGATCGAGGGCGACGACCGCGAACCCGGCGCCCCGATCATCGAGGATCCGGCCGAGGACACCGCGGCCGCCGAACTGGCCAACTAGGCTCGGCGACAGCCACGAAAATAGAAACCCCGGGGTGCGAGCCCCGGGGTTTTTTCGTTCGAGCTGACCAATTCCCCTCTCCCCGCCGGGGAGAGGGGCTTTCAGGCGATCTTGGCGGCGATCTGGTCGGCCAGCACCTTCAGTTCCGCCGGATCGGCCATGCCGCCCGAGGCGTGCCGGCCCATGGCGACACCATCCCAGCGCGGGATGATGTGGAAATGCAGGTGGTAGATGGTCTGGCCGGAGACGGCGCCGTTGAACTGGGTGACCACGATGCCGTCCGGATTGAGCGCCGAACGCACCGCCCGGGTGACGCGCTGCACGCCCAGGATCAGAGGCGCCAGAACCGCCGGGTCTTCCTCCAGCAGGTTGCGCGCCGTGGAGTGCTTGGGGATCACCAGAGTGTGGCCGCGGCTCTGCGGGAACACGTCCATGAAGGCGAAGACCTCGCCGTCCTCGAACACCTTGGCGCAGGGCATCTCGCCCCGCAGAATCTTGGCGAAGATGTTGCCGTTGTCGTAGGTCCCGTCCAGGCTCATCGCGCGCTCCTCAAAACTCGTGGGATGGTGGTAGCCCATCGGCCGGGGCGACGGAACCGGGGCCGCTAGTCGTCCTGCCGAAATGGCGAGTACTCGTCGGCCAGCCACTCCATCTCGCCCTCGACCGCCTCGCGTTCCCTTTGCAGGAAGTCCTCGACCGGCGCGCGCAGGCGCGGGTCGGCGATGAAGTGGGTCGAGTAGACCGGGCTGGGCAGATAGCCGCGAGCGATCTTGTGCTCGCCCTGGGCGCCGGCCTCCACCCGCGCCAGGCCGCGCGAGATCGCGAAGTCGATGGCCTGGTAGTAGCAAAGCTCGAAGTGCAGAAACGGCACCTCGTCCACGCAGCCCCAGTTGCGGCCATAGAGGCAGTCGTCGCCTATCAGGTTCAAAGCGCCGGCGATCCAGCGACCATCGCGGCGGGCCATTACCAGCAACACCTGGTCCGCCATCCGCTCGCCCAGCAGCGAGAAGAACAGCCGGTTCAGATAAGGGCGACCCCACTTGCGCGAGCCGGTGTCCATGTAGAAGCCGAAGAAGGCGTCCCAGTGGTCCTCGGTGATCTGCGCGCCGGTCAGGGGGACGATCTCCACCTGCGCCTGGGCGTCGCGGCGCTCGCGGCGGATGGTCTTGCGCCGGCCCGAGGACAGGGCGGCGAGAAAGTCGTCGAAGGTTCCGTAGCCGCGATTTTCCCAGTGGTACTGCCGACCCTGGCGCAGCGAGAGCCCCTGCCCGCCCATCCACGACCACTCATCCTGCGTCGGGAAGTTTACGTGGAAGGATGAGGCCTCGTAGCGCTCGCACAGCGCCAGCCCGCCGCCGAGCAGGATGGACCAGGCCTCCTGCCGGTCGACGCCAGGCCGCACCAGCAGGCGGGGGCCGGTGGCCGGGGTGAACGGCGCGGCGGAGATCAGTTTGGGATAGTAGCGGCCGCCGGCCCGCTCATAGGCGTCGGCCCAGGCGTGGTCGAAGACGTATTCGCCCTGACTGTGGGACTTCAGATAGACCGGCATCACCGCCGCAACCTGCCCCGCCGCGTCCTGGACCGACAGGTGCTGAGGCCCCCAGCCGGTGCGCTCGACCGCGCAGCCCGATTCTTCAACGATATCCAGGAAGTCGAAGGAGACGAACGGGTTGCCCAGATAGGCGGGGTTGCCGGCGCAGCCGTCCCACGCCTCGCGCCCTATCTCGGCGATACGGCGGCTGACCTGCACCGCCGGCTTGAGGCTCACGCCGCGAAACCCTCGAAAATGAGGTTGTCGCAGTGATCCTTCACGGCGTCCCATTGGGCGGGATCACGGACTGTCCACCCGACCACCGGCATGCCCTCGGCGCGATACTTGGCGACCCGCTCGTCCGGCAGCATCTCGATATGCATCGCCAGGAAGTGCGGCCGAGCGATGTCCACATGTTCCAGGCGCGCGAAGGCCTCGCGCTGGACGTCGGCCAGATGGGGCGCGCGCTTGTAGTCGTAGCTGTCCAAGCCGCGCAGCACGCCTGGGAAGCGGTCGGCGAACCAGGCGTGGGAATAGGGATTGAAGCCGATCACGCAGGTCGGGCCGACATGATCCATCAGCACCTCGTGGACCCGCTGCTCCAGCGGGCCGACCTCGCCATAGGGAGTCTTCAGCTCAACATGGACCATGGCCCGGCGGCCGATGACCGCCAAGGTCTCCAGCAGGGTCGGCACGTACTCATCGGTGCCGGCAAGCCGCATCTGCGCCAGATCGGCGGCGCTGTAGTCGCGAATCTTACCCTCGGCGCCGGTCATTCGCTTCAGATGATTGTCGTGGAAGACCACCGCCTCGCCGTCAGCCGACAGCTGGACGTCGAGTTCGACGCCGTAACCGGCCTGGCAGGCGGCCTGGAAAGCGCCCAGCGAATTCTCCGGCGCGCCATCGGGCGTCCACAGCCCCCGGTGCGCCACCGGCGGGTGAAACAGCAGATCCCAACTTTCGCCGAAGGTGTTCTTCACCGAACTTCCACCACCGCGTCGACCTCGACGGCGAAATTCAGGGGCAGACGATAGACGCCGACCGCCGAACGGGCGTGCTTTCCAGCGTCGCCGAACGCCGCGACCATAAGGTCCGACGCGCCGTTCACGACCTGGGGAATGTCGAAGAACTCAGGCCCGGCTTGGACGAAGCCGCCCAGTTTCACCACGCGGACGATGCGATCCAGATCGCCGTCGCAGGCCGCGCGCATCTGAGCCAGCAGGTTGATTCCGCAGATCCGCGCCGCACCCTTGGCGGTCTCCAGGTCGACATCCTCGCCGACAATCCCGCGGACGCCGCCACTGGCGTCGAGCGAAACCTGCCCGGATATGTGGACCAGGGTCCCCGCCCGGACGAAGGGCACATAGTTGGCGACCGGAGGATTGGGCTGCGGCAGCGTGATTCCGAGCGCGGCGAGACGTTCTTCGACTTGGGACATACCGAAGGTCTAACGCCCGGACCGGAGCCGGAAAAGAGAAAAGGCCCGCGCCATGAATGACGCGGGCCCTTCCGGGGGAGAAGCCTCAGATACGCGAGGTTACTAGTCGTTTTTAACGGGCGGCTTGAAGGCGTTCGACCGCGGCGGTGACGCGCTCGTTCAGCGGCTTCACCGATTCCTTCACCGAGGCCGACATGATCTCCGACATCTTGGAGAACTCGGCGATGTACGCCTCGAAGGCCGACTTGGCGTAGTTGGTTTGCAGTTCGACCACTTCCTGGATCGACTTGGCGCCCGAGAGCGACTTGGCGGCGGCGACCTGGTTTTCGACGGCCTTCTTGGAATAGGCCATCGCCTGCGCGCCAATGGCTTCAGCGCCCTTGGTCGAAGCGGTCACCGAAGCGATCACCGCTTCGAGGTTCTTCTTGGAGTGGGCGTTGACTTCGTTCAGCGAGGCCAGCGACTTCTCGACGGCGTCCTTGAACGCGACGTTGCCGGCGGTGGTGAACTGTTCGACGGTGTTCTTGACGGTTTCAGCGGCCATGGACGGGCTCCTGGATCGAGGTTGGGCGGCTGTCGCCGCAACGCAAACGGGGGACGGGATAGCCTCAAATTTCGAACAGGGTTTTCTCATGTTGCGGTGCAGCAGTCAATGACTTTGTTGCAGTGCACAATCGCTCATCACGCGAGTGTTGATCGATATCGCCGCGACAAAACGGCTCGTTCAAGTCCTGTTTACCATCACGCAAGGCTCAGGCTGTCATGTTAGGATTCTTCTAAGGCGGCGGTTGCGTCGCCCAACCCTTGTAACGACGGACGAACCGTATGTTCGAGCGCGCCCGCCGCCTGTTTGCGTCCATCGCCCTCGCCGCCGCGACTGCTGTCGCGCCGGTGGCTTCGACCGCTCAGGCCCAGATCCCATATCTCCAGCTGCCCGATAGCCAGCCGAAGTACGCCGCGGTTGTCGTCGACGCGAAGACCGGGGAGGTTCTGTATGCCAAACGCGCAGACAGCCCTCGGTATCCCGCGTCGATCACAAAAGTCATGACGCTGTACTTGGCCTTCGAAGCCCTGCAGTCGGGCCGGCTGAAGCTGGATGATCGGATCGAGATCTCGCCGCGCGCCGCCGCCCAGTCTCCGACCAAGCTCGGTCTTCGCCCCGGCGAGACCCTCACGGTCGAGCAGGCGATGCAGGCCCTGGCCATCAAGTCGGCCAACGACATCGCCGTGGCGATGGCCGAAAAGCTCGGCGGCTCGGAAGCCCGCTTCGCCGCCATGATGACCCTGCGCGCCCAGGAGCTGGGCATGCGCAACACCCGGTTCGTCAACGCCTCGGGCCTGCCCGACAGCCGCCAGATCTCCACGGCCCGCGACATCGCCATCCTGTCGCGCGCGGTGATGCGGGACTACCCGCAGTACTATAAGCTGTTCAGCCAGACCCAGTTCACGTTCCGCGGCGTGACGATGCGCAACCACAACGGCCTGCTCGGCCGCATGCCCGGCGTTGACGGCCTGAAGACCGGCTACACCAACGCCTCGGGCTTCAACATCGCGGTCTCGGCCGTGCGCGACAACCGCCGCCTGATCACCGTGGTGCTCGGCGCCCCGTCCACCGCCATTCGCAACAATAACGCCGAGGACCTGATCCTCACCGGCTTTGACGTGATGAACCGTCGCGATCGCGGCGAGAAGATCACCGTCGCCCAGAACCTGTTTGAGCCCGAGCCCCGCGGCCCCGTCATCCGCCCCTCGATCGAGCAAGGCGATAACGACCAGGACGGCCTGAAGATTGTCCTGGCCTCGGCCAGGCCTACCCCCGCCGCCTCGCGCACCAAGCTGGTCGAGGAATCCTCGGCGTTGCGTGGTTCGAAAAAGTCGGTCGGCAAGTGGGCCGTTCAGGTCGGTGCCTTCAAGACCAAGTCGGACGCCAAGGAGCAATTGGCCCTGGTCACCAAGCGGTTCGGCAAGCACTTCGAGCCGGCCCGCGGCTCCATCGGCGACAAGGTCGGCGGTTCCTACCGCGTTCGCTTCACCGGCTATAACGAAGCCGCCGCCAAGGACGCCTGCCAAGCCCTGAAAGCCAAGCGCTTGGCCTGCATGGTCGTGAAGCCGGCCTAGGCCTACTTTTTCTTCAAGAGACGATCCCTGGCCGCGTTCAGCTGCGCGGCCAGGCCGCTGGTTCCGCCCTTGTCGGGATGAGCCATGCGCATGAGCCGCGAATAGGCGGCCCGAATCTCCTCGTCGCTGGCCTGGGCGCTCACCCCCAGGATCGAACGAGCCTCGGCCTCGCCGACCTGGCCGCTGGCGGCCGGCGGCGGCGCCATCCCCGTCCTGCGGGTCGAAACGGCCAGCCACAGCCCCAGCACCACCAGGACGATCGACTTACCCCAGCCCCCGCGCATGCCGACATAGGCGGCGGCGGCGAAGCAGACCACCGCGAAGGCTCCGGCCAGGAACCGCCACTCACGACGTTTCAAGATCGGCTTGCCTCGGCTCGCCCATAGGAACAGCACCAGGATGGCGCAGCCGATCGCGAGATAGAGCATGGGGACCCGATGGCTACTGGGCCGCCAGGAGTTCTTCGCCCGCCGGACCCGACAGACCCAACGCCCCCACCAGCGCCCGCAGTTCCTGGCGCGCGGCCACGTGCTGCAGGGACATGGCCACCGGCCGGATGGAGGGCGACAGGTCGGCAATGGTGAGGCCGAACGGGAAGAGCTCGCGATAAATCACCCGGTCGCGCAGACCCGGACCGACGCGGAAGCCGACCCGGCGCGACAGGGCCTGGACCCGTTCGTCCAGGCGCTTGCGGTTGCGGGCCTCGGTCGGGGCCAGGCGGTTGCGCAGCACCACCCAGTCGATGGATTGACCCGACGCCACGGCCCGCGCCTTGCGGCTGTTCCAGACGGTTTCGGAATAGAGGCTGGGGCGCTTCAGATCGAGCGTCACCGGATCGACCAAGCCCAGCATGTCGAAGTCGACAAAGCTGTCGTTCATCGGCGTGACGATCAGGTCGGCCAGGCCGTGCGCGGCGCGGCTGATGGCGGTGTCGCCGCCAGGGGTGTCGATCAGGACGAAGTCAGCAGCTTCGGAAGCCTTGCCGAACGCGTCCTCGAAATGGGCCATCGCCTCGGCGTCCGGGACCTTGGCCAGGTCGGCGCTCAGCGGGTACTCCAACGGCATGGGGGCCACGGCGCCGTTGGCGTCGAGCCACGCGCGCCGGTGGGCGAAGAAGTGCCCCATCGACTGCTGGCGCAGATCAAGGTCCAGCACCGCCACCTTGGCGCCGCCATGCATCAGCGCGGCCACGACGTGAATGGCGATGGTGGACTTGCCCGCCCCGCCCTTCTCGTTCCCGACGACGATCACCTTGGCTTGCGACATCGAATTCAAACTCCACGATTAATCGGCGGCTTCGCACCGATTCTAGTCGTTAAGGAAACCTTACAGCTACGCTCCGTCAACGTGAACGCAACTGCGACCTGTGGATGGAATGGACGACAGCCCCGGCCCGCGCCATAAGCCCCTCGCCCTCAACAGCGAGCTTATCATGCCCCAGATCGCCATCGTCCGCACTGTTGCTGATCTCCGCGCCCAGGTGGCCGCCTGGAAACAGGCCGGCGAGCGCGTCGCCCTGGTTCCCACCATGGGGGCCTTGCATGACGGGCACTTGTCGCTGATCACCCTGGCCAAGACCAAGGCCGACCGGGTCGTCGCCAGCGTGTTCGTCAACCCGACCCAGTTCGGGCCCAATGAGGACTTCGACGCCTACCCGCGCGATGAGGCCCGCGACGCCGGATTGCTGGCCGGAGCCGGTTGCGACCTGCTGTTCGCGCCGAGCGTGACTGAGATGTATGCGCCGGGCTTCGCCACCACCGTCACCGTGACCGGCGTCTCCGAGCCGCTGGACGGCGCCGCCCGCCCGGGACACTTCGCCGGTGTCGCCACCGTCGTGTCCAAGCTGCTGATCCAGTGCGGCCCCGACGTCGCTGTCTTCGGCGAGAAGGACTACCAGCAGCTCCAGGTGATCAAGCGCGTGGTCGCCGACCTGAACATCCCGACGCAGATTGTCGGCGCCCCGACCGCGCGGCTGGAAGACGGCCTCGCCCGCTCCTCGCGCAACGCCTATCTGAGCGAAGCCGAGCGCGAGGTCGCCGGCCGTATGAACGTGGCGTTGGCCGACGCCGTGCGCCGCCTGAGGGCCGGTGAAAGCGTCGAGCGCGTCGAGGCCACGGGCCTGGCGGCCCTGGAGCGCGCCGGCTTCCAGCGCACCGACTATTTCGAGGTCCGCAACGCCGATGACCTCTCGCACCCGGGAACCGGCCCCTTGGGCGTGCCCGCCCGTGTCCTGGCCGCCGCGATCATCGGCAAGACCCGCCTGATCGACAACATGCCGGTCTAGGCGGCTACCAGGCCCCGGCTTCCCGGAGCTGGCGCGCCAGCTCCGGAGGGATGTCGCCATCCACGCCGCCGGATAGATCCGGCGGCGCGTCCTTGGCCTCGAGATAGCGCCAGCCTTGGAAGGCCCGGCGCGGCGTCGGCGCGACCCGCACGAAATTCGGATCGACGGTCACCTCGCAGCGCGCGGCCGCCCCCTCGCCCACCGTGTCGATAGCCAGGATCGGCTGGCGGCAGAGGATCACGCCCTTGAACACCCGATAGAGCGAGCCGCCCGCCGTCAATTCGGCGGTGCGCTTGGGCGTCTGGCGGGTGTGCATGACCCATGGGCGAGACTCGCCGGCATGCCACTCAAGCAACTGCTCGATGGTGTCACAGCCCACCACCAGCTTGATCATATGCAGCGTCATGGAGCGTCAGAGCGCCCAGCTGGGTTTGCGCTTTTCAAGGAAGGCGCGAACGCCCTCCTGCCCCTCGTCACCGATTCGAATGCGAGCGATCCGCTTGGCGGTTTCGTCCATCACGTCGTCGATGGACTGATAGGCCACGTCTTCGACCAGCCGCTTGGACTCGGCCACGGCGCCCGGCGCGCAAGCCATCATCTCGGTGGCGATGCGCTCGCGCGCGGCTTCCAGCGCCGCCACGTCAGCGACCACCTCGGTGACCAGTCCGACCTTCTGCGCGTAGTCAGCGTCAAACACCCGACCCGTGGCGAACAGGCCGCGCGCCTCACGCGGGCCGATCGCGGCCACGACATAGGGGCTGATGGTGGCGGCGATGATGCCTAGCCGCACTTCGGAGAAGGCGAACTTGGCATCCGTCGTGGCCACCGCCATGTCGCAGGCCGCGGCCAGGCCGGCGCCGCCGCCAAACGCGCCGCCCTCGACCAGGGCGACAGTCAGCGCCGGGATGTCCCACAGGCTCTTCAGCATCCTGGCCATCTGGTGGGCGTCGTCGCGATTATCGGACTCAGTCCGGTCAATGGCGTCGCGCATCCATTCCAGATCGGCGCCGGCGCTGAATGTTCCGCCCGCCCCGCGCAGGAACACCACGCGCACGCCCTCGGCGCCTTGCAGGGTCTCGAACGCCTCGTGCAGGGCCGCGATCAGTTCGGCGTTGAAGGCGTTGCGCCGCAGCGGTCGGTTCAGGGTCACCGTGGCCACGCCTTCGGGCGTCGCATCGATGTGCACCAGGTTGGAGGCGGCGTCGGTGTCAGGCACCTCCACCAGGGGGTCGGCGATAGGATTGGTCATGCTGCGTACTCCTGTACGACGCTACAACGCCGGATCCGGGCGTTTGGATCAAGCCAAGCCATAGCCCCGTGTGGCGACGCAAGCTAGGTTGTCGGCGTGATCAGCCTGCCGGACATTCCCAGCGACTCCGCGCTGGCGCGGCTCTTTTACGAAGAGCGCAACCAGGGCGACGCCTCGTGGTTCGCGCTGCCCGGCGGAGCCACCCTTTTCGAGGTCGGCGAACCGGCCGACCATCTCTACTTCCTGCGCGCTGGACGCCTTGGGGCCTTCCGCAAGGAAGAAGGGGGCGAGCCGCAGTTTCTGGGTGTCATCCGGCCCGGTGAGCCGGCCGGCGAGATGTCGCTCATCACCGGCCTGCCGCACAGCGGGACCGTCGTCGCCCTGCGAGATTCCGAAATCTTCGCCCTGCCCCGCGCCGCCTTCTTCGAAGCTTGCGAGGCCGATCCAGCGGTGATGACCGAGCTGGCCCGGCTGATGATCCTGCGCAGCCGGCAGGCGGCGACCAAGGCCTCGACCGGGGAGCCTTCGGTGTTCGGGTTCGTCGCGGCGGGCGAGCCGACGGCGGTGCGCTCGCTTGTCGACAAGATCGGGAGCGAAATCGGCAAGCTCGGCTACTCGGTGACAGTGATTGGCGTCGAAGCCCAACAGGCGCCGACCGAGTGGTTCTCGGAGGTCGAGCGCAACTACGATTTCGTTCTCTACGCGGCCGAAGCGCAAGATTTGGGCTGGCGTCAGATCGTGGGTCGCCAGGTCGACCGGCTGTTCCGCATCGCGCGCGGCGACACCGCGCCGCCGGTCGGGGGCTTCGCGCACAGCACCGAGCCGCTGCAGGCCCAGAACCTGATCGATCTCATCCTGGTCCAGCCGAAGGCCCGCGCGATGCCGCAGGGCTCCCAGGCCTGGATCGACGCCCTGAAGCCAGCCCGCCTCTTCCATGTTCGCCGCGAGAACACCGAAGACATCCAGCGGGTCGCGCGATTCCTGACCGGCCAGTCCGTCGGCCTGGTGCTGTCGGGCGGGGGCGCGCGGGCCTATGCCCATATCGGCGCCATCCAGGCGCTGCGCGAACGAGACGTGCCTATCGACTTCGTCTGCGGCGTCTCGATGGGCGCCATCATCGCCGCCGGCGTGGCCCTGGGCTGGCGAAGAGACGAGATGGACACCCGCATCCGTGACGCCTTCGTTTCCACCAGCCCGCTCGACGACATCGCCCTGCCGCTGTTGGCCATGACTCGCGGCGAGAAGGTCAGGGAGCGGCTGGCCCGGCACTTCGGCAACGTCGAAATCGCCGACCTTTGGCTCCCGTTCTTCTGCGTCTCATCGAACCTCACCACCGGCGACTATCAGATCCACAAGAGCGGCAGGCTGCGCAAAGCCTTGCGAGCCAGCATCTCGCTGCCCGGCGTACTTCCGCCCGTCACCACCGATGACAACAACGTCCTGGTCGATGGAGCGGTGATGAAGAACTTCCCCGCCGACCTCATGCGGCGGTCCCACCCCGGCCCGATCGTGGGCGTCGATGTCACCCGCGGCCGCTCGATCACCGCCGACGACGTGGCGCGGCCCGAGTCCGTCTGGCGCTGGATCCGTTCGGGGCAATGGCGCAAGGGGCCGCCCATCGTATCGCTGCTGATGCGGGCCGCGACGGTCTCCTCCGGCCGAGACCTGGCGGCCGCCCGGGAGGCGACCGACGTGCTGGTCACCCCCGATCTGACCGGCGTCGAAATCCGCGACTGGTCGGCCTATGAGCCGGCGGTGGAGGCCGGCTATCACGCCACGATCGCCGCGCTCGACAAGCTGGACAGGCCAGTCACCAGCCTTCGCCGCCACGCCAGCCGGCATGCGAGCGCCAAAAGCCCTGCGGTCACGATCTCCTGAGCAACAGCTCGAAAATTGAAGAACAGGGTTTGCGACTCCGCAATCCGCCCCCATATTGGAGGTCCTGTTCAACAGCTGAAAGGAGGTGACCCAGTGTCTCATTGTCTTCATCCGCAAGTGGAAACCGTAGCTCGGGTTGCCGCTTACGAGGTCTCCAAGTAAGCGCCGAGTTGCGGGCCGCTGACGCGGTCCGACAATGGAAGGGCCGGTCCCCCCGCGGGGACCGGCCCTTTGCGTATCTGCTGGGTGGTTTCGCGTGATCCTATTACCTCAGAGGTCATGGAGCCCGGCCGCCGACCTCGCTAGGCTCAGGGGATGAGCGCAACAGCAACCGCGGTGGGCGACCACCTTCGTCAATGGCGCCAGCGGCGACGCCTGAGCCAGCTCGACCTGGCGCTCGACGCCGAGATCTCCACCCGGCACCTCAGTTTCGTGGAAACCGGACGGGCCCAGCCCAGCCGGGACATGGTCCTGCGCCTGGCCGATCAGCTCGAGATCCCCTTGCGCGAGCGCAACACGATCCTGGTCGCCGCCGGTTTCGCGCCGGTCTTCCCGCAGAGATCGCTCGACGATCCGGCCCTGGCGGCGGCGCGCAAGGCGGTCGACATCATCCTGGCCGGCCATGAGCCGCACCCGGCCCTGGTGGTGGATCGCGGCTGGAACCTGATCAGCGCCAACCGCATGATCGCGCCGATGATGGCCGGGGCGGACCCCGAACTGCTGAAACCGCCGCTGAACGTGCTGCGGCTTACCCTGCATCCGAAGGGGCTCGCCCCCCGCGTCGTCAATCTGCACGAATGGCGGGCGCACCTGCTGGACCGTTTACGTCGCGAGGTGGAGCTGACCGCCGATCCGGTTCTGGGCGAGCTGCTAACCGAGTTGAAGGCCTATCCGATTCCGGGCGGGCAGCCGCCGCGCCGGGCTCTCGACGAATATGGCGGTGTCGCCATCCCGTTCCAGCTCAACACGCCGGGCGGCATGCTGTCCTTTTTCAGCACGACGACCGTCTTCGGCACGCCCGTAGACGTCACCCTTTCGGAGCTGACGCTGGAAACCTTCTTCCCGGCCGATGCGCAGACCGCCCAGGCGCTTCGCGACGCCGCGGCGGCCCTGCCTGCCTAGAAGTCGACGCAGGCGGCTTGGGTGATCAGCAGCACCGAATCCTGATGAAAGCGCTGGGTGTAGGCCTTGCGCGCCTCATTCAGTTTGCGGGAGCCCTCGCCGTTCGGCAGGACCAGGACCACGACCTTGGAGGCCTCGCGGATCAACTTGTCCTCGGCGCCCTTCCACTGGCCGCCGCCATCCAGGACCGTCAGGCCGGCCGGAAACCGCGGGGTCAGTTCCTCATCGACGAACTTACGGAAGGCGGCGTCCGAGACGCCCGGCTTGTCGCCGATGTTCCGGCCAAAGAAGAGCTGGGCGGTGCGCATGGGTTCCTGGCCCACCGGGCAGGCCGGGGCGTCCAGGGTGGCGCAGCCGCCGAGCGTAAGGACGCCCGTGGCCGCCGCGATGAGGACGACACGCTTCATGGAAACGTGGTTAGCATGCGTCGCCCGGCTGGAGAAACCGGAGCGCGTGGCTATTCGTCGCGCTCCAATGTCACCTCGACGTGCTCGGCGCCTTCGCGCCCGAGGCGGTCCAGGATCATATAGACCGCGATCCCGATCAGGCCGACCCCGGCGATCCCGGCCAACCAGACGACCGTTCCGGGCGCCAGCACGCCCTCGTCCATCGGCCTAGGCACGTTGATCGCCCAGAACAGGCAACCGCCGAACAACGCGGCGCCAGCCGCGGCCAGACCAACGGCCGGCAGGAAGCTGGGCTTGGCTTTGCGCGGCCCGCGCGTGGCGTCGAACATCGGCGGGCCGTCAACCTCGTCCTCGAATGGCTGCAGGGTGGCTGTCCCCGGCTCGTACTCGATCTCGGCCTCGGGAAGCACAAGCTGGCGGCGCTCGCCGGTCAGGGCCTCCAGCCCGTCGAACAGGCTTGGCTCCGACTCGTTGGCGGCCACCAATTCCAGTTTGGGCGGATAGCTGGCGCGCGGCGCGTGATCATCCTCCGGCGGGGTCAGATTGAAGGCGAGTTCGGCCTCGCCGCCCAGGGCTTGAGGGAACGGAGCCAAGACCGAGGCCGCCGTTTCCTCGATGATCAGACGCGGCATGGCCGGGCCAGGCTCGGCCACCGAGCGGACGTTGGCGGCCTCATCGGCGGTGAAGATGGTCGACAGGCGCGAGGCGACGCCGGCTGCGGCGGTGGTGGCGGGGCTTGGCGTCTCGCCGTCATCGCTCTCCACGGGGGGCCGCTCCTGGCCCTCCTCGTCACGCTCGACAGAGGCTATCGGTCCGGTGAGCGATGCGTTGAGCGCGGTCGGCGTCTGGCGCGGCACGACGCCGGTGGCGTCCATGTCCAGATTGGGGCGCAGCAGCGGCGACGGGGCCGGCACCCAGCCCTTGCTGGGTGTCAGGAACAGTGTCTTTTCCGCCGAGCGGCGGCGAACCAGGGCGTCGACCACGATCTTCTCGCCCTCGAACTCAGCCTTGCGCCACAGCTCCATCGCGCAGGCGGCCTGGATCAGAGCGCCCTCGTTCAGGCGGCGCAGGACCGAGGACCCGCGGAAACTGTCGAGGCCGATATTGAAGGCGAACGCCGTCAGGGCGTCGAACTGGTTCTGGGTCAACGGAGTGTAGACCCACTCATTGACCGAATGGGCGACCGCGATCAGGTCGTAGATCAGCAGCGCCTCGGCGTCCTGTTCCGAGACTTCGGCGCCTTCGCGCGCGGTCAGGGTGTGGCCATAGCCGATCGTCCAGCGACCATCGGCCAGCCGCGCCGACCGCTGGCGATAGCCTTCGAAGCGTTTGATCAGCTCGATGGCTGACCGGGACACCTGATAACGCGGTTTCATGGTCGAATTTGACCCATCCTGACACACGGGCGCACCCGCCCAGGCGTCTGCCCGCAAGATAGGGGCCGCTTAGAGCAGGATCAGGGCGGCCAGGCCGAGGAAGGCGAAGAAGCCGGTGAAATCGGTGGCGAAGGTCACAAACACCGAGGATGAAACCGCTGGATCGCGCCCCATCTTCTCTAACGTCAACGGGGCCAGCACCCCTGCCAGGGACGCCACGAAGAGATTGATCATCAAGGCCAGGCCGAAGGTGATGCTCAGCAGCAGGTCCTTGAACAGGAAGAAGACGACCAGAC
>NZ_JAURWM010000058.1 GCF_030654915.1 Phenylobacterium sp. | reverse complement strand
TCGCCGGCTTCGACGCCGGGGCTGACGACTATCTGACCAAGCCCTTCCACACCGAGGAGCTGTTGGCCCGCCTGCGCGCCCTGCTGCGGCGCTCGGCCGGCCATGCCGCGCCCAGCCTGTCAATCGGGGGGCTGCGCCTGGATCCGCGCGCCGCCCGCGCCAGCGTCAATGGCGAGCCGCTGCGCCTGACCTCGCTGGAATACCGCCTGCTGCACTATCTGATGATGCACCAGGGCCGGGTGATCAGCCGCACCGAACTGGTCGAGCATCTCTACGATCAGGACTTCGATCGCGACTCCAACACCATCGAGGTGTTTATCGGGCGCGTGCGCAAGAAGATTGGCGCTGACCGGATCGAGACGGTTCGTGGCCTGGGCTACCGCCTGACCGCGCCGGCCGATGAGTTGGGAAGCGAGGCGGCCAAGCCGTGAACATGGAGGCCCTGCGCCAGCCCTCGCTCGTTCGGCGGCTGGTGATCCTGGCCGCCGGTTGGAGCCTGGCTGTGCTGCTGGTCTCGGCGATCGTCCTGGCCACGTTGTTCCAGCAGGCGGCGATCCGGCGGTTCGACCAGGGCCTTTCCGAACTCATCGACAACCTGACCGCCGGGACGACCATCGCCGACAAGGGCGAGGTGGTGGCGCCGGCGCTCACGGATCTACGCGCGCTGCGGGCCTTTTCCGGCAAGTACTGGCAGGTCGCCGAACCCACCAAGGACGGCAAGCTGCGCGTCCTGGTCCGCTCGCGTTCGCTGTGGGACAGCGAACTGAAGGCGCCGGTCGATATCGTCGCGCGCCTGGACGCGGGGCCGGGGCGTCCGGTCTCCTATGACACGCGCGGACCGCTGGATGAGCCGCTGCGCGCCATGGCCACCCAGGCCAAGCTGCCTAATCGCGCCGCGCCCGTGATCTTCATGGCCGCCGAGGATCGCAGTCCGGTGGACCATGACGTGCGGGGGTTCGTGACCGCCACGGCCGTCGCCTTCCTGCTGCTGGGCGTGGGGATGATCGCCGCCGTGGTGATCCAGGTCCGCGTCGGCCTGAACCCGCTCTTCGCCCTGCGCCGGGAGGTCGCCGCGGTTCGGCGAGGCAAGGCCGAGCGTGTGGTCAGGACCTATCCCACCGAACTCTCGCCTCTTGCCGAGGAGTTGAACGCCCTGATGGCGCACAACCAGGAAGTCGTGGAACGGCAACGCACGCACGTCGGCAACTTGGCCCATGCGCTGAAGACGCCGCTCTCTGTCATGCTGACCGAAGCGCGACAGACTGGCGGGCCGCTGGCCGACATCGTTGAAAGTCAGGCCGAGGCGATGCGCCGGCAGGTCGACCACCACCTGCGTAGAGCCAGGGCCGCGGCTCGGACCCAGGGGTCTGGGGAGCGTACCTCGGTGGCCGATGTGCTGGACGAGTTGTCGCGGACCCTGGAGCGAATCTTCCAGGACAAGGGCGTGGAGATCGACTGGGACGCGGAGGATGATCTCTATTTCCTGGGCGAACGTCAGGACCTGCTCGAGCTGGCCGGAAACGCCATGGAGAACGCCGGCAAGTGGTGCGCAGGCCGGGTCCGGGTGCGCGCGACCCCGGTCACCGCCGAGCGGCTGACCATCACCATCGAGGATGACGGCCCCGGGCTGACCGAGGCCGAGCGCGAGGAAGTCGTCCAGCGTGGGGCGCGGCTGGACGAGAACGCGCCGGGTTCGGGCCTTGGGCTCTCTATCGTCGATGAACTCGCTCGCGCCTACGGCGGCTCGCTCCGCCTGGGTGAGGCGCGTCTGGGCGGGCTTTTGGTCGAATTGGACCTTCCTCGCGCGGAGGCCTGATTTTCCAGGTCTTTTTGGAAAGCCTTAACCGGTCGCCGGCAAGGTCATGGCGGCGTGGAGGTCCATCCGCGCCTGGAGCCTCCCCGCTGTATGGCCGGCCTGCCTGACGCCAAGATCGACATTGTCCGCACCCTGGTTCGGGAAGCGCCTGACAAGGTGGTTGATGGGTTGCGCAATGCGCTGGCGCTGGCGGATGGAGACACCGCACTGGCCGGCGTCCGGCGCGTGGTGGACGCCGAGGTCGACGACCGAAATTTGCGCAACAAGGTCCTGGAGCCCATCGCGCCGTTGTTCGTTAGCGTTGGCGCAACGCCGGACGCTCTCGTCTTCCCGGCGCGCGCGCTGAGCCTGCTCTGGAGAGGCCTCAAGAGCGAGGCGTCGGGCGACGTCGCCAAGGCCGCTAACTTCCTGCTGGACTACCGACCCGGTGAAAGTTCGACCGAGCCGTTCGACGCCTTGGTCGTTAAGCTGGCCGAGGGGCTGCAGATGGGCGAACAGGCCGATCATCTGGCCGCTCTCGAAATGATCGAGCAGGCTCGGCCGGGGGGCGCGGAGATCTTGCTCTCCTGCCTGTCCATGGCGCCCGTCGTTCGGCGCGCCACCCTGCGTCTGCCGGAATGGATCCGCCGCACGACTCAGGAGGGAGCGGCGACCGCCCGCTTGGCCTATCGCGACGCCTGCCGGTTCGGCGGCGACGCCGGTCCGCGCTTCTTCGAAATGTTAGGCGCCCAGCTGGCTGAGCCCTGGACCGTCCTACGGGTCGTGTCGGCGGTGATGGACCGGCCCGCGGAAGACTATCTCGCCGGCTCGGAACTCTCGATCTTCGCAACCCGGCTGATGGCCCAGATCGACGCCAATCTGAAGGCGGTGGCCGGGTTCGACCTGAATGGGGGTGTCGCCTCCGGAATGGCCGCCGCCGCCGTGGTCGAGACCCTGACCTTGCAGATCACCGAGTTGGAGAACGCCATCGACCTGCGCCGGGATGGCGGCTGGGGCGAGCGCGTCTACAAGCAGAAGCAGTCGTTGGCCGGTGTGGTCGAGGGACGGTTGCGGGAATTGGCCAGGCTCCAGAACACCGCCTTGCCTAGCCACAAGGTGCGGGTCGCTCGCACACTGGTCTCCGAGCCCTTGCTGATGAACGAGCCGGACGCCAAGCAGGTCGCTCGCTGCCGCAGCCTGCTGGCCTTCGCCGAGGGGGTCCGGGCCAGCGCCAACTATGGCGGCTTCTCCTCGACGCGATCCAAGGTTTTGGCGAAGGCCGGTGAGACCCTCGATCAATATGTCGAGGATGTCCTGGCGTTGTTGCGCGACCATGAGGTCGCCGATCGCGAGGTCGCTGGCCGCTACCTGGAGATCGCGGCGGAATTCGCCGGGCCGATCCATGAACCACGCGCGGGCGAAATCGTGCGCCGGCGGGCGGCGAGCGCATTGAGCTTTGTCAAATCCGAGCGGCCTATTTCCGAAGAGTTCTGATTTAAGCCGCTGCGCCGATCGGCCCTGTAGAACTGCCTCTCCGTTTCGGCTAAACGCGCGCCATGATCGCATTCTGGGTGGTCGCGGGCGTGCTGTCGGCCGCCTGCGCCGGTGTCATCCTGTCCAGTTCCGCCCGGGCCGCGAAGCGCGCCGGGGCCGCGGACCCGACGACGGCGCTCTATCGCCGTCAGCTCCGTGAAATCGACGACTTGGCCGATCGCGGTCTCATTCCTGAAACCGAACGCACGACCACCCATGCCGAGGCCGCACGCCGTCTGCTCGCCGCGGCCGAGGCCCAGGGGCCGGCGTGGTCGGCCGACACCGCTGTGCGCAAGCCAATCCTGGTGGTCGCCGCCTTAACGCCACTGCTGGCGCTCGCCGCCTATGTCGGCGTCGGAGCGCCGGGCCTGCTCGATCAACCCTTCAAGAGCCGCATTGCGACGTGGCGGGACGCCGATCCGGCCTCACTCGCCCCGCCGGAGATGGCGGTGGTGCTGCAGACCTTGATCAAGGAACGCGGCGGGGACGTCGAGGCCTATGGCTATCTGGCCCAGGCCGAGATGGCGTCTGAGAATCCGGCCGGCGCGGCGCGCGCCCTGCGCCGGGCCATCGAGCTTGAACCCAAGCGCGCGGATCTCTGGGAGGGCTTGGGCGAGGTGCTGATGATCGAGGCCGAAGGCGAAATCACGCCACAGGTCGAACGCGCCTTCCAGGAGGCGCTGAGGCTCGATCCGACCTCGGTCAACGCCCGCTTCCACCTCGGTCGTGCGCGCATCGCCGCCGGGGATCAGAAAGAAGGCCTGGCGGCCTGGCGCGCGCTGGCGGCCGACCTGCCGGCGGCCGATCCGCGTCGCGCGGCCGTGCAATCAGCGATCGCCCAGGCGCAGGGCCAGCCCGCGCCGGCCGCCGGTCCGGCGCTCGGCGGCCAACTGGGCGCGGTCCAGGGAATGGTCGCCAGCCTCGCGGCGCGGCTTGAGGAAGATCCGGACGACCCTGAAGGCTGGGTGCGGCTGGTGCGCTCCTATGCGGTGCTCGGCGACCAGGCCAACCGCGACGCGGCCCTGGCTAAGGCGCGAACGAAATATGCGGCCAATCCCGATGTCCTGAAGGCGTTGGACCTGGCGGCGAAGACGGAACCGATGCGATGAGCGGCTGGCTGCCCAAGTCTCCCAAGGCGCGGCGACGCCTGACCCTGGTCGCGGCCATCGCCCCGGTCCTGGCGCTGGCGGTCGGCCTGACGTTGTGGGGGCTCTCGGACTCGATCTCCTACTTCTACACCCCGGCCCAGGCCGCCGAGGCCAAGCCGCCGGTCGGTCGTTCGATCCAGCTCGGCGGGCTCGTCGAGGGCGGCAGCGTGGTCAAGCATTCCGACGGCCGGGTCGAGTTCACGGTGGCCGATCAGCTCGCCACCACGCGAATTCACTTCTCGGGCGATCTTCCCGACCTGTTCCGCGAAGGGCAGGGCATTGTGGCCACCGGCGCCTTCCGCGCGGACGGCGACTTTGAGGCCAAGCAGGTCTTGGCCAAGCACGATGAGCGTTACATGCCGCGCGAGATCACCAAGGCCCTGAAGGAACAAGGCGAATGGCGCGGCGAAGGCGCGCCGCCGCCCAGCTATCAGAGCGGCGCCACCTCGCAATGATCGTCGAAATCGGGTCGTTTTCGCTGGCGCTGGCCCTGGCGCTGTCTCTCGCTCAGGCCGTGCTCGCCGGCGTGGCGCGCATGCGTCGCTCCGTGGTGCTGGCCGGCGCCGGGCAGGGCGCGGCGCTCGGCGCGTTCGCCTGCCTGGTCGTGGCCTTCGCCGCGCTCATGTACGCCTTCGTGACGTCGGACTTCTCGGTCTCGAACGTCGCCGCCAACTCCCATACCGCCAAGCCGCTGCTCTATCGCGTCGCCGGAACCTGGGGCAGCCACGAGGGCTCGATGCTGCTCTGGTGCCTGGCCCTGACCGGTTGCGGCGCGGCCGTGGCGGCGGTCGGCCGTGACCTGCCGGCCGGGCTGAAGACCCTGACGATCAGCGTCCAGGGTGTCCTCGGCATCGTATTCCTGGCCTATACGGTCTTTGCTTCGAACCCGTTCGTGCGGTTGCTCCAGCCACCGGTCGAGGGGCGCTCGCTGAACCCGCTGTTGCAGGACCCGGCGCTCGCCTTCCACCCGCCCATGCTCTACCTCGGCTATGTCGGTATGTCGGTGGTGTTTTCCTTCGCCGTCGCGGCCCTGATCGAGGGTCGGGTCGACGCCGCCTGGGCCCGCTGGGTCCGGCCCTGGACGCTCGGCGCCTGGAGCGCGCTCACTGTTGGGATCACGCTCGGCGCCTTCTGGGCCTATTACGAACTGGGCTGGGGCGGCTGGTGGTTCTGGGACCCGGTCGAGAACGCCAGTTTCATGCCCTGGTTGATCGCCACGGCCCTGCTGCACTCGGCCATCGTCACCGAGAAGCGCGGCGCGCTGTCGGGCTGGACGGTGTTCCTGGCGCTCGCGGCCTTCACCTTCTCCATGCTCGGCGCTTTCCTGGTGCGCTCAGGGGTGCTGACCTCGGTGCACGCCTTCGCCGTCGATCCGACTCGGGGCGTCTTGTTGCTGGCGATCCTGGGCATTACGGCCGGCTCGGCGTTCGCGCTGTTCGCGTGGCGCGCGCCGCTTCTGAAGCAGGGCGGGGTGTTCGCACCCATCAGCCGCGAGAGCGCCCTGGTCCTGAACAACATTCTGCTGGCCGCGGCGACCGCCACGGTGCTGCTCGGCACGCTCTATCCGTTGATGCGCGAGGCGGCGACCGGCGAGGCGATCTCGGTCGGCCCGCCCTTCTTCAACCTCACCTTCACGCCGCTGATGGCGGCCCTGGCCATCCTGCTGCCGGCCGGTCCTCTCCTGGCCTGGAAGCGTGGCGATCTTCGCGGCGTCATGCAGCGGCTGTGGGTGGCCGCGGTGATCGCGGTCGCCTGCGGTCTGGCGGCGTTCGCCTTCATCAGCCCGCGCAAGGCGTTCGCCTCGGTCGGCGTGGCGATGGGCGCCTGGCTGGTGATCGGTTCGCTGGTCGAGATCGCCGAGCGCACCCGCGCCTTCCGGACCTCGGCCGGCGAGAGCTGGCGGCGGCTGGTCGGCCTGCCGCGCGGCGCCTGGGGCATGACGCTCGCCCACCTGGGCCTGGGCGTCTTCGTGCTAGGCGCCTGTTTTGAAACCGGCTGGAAGCAGGAAGCAGCCGAGGCCTTGGCGGTCGGCGGTCGCCTGAACCTCGGCGAATATCATCTGGTTCTGGACGAGGTGCGCGGCGTAGAAGGACCCAACTATGACGCCGAGCGGGGCAAGCTGCGCGCCTTCAAGGGTGACCGCCAGATCTGCGCGCCCATGCCCGAGCGGCGCCTGTACCCGACCGGCGGCCAGACGACCTCGGAGGTCGCCATCTGCACGCTGGGGGTCAACCATCTCTATGTGGTGTTGGGCGAGCGGCGGCCGGCGGAAGGCGCGCCGGTTTGGCTGGTGCGGGCCTATTGGAACCCCTGGGCGCTGCTGATCTTCATCGGTCCTGGCATCATGGCGCTTGGCGGGGTGATCTCGCTCAGCGACCGCCGCCTGCGCCTGGCGGTCGGCCGCAAAGCGGAGACCGCGGCGTGAAGCGCGCCCTGGCCATACTGGGCGCGGTACTCTGCTTGGCCGCGGCGTCCGATCCGGCCGACCGGCTGCCCGATCCGGCCCAGGAAGCCCGCGCGCGCGAACTGTTCCGCGAGGTCCGATGCCTGGTCTGCCAGAACGAGTCCATCGACGATTCCAACGCTGAGCTGGCCGGTGATCTACGCCGGCTGGTGCGCGACGAGATCAAGGCGGGCAAGACCGACAATCAGGTCCGGGACCACCTGACCGACCGCTACGGCGAGTTCGTTCTATTGAAGCCGGCTTTCTCGTGGGGCAACGCGGCCCTATGGGGAGCGCCGTTCTTGGTGGTGATTCTGGGGCTGCTGCTGCTGTTTCGTAGTTTCCGGAACCGTTCAGCGGACGAGGAACTAAGCCCTGACGAAGCTAAACGGCTGGATGGCCTGTCAGACGATTGATAGGCGTGACAAGATTGCGCCAAAGAATGAACGCTATGAAGAGCCGAGCGTGACCTAAACGTAACTTGAGACACATTGCGCTCTCAGGCATCGAACCTAGGTTGTCGGGGACGTGCCCGTGTTATGTGACGACGGGCGCCCACAGGGAAATTGAAGGCTAATGACCTCGAAGAAGACCGGTTATCTCCTCGGCGCCCTGGCGGGTGTCGGCGTCGCCACCGCGGCTCTCGCTGGCGCCAATATGGCCGACAACCCATTGGCTGATTCCAAGGTGCAGCGCGGGCTGCTGATGAAGACCTCGACGGCGCCGATCTTCGCGCCGCCGCCTGGCGCCCCGCTGTCCTTCGCCGACATCTTCGAGAAGGTCTCGCCGGCGGTCGTCTCGATCAATGTGACCTCCGACGTCGACGCCGCGGCCCTGCGCCGAATCCCCGGCTTCGAAGGCTTCCCGTTCGCCGTGCCCGGTCAGCCGGGCGATGAAGAAGGCGAAGAAGCCCAGCCGACCCCGCCGGGGCAACCTCCGGCCAAGGGGCGTGGCGGTCAGCCGCGTCTGCCCAGCCAGCAATCCTCGGGCTCGGGCTTCTTCATCTCGGGCGACGGTTACATCGTGACCAACAACCACGTCGTGGAGAACGCCAAGGAGATCAAGGTCGTGCTCAAGGATGAGCGCGAACTGGACGCCGTGGTCGTCGGCCGCGACGAAGGCACCGACCTGGCCGTGCTCAAGGTCAAGGGCTCGGGCTTCCCGTTCGTGAACTTCGAGAATTCGGCCAAGCCGCGGGTCGGCGACTGGGTCATCACCGTCGGCAACCCGTTCGGTCTGGGCGGCACCGCCACCGCTGGCATCATCTCGGCCTACGGCCGTGACATCGGCGAGACTTTCGTCGACTTCATCCAGATCGACGCTCCCATCAACCGGGGTAACTCGGGCGGCCCGACCTTCGACGTCTATGGCCGGGTGATCGGGGTCAACACCGCGATCTTCTCGCCGTCGGGCGGCTCGGTCGGCATCGGCTTCGCCATCCCGGCCGACATCGCCGACTCGATCACCAAGCAGCTGATCTCGGGCGGCAAGATCACGCGCGGCTACATCGGCGCTTCGATCCAGAACTTCACCGCTGAAATGGCCGAGGCCCAGGGCCTGGGCGATCAACGCGGCGCCATCGTCGCCAATGTGACGCCGGGCGGTCCGTCGGATCGCGCTGGCCTGCAGTCCGGCGACATCATCATTTCGGTGAACGGCGCGAAGGTGAAGACGTCTTCGGAACTGACCCGCGAGGTCGCAAAGGCCACGGCTGGCGACGTTCTGCGTCTCGACCTCATCCGCGCCGGCAAGCGCAAGATCGTGGAGATCCGGTCCGGCGTGCGCCCGACTGAGCGTGAGCTCGCCGCCAACGACAACGCCCAGGGCGGAAGCAAGGGTGGCGGGGCCACGGGACCTGGCGCCGAAGTTCAGCGCCCGGCGGTTCTGGGTCTGGCGCTCGCACCGCTCGACGAGGCTTCGCGCCGCCGGCTGAACCTGGACGCCGCAATTCGCGGCGTGTTGATCGCCAGCGTCGATCAGACGTCGGACGCCGCCCAACGCGGTCTGCGCAAGGACGACATCATCGTCCAGGCCAGCGGCGAACCGGTGACGACGGCGGCGGAGTTCTCCGCGGCGGTCACGGCGGCCAAGAAGGCTGGACGTCCCAGCATCCTGGTCGGCATCCATCGTGGCGGTCGCACGTCCTTCCTGCCGCTGAAGATTTCCGGCTAATCTGACGCAATCCTGGGGGCGGTGAGTCGCGATGCGTATTCTGATTGTCGAGGATGATCTCGAGGCTGCGGAAGTCATGGACCGCGGCCTCACCGAGGCAGGTCATGAATGCGTTCGCGCGCCCGACGGGGAAGACGGCCTCGCCGCCGCCCGAGGCGGCGAGTTCGACGTCATGATCGTCGACCGCATGATGCCGCGGATGGACGGGATCACCATGATCCAGACCATCCGCCGCGAGGGCGACCAGACCCCGGTTCTGTTCCTGTCGGCCCTGGGCGAAATCACCGACCGGGTCGATGGCCTGAAGGCTGGCGGCGACGACTATCTGGTCAAGCCTTACGCCTTCGCCGAACTGATCGCCCGTGTCGAGGCGCTGTCCCGCCGCCGCGAGACCGGCTCGGTGCAGACCATGCTACGGGTCGGCGAACTGGAAATGGACCTGATCGGCCGCGCCGTGCATCGCCAGGGCAAGGAGATCGACCTCCAGCCGCGCGAGTTCCAACTGCTCGAATTCATGATGCGTCATGCGGGCCAGTCGGTGACCCGGACGATGCTGCTGGAGAAGGTGTGGGAGTATCATTTCGATCCCCAGACCAACGTCATCGACGTCCATATTTCGCGCCTGCGCGCCAAGATCGACAAGGGCTTCGATAAGCCGATGCTGCAGACGGTGCGCGGCGCGGGCTATCGTTTAGAGCCGTAAACCCGGCGCACGCCATGCGCCTGCCCAGGCTTTTCAGAACCACGCCGTTCCGGCTGACCCTGCTGTTCCTGGCGTTGTTCGCCGCGGCGGCTAGCGCTTTTCTGGCCTATATCTACCTGGCGACCGCCGGCGAGGCGACGCGCCGGACCGATCAGAACATCACGCGCGAAATGCGCTCGCTGGTCGCGGCCTATGACCGGGCCGGGGTCGACGCCGTGAACCAGTCGCTGATCGAGCGGGCGTCCAGCGAGCGGCCGTTCCTCTATCTGCTGATGAAGCCGGATGGGACACGGATTTCCGGGTCGATCGCCGAGTCGCCTCTGGAGGATGTCAACGGTGCGCCGTCGCGGGCCAGCTTCTCGGTCACCGACTATGACGCGCAGGGCCGGCTGGTGAAGCATCCGGCTCGCGGCTTCCAGGAGCGGCTGAGCGGCGGCGAGATCCTGTTCGTCGGCGCCGATGTCAGCGAAGACCAGGCCTATGTCGTCAAGATCGTCCGCGCCCTTTGGGGCGCCGGCGCCCTGGTGATCGTGCTGGGCCTAGCCGGCGGCCTGCTGGTCAGCCGCAACGTCTCGCGCAGCATGGGCGCCCTGAACGACGTGGTCACCGCTGTGCGCAATGGCGACTTTGGCGCCCGGGCCCAGGTGCGCGGAACCCGCGATGAGTTCGACGAGCTTTCCGAGGGCATCAACGAGATGCTGGACCGGCTGGAGCGTTCGATGGCCGGCCATCGCCATGCCGGCGACGCTATCGCCCATGACTTGCGCTCGCCCCTGACCCGCCTGCGCGCGCGCCTGGAGACCGCCTATCTCGACGTCGAAGCCGGCAAGGGCAACGCCGAGGAGGCGCTGGCCCAGGCGTTGGAGGACACCGACGGGGTACTGAAGACGTTCGGGGCGGTGCTCTCGATCGCCCGTCTGCAGGCCGCCGGCCAGGCGCCCGACCAGGTGGTGTTCGATCCCGCCGAACTGGCCGCTGACCTCGTCGAGCTCTACGAGCCGACCTGTGAGGACAAGGGGCTCGAGTTCGACGCCGAGTTGACCAAGAACCTCCAGGTCCGCGGCAATCGTGAGTTCCTGGCCCAGGCCCTGGCCAACCTGCTCGACAACGCCGTGAAATACACCCCGGCGGGCGGGGCTATCATGCTGCGGGTGCGCCGCCGCTCGTCCGGCGAGGTCGAGTACTCGATCACCGACACCGGGCCGGGCGTGCCCGACGAGGATCGCGCGCGGGTGGTCGAGCGCTTTGTTCGCCTAGAGAATAGCCGCAGCGAGCCGGGCTCTGGCCTTGGTCTGTCGCTGGTCGCCGCCGTCGCCGAGGCGCATGGCGGGCGGCTGGAACTGTCGGAGGGCCCCGGCAAGGTCGGCGAGATGGGGCCTGGCCTGCGCGTCGCCCTGATCCTGCCTCGGGCAGCTTAGGATAGTGAAATCTCCACGGTCGCCGAGCTACAGTGTTCGACGATGACTCAACTCCTCGACGTTTTGAAACCCTGCGGCCCAGTGGCCGACCCCAAGGCCGCTGACCGAGCGCGTAACGTCCTGGTCGAGGCCGCGACACGTGACGGGTGGCTTGAGCTGCTGGACGCCGGATGGCCGGCCCTGGCGCCGGTGTTCGGCGCGTCGCCCTATCTGACCAGCCTGGCACGCCGTGATCCGGCCCGGCTGCGCGACTTGTTGCAGAGTGATCCGGACGCGCGCTTCGAGGACCTGTTGGTCCGCACGACCGCCTTGGCCACGGCCGGTTGGGACGCCGCCAAGCCCGGCCTGCGCAAGCTCAAGGCCGAGGCTCATCTGTTGATCGCGCTGGCCGATTTGGGCGGGGTCTGGGACCTGGACGCCGTGACCGGCGCCCTGACCCGCTTCGCCGACGCCGCGCTCTACGCGGCCTTGAGCGTCGCGGCCCAGGCCGAACTGGAGGCAGGCCGTCTCACCCGGATCGGCACGGGCGAGGAGGGGCCCGTGCCCGGCTGGTTCTGCATCGCCATGGGCAAGCACGGCGCCTATGAGCTGAACTATTCCAGCGATATCGATATTTCGGTCTTCTACGAGCCTGACGCGCTGCCCCTGGCCGAGGGCGTCGAGACCCAGGGTTTCGCGGTGCGGCTGACTCATCGGCTGGCCGAATTGATGCAGGACAAGACCGGGGACGGTTACGTGTTCCGTGTCGACCTGCGCCTGCGTCCGGACCCGTCCTCGACCCCGCCGGCGATCCCGGCCGCCGCGGCCTTCGACTACTACGAAAGCGTCGGTCAGAACTGGGAGCGGGCAGCCTTCATCAAGGCTCGCGCGGCGGCCGGGGATGTCGGGCGGGGCCGGGCGTTCCTGGCCGAACTGGCTCCGTTCATCTGGCGCAAGAACCTCGACTTCGCCGCCATCGCCGATATCCACTCGATCAAGCGCCAGATCCACGTCCATAAGGTCGACGACCGGCTGACGGCCAAGGGCGCCGACTTGAAGCTGGGTCGGGGCGGCATCCGCGAGATCGAGTTCTACGTCCAGACCCAGCAGCTGATCCTGGGCGGGCGGCATCCGGACCTGCGCTCGTTCCGGACCCTCGACAGCCTGGCGGCGCTGCGGGCGGCCGGCCACGTGGACCGGGCGGCGGCGGCGGCGCTGACCGACGCCTATCGCGACCTGAGGGCGCTGGAGCATCGGGTCCAGATGCTGGCGGACGACCAGACCCACCGCCTTCCCGAGTCCGACGCCGACCGCAAGCGCGTGGCCGCGCTGTGGGGGATGGACAACCTGCGCGGCTTCGACGCCGCCGTCAGCCGGATCCTGAAGGGCGTCAACGCCATCTATGGCGACCTGTTCAAGGGCGAGGAGGAGCTGTCCTCACGCTTCGGCAGCCTGATCTTCACCGGGGTCGAGGACGACCCGGCGACCCTGGCGACG
>NZ_JAURWM010000055.1 GCF_030654915.1 Phenylobacterium sp. | reverse complement strand
GCGACCAGGCCGCCGCCGAGACGCAGGTGAAAGCCATGTGCGAGAAGCTGCTCGCCAACACGGTCATCGAAAGCTACCGAGTCGAGGTGGCGTGAGGGGTTCGGCGCTCCTCGCGCTGATCCCACTCCTCGTCCTTGGGGCTTGCGCGCCGGAACCACCGCCGGCGCGCCAAAGGCTGGCGCTCGACTGCGGCCTCTCCTACGAGGCGCTCGCCGCCAAGGTCCTTGCCCAGCCGGGACTGAAGCCCGCGCCGCAAGAGCGCGGCGAGCCCTATCGCTTCTACAATATGGAAGGCGGCGGCGAGGCGTTCGTCCTCACCGAGCAGGGTGCGCCCGGCCATCCGGCGGTCTTCAAACAGGAAGCCGTCCAGGAAAACGGCGCCAAGGTCATGAAGAACACCGGCTGCCCGTATGGCGACAAGGCTGGTTTTGACCAGGTCATGGCCTATCTGCAGAGCCTCAGCACCAGATGATCGGCCCTATCCCCACGGATGCGTCACATCCGCCTCTCCCCTTTTTCGACGAAATCGCCTAGAGAACCGCGCATGAAAGCTGCCGTCATCGTTTTCCCTGGTTCCAACTGTGACCGCGACTGCAAGGTCGCCATCGAGCGCTCGACCGGCGCCAAGGTGGACATGGTCTGGCACGGCGAGACCGCCCTGCCCCAGGGCCTGGATCTGATCGTCCTGCCGGGTGGATTCTCCTACGGCGACTACCTGCGCTGCGCCGCCATGGCCGCGCTCTCGCCGGTGATGACCGAGGTCCGGGCCGCGGCCGAACGTGGCGTCGCCACCGTCGGTATCTGCAACGGCTTCCAGGTGCTGACCGAGTCGAAGATGCTGCCGGGCGCCCTGCTGCGGAACGAGAAGCTGAAATACGTCTGCAAGCCGGTCGGCTTGGAAGTCACCAACGCCCAGACCCGCTTCACCGCCGCCTATAACGGTCGTCGCGAAGTCGAGATGACGGTCGGCAATGGCGAGGGCAACTTCTTCGCCGACGAAGAGACGCTGGACCGGATCGAGGGCGAGGGTCAGGTGGTGTTCCGCTACCTCGACAATCCCAACGGCTCATCGCGCGCCATCGCCGGCATTATCAACGCCAAGGGCAATGTCCTGGGCCTCATGCCCCACCCCGACCGCGCCTTCGAAGAAGAACTCGGCTCGGCCGACGGCGCCCTGTTGTTCCAGAGCGCGCTCGCCAGCGCCTAGCGTTCCCCTCCCGCTCGTCATGGCCGGCCTCTTGCGCCGGCCACCCATAGACACCGCCGTCCGGTTTCGACCTCGATAGCTCAGCGCGTATGGATCACCGGGACAAGAGCCCGATGATGACGGTCTTGGGTGGGTTCGCCGCCCCCGCGCCCGTAAATATCTATCAAAACAGCGTTCGGTTCTTCCTACTCGTCGCCAACGAGAACAAGGCGCGCCCTCGAGGCGGCGCCCTAAGGGAGGACGGACCATGAGCGACGGCTCCATCGACATCGCCCAAGAGGCGCGCCGGCAGGTCAACGACGTGCCGCTGGACCAGTTGAACCCAGCTCAGCCCGAACTCTTCAGCGGCGACGCCATGTGGGAGCACTTCGCGCGCCTGCGCCGCGAAGCCCCGGTCCACTTCACCGCCGACAGCGACTACGGCCCTTATTGGTCGATCACCAAGTACAACGACATCATGGCCGTCGACACCAATCATCAGGTGTTCTCCTCGGCCGATGGCATCGTCCTGCAGAGCCTGGAATCCAAGGCCGAGAGCGCTGGACGCCCAACTCGGCCGTCCTTCATCGCCATGGACCCGCCCAAGCACGACGTTCAGCGCAAGGCGGTCAGTCCAGCGGTGGCCCCCGCCAACCTCCATCTCATGGCCCCGGTGATCCGCGAAAGGGCCGGCGCGATTCTCGACGGTCTGCCGATCGGTGAGGAATTTGATTGGGTCGACCTGGTCTCGAAAGAGCTGACGGCCATGACGCTCGCCACCCTCTTCGACTTCCCCTTCGAGGATCGCCGCAAGCTCACCTATTGGTCGGACATGATGACTAACCCGCCCGGCCACGGGGTCTGCGAGAGCTGGGAGCAGAAGCGCCGGGAGCTCGGCGAGTGCTTCGACGCCTTTGACGGCCTGTGGAACCAACGCATCAACGCCCCGCCGCAGTCCGACATGATCTCCATGCTGGCCCATGCCGAGGCCACCCGGGACATGGATCCCAACGAGTACCACGGCAACGTCACCCTGCTGATCATCGGCGGCAACGACACCACCCGGAACACCATCTCCGGCTCGATCTACGCCCTGAACAAGAACCCGGATCAGTACGCCAAGCTGCGGGCCAACCCAGGGCTGATCAACTCCATGGTGTCGGAGACCATCCGCTGGCAGACGCCGCTGGCGCACATGGCCCGCACCGCCACCCAGGATATCGAGTTCGGCGGCAAGCTGATCCGCAAGGGCGATCGGGTGGCCATGTGGTACGTTTCGGGCAACCGCGATGACGAGGTCATCGCCAACCCGAACAGCTACATCATCGACCGCGAACGGCCGCGCAACCACATGTCCTTCGGGTTCGGTATTCACCGCTGCGTCGGCAACCGCCTGGCCGAACTGCAGCTCACCATCATCTGGGAAGAGATCCTGAAGCGCTTCCCAAGCGTCGAGGTGGTGGGCGAACCGCTGCGCACTCACTCGGTGTTCGTGAAGGGCTATGAGACCCTGCCGGTGATCATCCCCAACCGTAACTGATCGAATGGGGCGGCGACGGACTAGTCGTCGTCGCCCTCTTCGTCGCCGATCGCCTCGGTGACGAGCTTGCGCCACACCGGATCGGTGTCATCGACCAGGTCGACGTCCTCAAGCAGGGCGACCGCGCCGCCGCCGTCCGGGGTGACGAGGCCCAGCACCTCCATGGTCTCGCCATCCTCGGTGTCGTGCGCCTCGGCCTGGACCACGATCGCGGCTTCCTCGCCGTCGTCGGTCCACCAGATCACTGGCTGCGGCAGCTCCATGTCGATGGGCCGACCGTTTTCGGTGTCGCCCAGCGCGAAGATCGCCACGCGCCGCTGAACATCGTCCAGGGTCGCCAGGGTCCCGACGAAAGGCTTCAGCCGCGTCCAGTCATCGACGTCGAAGCCGGTGTCGTCGAAGCTCGGTTGGTCGTCCGTCATCGGCCCTGGTCTCCATGTCGCGATAGCGACGTATCATGCGATCCGCCACCGGGGCTCAAGCCCCGATTGTCCTAGGCCGGTTCAAGCCGGCGTCGGCGGAATGGCGGGGAGTTCGGACGGCGGCGAATGCTTCTCGCCGAGCACCACCACGAAACTCCCGACGAGGATCAGCAAGCCGCCCGCGCCCAGCGCCAGCGTCAGGTGATCGCCGAACATCAGCACTCCAATGGCCGCGCCCATCAGCGGCTCGATATTGATGAAGACCCCGGCGCTGGCGCTGCCTACCCGCGCCGATCCGAACTGCCAGGCCGCTGTCGCCAGCAGGGTCGAGAACACCCCCTGCCCGACGATGCCGGCCCATGCCCCCGCACTGAGATCAAGCCTGGGCGGGCCATGCATGACCAGGGCGATAGGCAGGATGGTCGCCGCCGCCACGACCACGGTGACGGCCGGGATGGCCATGGGGGCGGCCGTCTCGGGGGCTTTGCGTAGAACAAACAGCCAGGCCAGAAATATGAGCAGCGCCGCCAGCGACAGCACCACGCCGAGCGGCGTTCCGGCGGTTCCCGGCTTTCCGGCGATCAGCACCGCCCCGAGGGTCGCGGCGGCGACGCCCGCCCAGGACGCCGGGCCGACCCGCTCGCCTAGGAACCTGGCGCTGAGCGCGATCAGGGCGGGCATCACCCCGACCAGCAGCGCGGCGAGCGTGACACTGACCCGCGCCAACCCTTCGAACTGCACCAGGAAGGCGACGCCGTAGAGCGCCCCGGCCAGCAACACCACCGGCGAGCGGAACAAGGCGCGCGTCTCGCGTCCCCGCAGGGCGAAGGGTAGCGCCACCAAGGCCGCCACCGCAAAGCGCAGCAGCACCACCTGCGCGGCGTCCGTCTCGCGCAGCGCCAATTTGCCCAGCGGAAAGCCCAGCCCCCAGAAGACACCGGCGGCGGCGAGCGCAAGAAAGGCGAGGCGTTTCATTCCGGCTTCCTGAAGCATTCGCCCCACGAAGGCGATAGCGGCGGCCTGCTCCAACCGCGTTGGTTGTCAAACCTGCCCCCCTGCGATCTAGTCCCTAGGTCGGGGCGCGGAGAGATAGCATGGCCGAGAAAATGACGAACTTCGTCGCCGAGTGCCGCGCGCTTCGGACGCAGCCAGATTGGCCCGCGAAAGTCGCCAGCGCGATGAAACGGCTGCTGGCCGCGGGGGACTTGAGCACTGAACTCCGCAGCGAGTTAGAACCGGGCCAGCTAGCGAAGATCTATGTCCAGTCGCCAGACCTGACGATCTACTCGGTCTGGAGTGAGGGAGGACTGCGCGGTCCGCCTCATGACCACGCCACCGACGCCATTATCGGCCTGGTCGAAGGCGTCGAGCAGTACAAGACCTATGAACTGAATGGCGAGCGCTGCGTCGAGACCGGGCTCAAGCGCGTCACCGCGCCAGCGGTGGCCGTCCTTGGCCAAGAAGCGATCCACGCCATGTGGAACGAACCAGGCGAGACAGGCCTATCGCTCCACGTCTATGGCAACGCTCATTTCGAAGCGCCCGACCGGCGGATGTGGAACCCCGACACCTACGTCGAAACCGCCTTCGACCACCGCCAACAGTTCAAATGGACCAAGGAGCTCACGGCCGCGGCCGGCTAGACCCTAGTGGACCGTGGTCAGAGCCGCCTCATCGTCCCACATCCGCACCGGCATTGGGAAGCCGGCGTTGTCGAGCGCGACGTTCAGGGTTCTCGCCAATAGGACCGGCGCCTTGCAGGATTTCACCAGCGGCCCCAGCAATTGCATCGCGATGTCCGGCGCAGCCCGCGCCAGCCCGCAGGCCAGGACCACCCGCTGTTCGTCGTAGGAATAGCCGCCACACGCCACGCAATGGACCTGCATGGCTCGCGCGGCCTCGCGCTCAATGGTCTCCATCATCGCCACGAACACCGAGGCCACCGGCCGTGATGCGACATGGGTCAGGCTCGGACGGATCAAGGCGCGGGGCTCCTCCCCCTCCATCCTGGCCCTCGCCCAGGTGCGCAGACCCGCAAGGATAAGCTGTTCGGAAAGCGCCAGCCCAGCGGGCCCGATCCGCAGACTGGCGGCGGCGAGAGGTCCGGGTCTCATATGCGACGATCCTTATTTGCGAATGACTCGCAATATCGATAAGCCTCCATGCCGGGACGGTCAATGCCTAGGCTTTGTCATGACGCCCCGTCATGCACTAAGCATCGTCTCGCCCCAGAGAAGGGGAGCGGCGCAGGGGAGCGGTCATGCAACATCGGATGGGTGTCGGAGAGCTTCTGAACGCCGACGGGACCTTGGTCGAGCGCGGCTGGGCCAGCGAAGAGGTCCGGCGATACGATCGCTCGGTGCTGACCTCCCCCGATCCGCGCATCAAGGAATGGGACTATTACTGCGTCCTGACCGACACGTTCGGGATCGCCCTAACCGTCGCCGACAACGGCCACATGGGCTTCCTAGGCGTCTCTTGGATGGATTTCCGCGAGCGGACCTTCGTCAATGGCGGAGTCGGGACGCCGGCCCCCAACGGCGCCATGGCGTTGCCATCCAGCGCCGACGCCGGAGACATCGTCCAGGTCCACCCCAAGATGCAGCTCGCGTTTCGCCATGAGCCCGGCGGGCGGCGTCTGGCCATCGACGCGCCGGGCTTCGACAAGGGCCAAGGCCTGTCCGGCGAGCTTTGGCTGGCTCAGCCGCCTATGGACCGCATGGTCATCGCCACCCCGTTCGCCGAGGTCCCGGAGGCCTTCTACTATAACCAGAAGATCAACTGCCTGGCCGCCACCGGGCACATCGACTACGCCGGCCGCCGTTATGAGTTCGCGCCCGAGCAGGCCTTCGGCGTGCTCGACTGGGGCCGAGGGATCTGGACCTTCGACAACACCTGGTACTGGGGCTCGGCCTCGGGCCTGGTCGAGGGCAAGCCGTTCGGCTTCAACATCGGTTACGGCTTTGGCGACACCTCGGCGGCCAGCGAAAACGTCGTCTTCTTCGACGGCAAGGTCCACAAGCTGACCGACCTGAAATTCCACCTGCCGCAGGACGGCTACGACACCGGCCCCTGGCGGTTCACCTCCAGCGACGGGCGCTTCGAAATGACCTTCGAGCCGATCGTCGATCGCCACGCCAGCTTCGCGATGGGCGACATCAGTTCAGCCCAGCACCAGGTGTTCGGACGCTTCTCCGGTCACGTCGGACTAGACGACGGATCACGCCTGGAGGTACGCGACCTCATCGGCTTCGCCGAAGAGGTCCATAACCGCTGGTGAGGATCGCCTCAGTCGTGATGCTCGTTCTTGAGCATCGACAGCGCCACCAGGCTGATGAGGGCGGCGACGCCCAGATAGATGCCCACCGGGACCAATCCGCCCTGGCTCGATAGAGCCTGGGCGACCACCGGGGTCAGGCCGCCGCCGATGATGCCGCCGACATTGAAGGCCATCGAGGCGCCGGTGTAGCGCACCCGCGCCGGGAACAGGCCCGGCAGGAAGGCGCCCAACGGCCCGTAGACGAAGCCCATGGTCAGCAGCGCCAACGATAGGAAGGCCCAGCTCAAGAACAGCGAGTCGGCGCCCAGCATCGGCGGCAGCAACACGCCGACGACGATCGCCATCAAGCAGCCGGCCATCAATACGCGGCGGGGGTTGGTCGCGTCGGCCCAATAACCGGCGATGACGATGCCGAGCGCCATGAAGCCGATGGCGCCCAACTGAACGCCCAGGAAGGTCTCGCGGCTGTGCCCAAGGGTCTGGACGCCGTAGCCCAGCGCGAAGGCGGTCGCGAGATAGAAGACGGCGAAGCAGGCGACCACCGCGAAGGTGCCGGCGATGGTCGGCATCAGGTGCCGCTGGAACAGCTCGGCCAACGGCACGGCGGGCGGCTTTTCCTCCGCCAAGGCCTTGGCGAAGGACGGGGTCTCCGTGAGTCTCAACCGCACCCATAGGCCGACGCCGACCAGCAGGATGCTGCCCAGGAACGGGATCCGCCAGCCCCAGGCCTGGAACTGCTCGGGCGTCAGCATCATGCCCAGGATCAGGAACAGGCCGTTGGCGGCGATGAAGCCGACGGGGGCGCCGAGTTGCGGGAACATGCCGTATCGCGCGCGCCAGCCGGGGGGAGCATTTTCAACCGCCAGAAGGGCCGCGCCGCCCCATTCGCCGCCGAGGCCGAAGCCCTGGCCAAAGCGCAGGACGCAGAGCATGACCGGTGCGATCCATCCGGCCATGGCGTAGGTGGGCAGGAAGGCGATGGCCACGGTCGATCCGCCCATCAGCATCAGCGAGGCCACCAGGGTCGACTTGCGGCCGATACGGTCGCCGTAGTGCCCAAACACCACCGCCCCCAGCGGCCGGGCGAAGAACGCCACGGCCATGGTCGCGTAGGACGACAACAGTTGCATCGATGGCGAGGCGGAGGGGAAGAACAGCGGGCCGAACACCAGCGAGGCGGCGGTGGCGTAGATGTAGAAGTCGTAGAACTCGACCGCCGTGCCGACCAGACTGGCCGTCAGGACTCTCCGCGTAGACGGTGGCGTCACCGCCGCTGAACTGTTCGCCATCGTTTTCCCCGACCCTTTTGTGCGGACGGCTTCGCGCCTGAGACGGCGCAGGTCAAGTCGCCAAGACCGTATCAAGCGCCGCCGCGACCGGGAGCCGCGCTTGCCTTGGCCGCCCGCCTCGGCCAGATGGTCGCCATGTCCTCCATGATCGAACCCTTCCACGCCATCGCCATCAGCGGGCTCGCCCACCAGCTTAAGAGCGAGGGGCGCTCGGTCATCCATATGGAGTTCGGACAGCCTTCGACCGGCGCGCCGCGCGCGGCCATCGAGGCGGCCCACAAGATCCTCGACAATGATCCGATGGGCTATTGGGAGAGCCCGGCGCTCAAGACGCGGATCGCTCAGCACTACAAGGAGACCTACGGGGTCGAGGTCGCGCCGGGCCAATTGATCCTGACCTGCGGCGCCTCCCCGGCCCTGGTCCTGGCGCTATCGTCCTGCTTCTCGCCGGGCGACCAGATCGCCTTGGCGCGGCCGGGCTACGTCGCCTACCGCAACACCCTGCGGGCCCTGCACATGGTTCCGGTGGAGCTCGAGTGCGGACCTGAGGAGCGATTCCAGCTCAGCGCCGCGCGGCTAGCGGCGCTCGATCCAGTCCCGGCCGGGGTGATCCTGGCGAGCCCCGCCAATCCGACCGGCACGATCATTCCGGCCGGCGAGTTGGAGGCCATCGCCCAGGTCTGCCGCGAGCGCGGGATCAAGATCATCTCCGACGAGATCTATCACGGGCTCAGCTATGTCGAGCCGGCCCGCTCGATCCTGGAGTTCGAGCCGAACGCCCTGGTGGTGAACAGCTTCTCGAAATACTTCAGCATGGCCGGTTGGCGGCTGGGTTGGCTGCTGAACCCGCCAGAGCATGTGGAGCGGGCGCGCGCCTTCATGGGCGCGCTATTCCTGACCCCACCGTCGCTGGCCCAGCACGCCGGCCTGGCGGCGATGGACAGCCGTGACGAGTTGGAAGGCCATCTGGAGGTCTACCGGGCTAACCGGACCCTGCTGCTGGACGCCTTGCCCGCGCTCGGCCTCGACGCCATCGCACCGCCTGACGGAGCGTTCTACATCTATGCCGACGTCGGTCATCTGACGCACGACAGCCTGGAGTTCTGCCAGACCCTGCTACGCGACACCGGGGTCGCCACGGCCCCCGGCATCGACTTTGACCCGGTCGAAGGCGGTCATTTCATCCGCATGAGCTTTGCGGTCTCCACCCGGGAGATCGAGGAAGCGCTGGCCCGGCTGAAACCCTGGTTCGCGACCCGCGAGCGCCTCGCCACCTGACCCCTATTTCTTGGGGGTGATCGGAGACAGGAAGGATTTGGTCGTCTCGGTGGGCTTTTCTTTCGCGGTCTTCGGCTTTCGGACTTCGCGATTGCTCTTCTTTTGGCCCTTGGCCATGGCGCGTTCCTTTCAGGAAACGAGACGAATTTTAAGGTCAGTCTTCAGTCGTGCGAGCTTCCGCGGAGGCGGCGAGCGCCAACTGGGAACGCTTGCGCGTATAGGTCTGGTCGGTGGCGAAGGCGCTGACCGCGCGCCGGTGATGGCGATCACGCTCCAGCGAATGGAAGTGTTGGCGCAGCAAGCGGAAGACCCAGACCTCGACCCCGATCTCGTCGCTGGCGGCCAGGGCCGATGTGCGCGCAGCGGCCAGGGTTTCGCTCACCAAGGCCTTGGCCTCATTGGCGTCGCGCGTCATGCGGTTCGCCCACTCGAGCAGGCGTGGCTCCAAGGCCTGGATTTCCTGGCGGCGTTCTGGCGACAAGATGCTCATGAAACCGCCCCGTGGCCCTTGGCCTGCTGGCGAAGAGGACCTTCGTTGATGAGCGTCATGTTCGAAGCTTTCCGGAGCGAGAGCGAAGACACGCGACGCGTGTCGGTTTGCACCCTTCCCGACCCGTCGGCCGGCATCCATGCCCTGCCATACCACGCGGCGGCCCCGATTTCGCGCATTATCGATAAAACGTCGAGTGATCGGGGCGCCGCTAATCTCGAACTGGCCACCGCGAACCACAGAATTCCGACAACAATCGCCTCCGCGATTTCTCTCCAACTCGGCCTTCCCGAAAATAAATCAAACCTTGGAATTGGTCCTATGCGCGCCCAAATGGCGGTTTAACTGGCGCGAGGTGCGATAAAGCCCCATAATTACCAAGCGCGCCGTCGAGTCCGCACCGCTTGGCAGGCGGTCGATCTGGTCCGACGCGGCGCCCCTTAGAGTTCAAGATGCCTACCCTATTTATCGCGTCCGCCGCCTGTGTCCTGGCGGCCCTGGCCGTTTCCGCCGTCTTTTCGTTCCGCCGACCGGGACGTCGGCGTTGAAGGCGCTCAAGCGCCCAGCGGCGCGGGTCTGCACCTTCCGGGCCGGCCTTCGAGGCGGCGTCTGGCAAGTGACCCGTGACTACGTCTTCCACGGCGAATACCCGACCCGCGAGGATGCCGCCGAAGGCGCCTGCAACGCCGCGCGCACGCTTGAGGCCAGCGGTGGCGCGGCCCGCGTCCTCGCCACCCCAGGCGACACGCTGATTCCTCACCAGAGTCCTCGCGCCAAGCCCTAACCCCGGAACGGCGCCGATAGGAGGAACCTTCGCCACCCCGAGTGGTTGAGCGCTCATCTCCTATCAGCACTGCGAGGACGGGCCATGGCGACGCGAGAGGGTTACGACACCGACGTGGGCAATGGGGGGGAAACTCACCAGCACGTTCCCGTCGAGAGCTCCCACAAGCCCGAGGATCACCTGACCACCAATCAGGGCATCCGGGTCTCCGACAACCAGAACCAGCTCAAGGCCGGCGACCGCGGCCCGGTGCTGCTGGAAGACTTCGTCCTGCGCGAAAAGATCTTCCACTTCGACCACGAGCGGATTCCAGAGCGCATCGTCCACGCCCGCGGCTCTGCCGCCCACGGCTATTTCGAGCTCTTTGAGTCCCTGGCCGACATCACCAAGGCCGATATCTTCCAGCGGGCCGGCGAGAAGACGCCGCTGTTCACCCGGTTCTCCACCGTGGCTGGCGGCGCCGGGTCGGTTGATACGCCTCGCGACGTGCGCGGCTTCGCGGTGAAATTCTACACCAAGGAGGGCAACTGGGATCTGGTCGGCAACAATATCCCGGTCTTCTTCATCCAAGACGCCATCAAGTTCCCCGACCTGATCCATTCGGTGAAGATGGAGGCGGACCGCGGCTTCCCGCAGGCCGCCAGCGCCCACGACACCTTCTGGGACTTCGTCGGACTGATGCCCGAAACGACCCACATGATCATGTGGGCGATGTCTGACCGCACCATTCCGCGCTCACTGCGGATGATCGAGGGCTTCGGCATCCACACCTTCCGGTTCGTGAATGCGGCCGGCGCCTCGACCTTCGTGAAGTTCCATTGGAAGCCGAAGCTTGGCCTCCAGTCGACGATCTGGGACGAGGCGGTGAAGCTCGCCGGCGCCGATCCCGACTTCCATCGCCGTGACCTGTTCGAGGCGATCCAGCGGGGCGACTTCCCCGAATGGGAACTGGGCATCCAGACCTTCGACGAGGCGTTCGCCGATAGCCTCCCCTACGACGTTCTCGACTCCACCAAGATCATTCCAGAAGAGTTGCTGCCGGTGCGCATCGTCGGCCGCATGGTCCTGGACCGCTGGCCAGACAATTTCTTCGCCGAGACTGAACAGGTCGCCTATTGCCCGGCCAATGTCCCGCCCGGCATCGACTTCACCAACGACCCGCTGCTGCAGGGCCGGTTGTTCAGCTATCTCGACACCCAGAAGAGCCGGCTGGGCACCGCCAATTTCCATCAGATCCCGATCAACGCGCCCAAGTGCCCGGTGATGAACTTCCAGCGCGACGGGCAGATGCAGATGCTTCAGCCCAAGGGCCGCGCCAACTACGAGCCCAACAGCCTGGGCGAACACGGCGAGATCGGTGGGGTGCGCGAATGTCCCGCGACCGGCTTTGCGACTTACCCAGCCACGGAATCCGGCGACAAGCTTCGGATCCGCGCCTCCAGCTTCGCCGACCATTACAGCCAGGCCCGGCTGTTCTTCCGCTCGCTCGACAGCGCTGAACAGAGCCACCTCGCCTCGGCCATCGTGTTCGAGTTGTCCAAGGTGTCGATCGAGGCGATCCGCACGCGGGTGCTGAGCAACATCGTCAACGTCGATCCCAGCCTGGCCGCGCGCGTCGCGGCAGGCCTGGCCATGGATCTGCCCAAGGCTTCGGAGCCGGCGGCGCCGGTCCAGGATCTCGACCTCTCGCCCGCCCTTCGCATCATTCGCGGGCCTCTTGAAAAGGAAACGTTGGAAGGGCGTTCCGTCGGAATCCTCATCGCCGATGGCTCAGACGTCAGCGTTGTCGATACCCTGGTGAAGGCCGTCACCAAGGCTGGCGCCCGACCCGTCGTGATCGCCCCGAAGGTCGGCGGTGTGAAGATGTCGGACGGGTCCCTGCGCAAGGCCGACGGACAACTCGCCGGGACGCCCTCGGTGACAGTGGACGCCGTCGCCCTGGCCCTCTCGAGCGAGGGCTGCGCGGCCCTGCTCAAGGAGGCCGCGGCGATCCAATTCGTCATGGACGCCTTCGGCCACCTCAAGGCCATCGGCGCCAGCGAGGCGGCCAAGCCGCTGCTGGACAAGGCCGGAGTCGTCGCCGACGCCGGGGTGACCGGACTGGACGAAGCCTTCGTCCGGGCCGCTACGCGACGCTACTGGGACCGCGAGCCGAAGGTCCGAACCCTGGCGTAACCCCGTCCCGTCAGGCCGCGGGTCGCCGCTTCAAATTCCCCCGCACGGGCGCGTAGTTTGCCCGGCGGGGTAGGTGCGGAGGACATCTAGTGGACCGGCGCTCGCTCATTTCTATGACCACTGGCGGATGGGTCTGGGCGGTCCGTCCTATAGCTACCGCTGGCTACGTTACGGCCCCGACCTGCTGCTGGTCGAATCGCCACCGGCCGGATCGTCGACGTCGTCTATGGGCGCCTTCCACTGAGGTTTGGACGCTGTCCCGGCGCGACGCGCCGCCGCAAGACGCGTTCGAACGTCTCTGCCCTATCGCCTGACGCGCCGAGTCCGGCTATTACGCGCGCATGAGCGCTCAGCCTGCAAAGACCCTCCGCGAAACCGCCGCCGAGTACGGCCTGAAGTCGGAAGAATACGACGTCATCCTGCAACGCCTGAACCGGGAGCCGAACCCGGTCGAACTGGGCGTGTTCTCGGTGATGTGGAGCGAGCACTGCTCCTACAAATCCAGCAAGAAGCACCTGGGCAAGTTCCCGACCACCGGTCCCCGCGTGATCTGCGGACCAGGTGAAAACGCTGGCGTCATCGACATCGGCGACGGCCAGGCCTGCATCTTCAAGATGGAGAGCCACAACCACCCGTCCTACATCGAGCCCTATCAGGGCGCGGCGACGGGCGTCGGCGGCATCATGCGCGACGTGTTCACCATGGGCGCGCGTCCCATCGCCCTGCTGAACGCCCTGCGCTTCGGCGACCCCAGCCATCCGAAGACCAAGCGCCTGGTGTCGGGCGTGGTCAGCGGCATCGGCGGCTATGGCAACTGCGTGGGCGTCCCCACGGTCGCCGGCGAGACCAACTTCCACCGTGGCTATGACGGCAACATCCTGGTCAACGCCATGTGCGTGGGCCTGGCCGACGCCGACAAGATCTTCTATTCGGCCGCCCCCGCAGCGGGCCTGCCGGTCGTGTACTTCGGTTCGAAGACCGGCCGTGACGGCATCCATGGCGCGACCATGGCCTCGGCAGAATTTGACGACGCCTCGGACGAGAAGCGCCCGACGGTTCAGGTCGGCGACCCCTTCGCTGAAAAGCTGCTGATCGAAGCGACCCTCGAGCTGATGGCCTCGGGCGCAGTGGCCGCCATTCAGGACATGGGCGCGGCGGGCCTCACCTCATCGTCGGTCGAGATGGCCGGCAAGGGCGGCGTCGGCATCGAGCTGGACCTCGACATGGTGCCCCAGCGCGAAGAGGGCATGAGCGCCTACGAGATGATGCTGTCGGAAAGCCAGGAGCGCATGCTGGCGATCCTGAAGCCAGGCCGCGAGGCCGATGGCCAGCGCATCTTCGAGAAGT
>NZ_JAURWM010000051.1 GCF_030654915.1 Phenylobacterium sp. | reverse complement strand
GCAATGGACCGGTGCGTTCCGGTTCATCTTCGCCGCGGCGGTCATCAACGCGATCTCGTTCGGGATCATGATCCCGGTGCTGCCGAACCTGATCAAGGAATTCACCGGCGGCGACACGGCGGCGGCGTCTGAGTGGAACGTGGTGTTCGGCGCGGTCTGGGGGGTGATGCAGCTGTTCTGCGGGCCGATCCTAGGCATGCTGTCGGACCGGTTCGGTCGCCGGCCGATCCTGCTGGTGTCGCTGGCGGGCTTGGCGATCGACTTCCTGTTCATGGCCCTGGCCCCCACCCTCGCCTGGCTGTTCGTCGGTCGGGTGATCAATGGGCTGACGGCGGCCAGCTTTTCCACGGCTAACGCCTATGTGGCCGACGTTACGCCGCCAGATAAGCGCGCCAAGGCGTTCGGCTGGATGGGCTCGGCCTTCTCCTTCGGCTTCCTGGTGGGACCGGCGCTCGGCGGGTTCCTGGGCGACATCGACCTGCGGCTGCCGTTCTTCGTGGCCGCGGGCCTGACCACCATCAACTGGTTCTACGGCTTCTTCGTCCTGCCGGAGTCGCTGCCGCCCGAGAAGCGGGTGGCGAAGTTCGATTGGAAGCGGGCCAATCCGGTCGGGTCGCTGGTCTTCCTGCGCTCGCACGCCGACCTGCTGGGCCTTGCGACCGTGGGGTTCCTGTTCCAACTGGCCCACACCGTCCTGCCGGCGATCTTTGTGCTCTACACCGGCTACCGCTATGGCTGGACGCCGGGGTTCATGGGCCTGACCATGATGGCGACCGGCGTGGCCGGCGTCATTGTCCAGACCCTGCTGGTCGGCCCCGTGGTGGCCAAGATCGGCGAGCGTGGCGCGCTGCTGCTGGGCGCCGCGGCAGGGGCCACTGGCTTTGCGATCTACGGCTTTGCGCCCAGCGGCTGGGTTTACTTCCTGGGCGTGCCGGTCTTCGCCCTGATGAACTTCCTGCAGCCGGGCCTGCAGGGACTGATGACCCGCCGTGTCGAGCCGTCAGGGCAGGGGCAACTCCAGGGCGCGAACCAAAGCCTGCAAGGCATCGCCTCGGTGATCGGGCCGGTGATCTTCGGCCTGACCTTCGCCTGGTCGATCCGGCACGAGGGGATCATGCATCAGCCGGGCTTGGCCATCTATCTGGCCTCCGGCCTGCTGGTCGCGGCTTTCGTGCTGGCGCTTCGGGTGGCGCGGGCGCCGGTGGCGGAGGCGGCTTAACCGGCGCTTGCGTTTCGTGGGTGGCGACCTAGGATCGTGGCCAGCATGACAGGAATGATCGAGACGATGAGGGCCTAGGCTCACGGACGCTGGCGAGATCGCCGGCCTGCCGCTTTGCGCCATATCCCTCACCGGCCGCCGCCGCGGACCGGTCTCTCGAGACGTTCATGACAATCCCATCCGACCTGACGCCGCCTGTGGGCGTGCAAACCCGTTCCGACCTGCGCCGACGCGCCGGTCTGCGCTTCATCGGCGTGACCATCTGCCTGGACGTGGTGTCCCACACCATCGTCTTCCCCGTCTTGCCCAAGTTGGTGGAGGAACTGCTGGGCGGCGATGTCCAGGGCGCGGCGCGCTGGATCGGCGTGCTGATCGCCATCTGGTCAGTGGCCCAGTTCGTGGCCGCCCCGGTGATCGGCATGTTGTCGGACCGGTTCGGGCGGCGCCCGGTGATCCTGATCTCGGTGTTCGGCCTAGCCATCGACTTGATGATCATGGCGCTGGCGCCGACCCTGGCCTGGCTGCTGATCGGCCGGGCGTTGTGCGGCCTGACGGCCGGCGCCCAGGCCGCCGCCATGGCCTATGTCGCCGACATCACGCCGCAGGAAGAACGCGCCAAGAGCTATGGCTGGCTCAATGCGGCGGCCTGGACAGGGGTGATCCTTGGTCCCGCCCTGGGCGGTCTGCTCGGCTCGGTCGATCCGCGCGCGCCCTTCTGGGCGGCCGCGGCGGTGTCGCTGCTGAACGGCCTCTACGGCCTGTTCGTCCTGCCGGAGTCGCTCCCCCGCGAGAACCGCGCGCCGATGTCGTGGCGCAAGGCCAATCCGGTCGGGGCGTTGAACCTGCTCGTCTCGCGAAAGGGACTGCCGGTCTTGGCGCTTGTCCTGGTGCTGCTGTGGCTGGCGATGCACGCGATGAACAGCGTCTTCGTCCTCTATACGGCCCACCGCTACAGTTGGGATCCGCTGGCGCTCGGCATCTTCGCCAGCGCCTTCGCCGCGGTGAACATCGTCGTGCAGAGCCAGTTGGCCGGCCGCTTCGTCAGATGGTTCGGCGAGCGCCGGACGGTGATCGGCGGGCTGGTCGTCCAGGTGCTTTGCTATGTCGGCGTCGGCCTGGCGCCGACCGGCCCGATATTCTGGGCCGTGAACCTGCCCGGCGCCTTGGCCAACGTCGCGGGACCAGCCCTGCAATCGATGATGACCGCCAAGGTCGATGCGACCGAGCAGGGCAGGTTGCAGGGAGCGATGAGTTCGATCTCCAGCATGACCGGACTGTTCGGGCCGATCCTGTCCACCCAGGCCTTCGCCTGGTCGATCGCGCCGGGCATGGCGGCGGTCTGGTCGGGCTCCTCGATCATCGCCGGCGGGGTCCTCACGGCGATCGGGCTTCTTCTGGTGGTTCTCTTCGTTCGCGAGGTTCCCTCAAGTCAAAACCAGGCCTAAATCAACGCCATCATTGCGCCCGGAATACTCTTGAGAGTGGTGGGTTCACGACGATGCTTGGAGAGTCTATGCGCGCCTATCGCGTTCTGATCCCCGCCTTGGCCGTTCTTGCGGCCTGTTCCGATCCCGCTGGCAAGTCGAACGCTCAGATCCCGCCACTGGCTCAGCCCAGTCGGGCGGCGCCAGGCGACAGCATGACCATGAAGGCCTCGTTCGCCCCCGTGGTGAAACGCGCCGCCCCAGCTGTGGTCAACATCTCCTCCAAGCGCTTGGTCAGGACGCGTCCCGATCCGTTCTGGGAGATGTTCGGCGGCGGGGCCCCGCGCGAGCGGATCCAGGGTTCGCTAGGCTCTGGCGTCATCGTCCGCGCCGACGGCGTGATCGTCACCAACAACCACGTGGTCGAAGGCGGGCAGGAGATCACCGTCGCGCTCGCCGACCGCCGCGAGTATGTGGCCCGCGTCCTGCTGGCCGATCCGCGCACCGACCTGGCGGTGCTGAAGATCGATGTCGGCAATGAGCGCCTGCCGGTGCTGGCGATCGATGATTCCAACGAGGCCCAGGTCGGCGACCTGGTGCTGGCCATCGGCGATCCCTTCGGCGTCGGCCAGACGGTGACCAACGGCATCATCTCGGCCCTGAACCGGACGGCGGACCCGAACGGCGACACCTCCAACGCCTATATCCAGACCGACGCGGCGATCAATCCGGGCAACTCCGGCGGGGCGCTGGTCGACATGGACGGCGACCTGATCGGGGTGAACAGCTTCATCCTGTCGCGTTCGGGTTCCTCCTCCGGCGTCGGCTTCGCGGTGCCGGCCGCCATCGTGCGGCGCGTGGTCGAGACCGCGGCCGGCGGCGGCCAGGCCGTCGTGCGGCCGTGGCTGGGCGCGCGCACCCAGACCGTGACCGGCGAGATGGCGCGCAGCATGGGCCTCAGCGTTCCCCAAGGCGCGCTGGTCGCCGATATCTGGCCGAACGGCCCGGCCGCCCGCGCCGGCCTGCGCCAGGGCGACGTGATTGTCTCCGTCGACGGCCGTCCGGCGGTCGACGCCGCGGCCGTATCCTACGCCATCTCCTCGCGCCGGCCTGGAGACCAGATCAAGCTGGGCGTGCGCCGGGGCGGGGGCGAGCAGGCCATGACCCTGCGCGCCGAGGCCCCGCCCGCCACGCCGGCCCGCGACCAGCAGGTGATTTCCGGCCGAAATCCGTTCGACGGGGCGACCGTGGTCAACCTGTCGCCGGCCGTGGCCGACGAACTGGGCCTCGATCCGTTCCTGGGCCGGGGCGTGATGGTGACCAATATCGGCCGCGGCTTTGCGATGAACGCGGGCCCGCGCCCGGGCGACCTGATCAAGGCCGTCAATGGTCGCCAAGTCGCCACGGTCAAGGACCTGATGAGCGTGCTCGGCGCCGGCGGCGGCCAATGGCAGGTGACCATCGTGCGCAACGGCCAGGAAGTCACAGCCAACTTCCGGACCTGACTTTGACGTCGCCGCCCCCTCACCGACCTCTCCCTCGGTAGAGGCTAGTTGAGGGGGCGGCGCGAAGCGCCGCTCTCAAGGCCCATCACATCTCGCGCGGCATTTGCTAGAACACCCCATGGCCGATCTCTTCGAAGCTGCCGGGCTGACGCCGCACGCGCCGTCTCCGCTCGCCGACCGACTGCGCCCGCAAAGGCTCGACGAGGTCGTGGGGCAGGACCACCTGCTGGGTCCAGAAGGTCCGATCCGGCGGATGGCCGAGGCCAAGCGCTTGGCCTCGATGATCCTCTGGGGCCCGCCGGGCACCGGCAAGACCACCATCGCGCGGCTGCTGGCCAAGGAAGCCGGCTATGAATTCCAACAGCTCTCGGCGGTGTTCTCCGGCGTCGCCGACCTGAAGAAGGCCTTCGAACAGGCGCGGATGCGCCGCGCCGCCGGCCAGGCGACCCTGCTGTTCGTCGACGAGATTCACCGCTTCAACCGCGCCCAGCAGGACGGCTTCCTGCCGTTTGTGGAGGAGGGGATCGTCACCCTGGTCGGGGCGACCACCGAGAACCCGTCCTTCGAGCTGAACGGGGCGCTCTTGTCGCGCGCCCAGGTCTATGTGCTGAAGCGCTTGGACGACGAGGCCCTGGCCAGCCTGCTGGGCAAGGCCGAGATCCATGAGGGCAAGGCGTTGCCGCTGGAGCCGGAGGCCCGCGAGGCCCTGGTCGCCCTGGCCGACGGCGATGGCCGCTATCTGCTGACCTTGGCCGAGACCCTGTTCAACATCGGGTCGGACAAGCCGCTCTCGACCAAGGAACTTGGCCAGATCCTGCAAAAGCGCAGCCCGGCCTACGACAAGGATCGCGAGGTGCACTACAACCTCTTATCGGCCCTACATAAGTCGATCCGCGGTTCGG
>NZ_JAURWM010000050.1 GCF_030654915.1 Phenylobacterium sp. | reverse complement strand
TCCTCCCAGCCGGGCAGGAAGACCAACGGGAATTCGAGACCCTTGGCCGAGTGCAGGGTCATGATCTGCACCGCGTCGGCCTGGGGGCCGCGATCCATGTCCATCACCAGGGAGACGTGTTCGAGATAGGCCTCAAGGCTGTCGAAGGCGCTCATCGACTGGACGAGTTCCTTGAGGTTCTCCAGCCGGGTCTGGGCGGTGGGCGTCTTGTCCAGACGCAGGGCGTCGGTGTAGCCGCTCTCCTCCAGCACCTGCTCGGTCACGCGGGCATGGTGCATGGTCTGGGCCTGGGCGCGCCAGCGGTCGAGGTCGCGCAGGAAGTTGGACAGCGCCGTGCGGGTGCGGGCGGCCAGTTCGTCGGTCTGCACCGCCTGGCGGGCGGCGGCCATCACCGGCACGCCGCCGACCCGGGCGATATGCAGCAGCTTTTGGACGGTGGTGTCGCCGATGCCGCGCTTGGGCGTGTTGACGATGCGCTCGAAGGCCAGGTCGTCGTCGGGTGACTGGATCAGCCGCAGATAGGCATGGACGTCGCGGAGTTCCGCCCGCTCGAAGAACCTGGGGCCGCCGACCACCGTGTAGGGAATCTGCAGCATCACGAAGCGCTCTTCGAAGGCCCGCATCTGGAAAGAGGCGCGGACCAGGATGGCCATGTCGCGGAACTTGCGCGGCTCCTTTTCCGTGCCGCCCTTCTTGGCGCGTTCGATCTCCTCGGCGACCAGCCGGCTCTCGGCCTCGCCGTCCCAGACGCCGCGAACGATGACCTTCTCGCCGGCGTTGCTCTCGGTCCACAGGGTCTTGCCGAGCCGGCCCTTGTTGGCGGCGATCAGGCCTGAGGCCGCGGCCAGGATGTGGCTGGTCGAGCGGTAGTTGCGCTCCAGCCGGATCACCGTCGCGCCGGGGAAGTCGCGTTCGAAGCGCAGGATGTTGTCCACCTCGGCCCCGCGCCAGCCATAGATCGACTGGTCGTCGTCGCCGACGCAGCAGACGTTCTGGCGCTTCTGCGCCAGCAGCCGCAGCCACAGGTACTGGGCGACG
>NZ_JAURWM010000045.1 GCF_030654915.1 Phenylobacterium sp. | reverse complement strand
GCCCCGATGCGCCGTAGCGGGGGCGGAGACCAGGCGCCGCTTAGAGCCGAGGCCCTAGGCCCAAACAACTGGAGAACCAGGGCGAATTCCCCTGAAGGCGAGGGCAACCAGTTGGCGGCCTGGTCTGCCGAGGGCGGCATATGCTGGACCAGCAACCGTAGATCTCCGTTTGGCTCCGGCTGCAACCGATCGCGATCGCTCAAGGCGTGGCGATGCAGCAGCAGTTCGCCATGCGGCGGGCGGGTGTGGAGCGATAGTGACCAGAAGGCCTCGATAGGGGGTAGTTCCCCTGCGGCGAAACGGCATTCGTAGCGCTCGCCGCCGCTGAGCGGCCGCCCGTCGTCGTCGGTCTCGCAGATCAAGTGCATGATGCTGTCGGCGGCCGGCGCGCCGAGGCCCGACAGCGCCGCGCTGGCGCGTTCGAGGGGGGCGTCATGGGGTGGCGAGCCGTAGAGCTGACGCCAGCCCCCGGCGGGGTGCGCGGACCGCGCGGCGTGCCTGATGTGCGCGAGCCCATCGGCCAGTCCACGGAGGGCGGCCTGGTATGCCTTGCTGTCGCGCCGCGGCGGGACATAGGGCCGTCCTGGCGTCACGCCGATCTGGGCCAGGGCGGCGAGGTCATCGCCCGTTCGCACACGGGGGTGACGTGCGAGAAGCACCGCCAGGCGATGAAGAAAGATCTCTGGCGCTAAATCGGCGATCGCCTCCACGGACGCCCTTACCGGCGGCTCCAGGATCGGCGGGGCGAAGGCCGGTATGGAGTTTTCGCCGTCGTAGGGCTCAATTCGCTGGCTGGCGAGCAGGGCGCGGGCGGCCTCGCGGTCGGCGACATTGTGGGCCGCGAGCCGGGTGACCATCCACACGGCGTCGGTAGCGATCTGCACCACCGGCGTCTCCGTCGTCCGCTCGCCGCGCCATCCAGCGCCGGCGATGGTCAGGCTCCGCCCCTCGGCCGGATACGGCGCGTCCCAAAGGCCAGGCACGACTTCACCCCAGGCGTCGATCAAGGTGATGGATAGATACCGCCCGCCCACCGCCGGTAGGTGAACGGTCATGGGTCCTGCCGACAGGTCAATCCAGGCGCTGGATTGCACCGTGCGCGGATCGCCGCCGCGCAGCCCCGGCGCCACGTCAGCGGCGTCGTCAGGCAGGTGCAGGACCTGATTGGCGCCGACCGGGTGGGCGCGTCGAACCAGATCGACTAGCACGAGCGGAAAGCCGAACACGAAGGCGTCGGCGGAGATCTTACGAACTTCGTGCGGGGCGAGGGTATGGTCAAAGTCAGTCAAGACGGGCGCCTCCCGTTGGTGCACAATTCCAGCGGGCGCGTGGTCAAGCCATCCGGTCAAACCCCTGCCTCGCGTGCCGGGCGAGGGGAGGCGGCCGTCAGGGTTGGTTCAGGGGAGGCTCGGTCTGGAGCCTAGCGTAGGGCGGCGTTGAGCCTGGCCAGCGCCGCGGCGCCAGGGGTCAGCTCCCGTTCGGTGAGCGTGTTGAGCGGCGCTTGCACGGTGTCGAGGTTCTCGTGCAAGTCGCGGGCCTCGGGATCCAGGAACAGCAGGCCGGTGACAATCTCGCCCAAGGCCTGGCGCGATTGAAGATAGGCGAGCGCGCCGACGCGGTCAGAAGGGTCGTAGTGCTCCGCCAGCTTGTGAAGTTGCAGGATCGAGCCGTCATGCTGGGCGACCGGGACGGTCTGCCCCGGCGCGTAGTCGACCGTGATCGTGTCGCGGTGAGGAACCACGTCCATCCGGTTCACCGCCTCATTGTGCTCGCGCACATAGTCATAGGACTTGGTGGAGCCGGCGTGGTTGTTGAACTGCACGCAAGGCGAAACACAGTCGATGAAGGCCGCGCCGCGATGGCTGAGGGCCGCCTTGATCAGCGGGACGAGCTGGGCCTTGTCGCCGGAGAAGGAACGGGCCACGAAGGTCGCGCCCATTTGCAGGGCCAGGCTGACCAGATCGATGCCGGCGTCGTGGTTGACCACGCCCTTCTTGGACTTTGAGCCCTTGTCGGAGGTGGCGGAGAACTGCCCCTTGGTCAGGCCGTAAACCCCGTTGTTCTCGACGATATAGAGCATGTTCACACCGCGCCGGATCGAATGCGCGAACTGGCCAAGGCCGATGGAGGCCGAGTCTCCGTCGCCCGAGACGCCCAGATAGATCAGGTCGCGATTGGCGAGATTGGCGCCGGTCAGCACCGAGGGCATACGGCCGTGCACGGTGTTGAAGCCGTGGGAATTGCCGAGGAAATAGTCCGGGGTCTTCGACGAGCAGCCGATGCCCGACAGCTTGGCGATGCGGTGTGGCGGCAGGTCCAGTTCGTAGCAGGCCTGGATGATCGCGGCCGAGATCGAGTCGTGTCCGCAGCCGGCGCAGAGCGTGGACACCGACCCCTCATAGTCGCGACGCGTAAAGCCGAGCGCGTTGGTCTTGAGCTGGGGGTGATGCAGCTGAGGCTTGGTGATGTAGGTCATTCGGCGGCCTCGTGGATCGGCGTCCGGTCGGCCATCAAACCCTGCACGGCGCTGGCGATGAAGCGGGCGGTGATTGGGGTGCCGTCATAGTGCAGGACGGCGGTGAGGCGCGATGGATCGACGTCGCCTTCGTTGATCAGTAGCGAGCGGAGCTGGCCATCACGGTTCTGTTCGATCACGAAGATGCGGTCGTGAGCGGCGATGAAGGCGAACACCTCGTCGGGGAAGGGGAAGGCGCGGATCCGCATGGCGTCGAGGTGCAGGCCGCGATGTTCCAGATCATCCAGCGCTTCGTGCACGGCTGGGGTGCTGGAACCGAAGAAGATCACCCCGTCGCGGGTCGCGCGCTTGGCGTCGCGGCGAACGGGAGCTGGCGCGAGGGTGCGGGCGGTGTCGAACTTGCGCAGCAGCCGCTCCATGTTGCCGACATAGACCGAACCCTCTTCGCTGTAGCGGGCGTAGGGATTGCGCGAGGTCCCACGCGTGAAGTAGCCGCCCTTGGTTGGATGGGTGCCGGGATAGGTGCGGTAGGGGATGCCATCGCCGTCCACCTCCAGGTAGCGGCCAAAGTCGCGGCCCGACTCCAGATCCTCGTAGGTCATGACCTTGCCGCGATCGAGTTTACGCTCGTCATCCCATTCGAACGGCTTGGTCAGCCACTCATTCATGCCGATGTCGAGGTCGAGCATGACGAAGACCGTCGTCTGCAGCCGGTCGGCGAGGTCGAAGGCGAGGCTCCCCATCTCAAAGCACTCTCCGGGATCGGCAGGCAGCAGCAGGGGGTGCTTGGAATCCCCGTGACCGGCGTAGGCGGCCGCTAGCAGGTCGGCCTGTTGGGTCCGGGTCGGCATGCCGGTGGACGGCCCGCCGCGCTGAACATCGAAGATCACCGCCGGAATCTCAGCGAAGTAGGACAGCCCGATGAATTCGGTCATCAGCGATATCCCGGGGCCAGACGTGGCGGTGAAGGCCCGCGCGCCGTTCCAACCGGCGCCGATCACGATGCCGATCGACGCGATCTCGTCCTCGGCCTGGACGATGGCGTAGCGCGCCTTGTCGGTGCCGGGCTCGATCCGCAGGTCTTCGCAGTAGCCGGTGAAGGCCTCGGCCAGCGAGGTCGAGGGGGTGATCGGATACCAGGCGCAGACCGTGGCTCCTCCATAGACCGCGCCGAGCGCGGCCGCGGCGTTGCCCTCCACATAGATCCGGTCGCCCACCTTGTCGGCGCGGCGGACGCGCAGGCGCAGGGGTTTGAGGTTCTCGGCGACGTAGTCGCGGCCCATGTGCAAGGCCGCCACATTGGCCGCGATCAGTCGGTCCCTGCCGGCGAACTGTTCCGCCAGCAAGGTCTCGATGACCTCCATCTCCATATCCAGCAGGGCGGCCAGGGCTCCGACATAGATGATGTTCTTGAACAGCTGTCGCTCGCGCGGGAGCTGGTAGGCCGTGTTGCACATGGCGGTCAGCGGCACGCCGACCACGGTGATGTCGTCGCGGAACTTGGACGGCGGAAGCGGCTTTGTGGAGTCGTAGAAGAGATATCCGCCCGGCTCGATCTCGGCCACGTCGCGGTCCCAGGTCTGCGGATTCATCGCGACCATCAGGTCCACGCCGCCTCGGCGGCCCAGGTGCCCGGCCTCTGTGATCCGCACCTCGAACCAGGTTGGCAGGCCCTGGATGTTTGACGGGAAGATGTTGCGGGCCGCGACCGGCACGCCCATCCGCAGGATCGCCTTGGCGAACATGCCATTTGCGCTCGCCGAACCGGATCCGTTTACGTTCGCGAACTTGACGACGAAGTCGTTGAGCGCCTCTAGCGGCATGATCCCCCCGCATGGGTCATTTCCAACAGGAACTTCTGCATGTCCCAGGCCCCGGTCGGGCAGCGTTCGGCGCAGAGGCCGCAGTGCAGGCAGACATCCTCGTCCTTCACCATCACCCGGCCGGTCTTGAGCTCACCCGAGACCATCAGGGCCTGATCGGTGTTGAGCGCCGGGGCGCTGAGGCGGCCGCGTAGGCCCTCCTCATCGCCGTTGGGTGTGAAGGTGATGCAGTCCACCGGGCAGATGTCGACGCAGGCGTCGCATTCTA
>NZ_JAURWM010000043.1 GCF_030654915.1 Phenylobacterium sp. | reverse complement strand
ATCCGCGCCGGGGCATAGGTCGGGATGTGGGTGCCGGGCAGGAAGCGATCCTGCTTGTGCGGGTTGGCGTCGAACACCGCGACGATGTCGTCAGCCGTGACCCCGGCATAGTTCAGGAAGGTGTTGCCCTTGGCCGCCGCGCCGTAGGCGGCCACGCTCTTGCCGTCGGCCTTGGCCTTGGCGAGGAAGTCGAGGAAGCCGCGACGCACCGCTTCGACGCGGGCGGTGAAGCCCTCATAGCCGGGCAGCTTGTCGAGGTCAGCGGCTTGCTCGCGAGCCCGCAGCGCCTTCAACGCCGGCGTCTCCTGATGGCTCGAGGCCTGGTGCGCGCAGAACAGCCGCAGCGAGCCGCCGTGGGTCGGCAACAACTCGACATCGAACGGTCGCAGACCGTTGGCCAGCAGCACCTTCTCCACCGCCAGCAGCGACAGGTAGGAGTAGTGCTCGTGATAGATCGTATCGAACTGGACCTTCTCGATCAGGTTCAGCAGGTGCGGAAACTCGAAGGTCAGCACGCCTTGCGGCTTCAGCACGTGCTGGAAGCCGGCCACGAAATCGCCGATGTCAGGCACGTGGGCCAGGACGTTGTTGCCCGCCATCAGGTCGGCGGCGATCCCGCGCGCGGCCAGATCACGACCTGTCGCGGCATTGAAGAAGGTGACCTCGGTCGGGATCCCCCGCTCCTTGATCGCCACCTGCGCGGTGTTGGCGGTGGGCTCGACGCCCAGCACCGGCACGCCCATGGCCTTGAAATGCTGCAGCAGATAGCCGTCGTTGGAGGCCACCTCGATCACCAGCGAGTCCGCGCCGAGCCCGAAGCGCTCGGTCATGGCGTCGGCGTAGCGCTTGGCGTGCGCAACCCAGCTTTCCGAATAGGCGGAGAAGTAGGCGTAGCCGTCATCGAAGATCGCGTCGGCGGCCACTGGATCATCGGCCTGCACCAGGAAGCAGGTTCCGCAGACGCGAGTGTGCAGCGGATAGAAACCTTCCGTCCCGGCGTCGAGCTGGGCCTTGGTCAGGTAGGAGTTGGCCAGCGGCTGGTCGCCCAGATCCAGAAAGGTCTGGGTGAGCGGGGCGCGGCAGAAACGGCAGGCGGGGACGGTCATCAAAGGCTTTCGTATCGCTTGATCTGGTCTTGGACGAGGGCCAGCGCCGCGTCGCCATCGGCCTGGGCTCGGTACCAGTCCATGGTCCATTCGACCGCGGCGGGGGCGTCCAGGCGGCTCTCGAAGCCGAGCACTTGGCGGGCCAGGCTGGCGTCGATGCCCAGCGCCTTGGCCTCAAGGGAATTGGGATCGGGTTCGTGACGCCAAGGCTTGGCGCCCAGGGCCTGGGTGGCGCGGGTCGCCAGTTCGCCGACGGTGACTTCCGGCCCGCCGGGCTTGGGTCCGAAGTTCAGGGCGCGCGGCGCCGTCGGATCCCTGGCCAATCGTTCGAGATAGACGAGGTAGCCGGCCACGCAGTCGAGCACATGCTGCCACGGCCGGGTGGCTTCCGGATGGCGCAGGACGGTGACGCCCTGGGCCTGACCAGCCCGGACGATGTCGGCCACCAGACGGTCCCGCGAATAGTCGCCGCCGCCGATGACGTTGCCGCCGCGCGCGGTGGCGACCGGCATGCCGGCCTTGTCGAAGAAGCTGCGGGCGAAGCTCTGGGTGACGATCTCGGCCGCGGCCTTGGAGGCCGAATAGGGATCCTTGCCGCCCAGGGCATCGCCCTCTTGGAAGGCGCGGCCCTGCTCGTTATTGGCGTAGACCTTGTCCGAGGTGATCACGAGAACCGCCTGCAAGGCAGGCTGGCTACGTAGCGCCTGCAGCAGGTGCGCCGTACCCAGAACATTGGCCGCGAAGGTCGCCACCGGATCCTCGATCGAGGTCCGCACGATCGGCTGGGCGGCCATGTGCAGGACCAGGTCGAAAGTCTCGCCCTTCAGCGCGCGCTCAACCGTGGCCTGATCGCGCAGGTCGGCGATACGTGACTGGACCAGTCCAGCGACGCCGGCGAGGTCGAACAGCGCCGGCGCCTGATCCGGCGTCAGCGCCAGCCCTGTGACCTTGGCGCCCATGGCCGAAAGCCAGATCGCGGCCCACGAGCCCTTGAAGCCGGTGTGACCGGTCAGCAGGACACGTTTGCCCGACCAGAAGGCAGGGTTGGGCCGGTTCATTTCCAGATGCGCCACGGCGCCTGGCCTGAGGCCCACAGGCCCTCCAGGTGGTTCTTGTCGCGCAAGGTGTCCATGGCGGCCCAGAAGCCGTCGTGCGGGCGGGCCATCAACTGGCCGTCACGGGCCAGGCTTTCCAGAGGCTCGGCCTCGAAGGTGGTCGCATCACCGGCGATCCGGTCGACGACCTCGGGCTGCAGCACGAAGAAGCCGCCATTGATCAGGCCGTTGTCGCCGGGAGGCTTTTCGATGAAGCGCTTCACGCCGCCCTCGACAATCTCCAGGGCGCCGAAGCGACCGGGGGGCGCGACCGCGGTGACGGTGGCCTGTTTGCCGTGCGCCTTATGGAACTCGACCAGGGCGTTCAGATCAACATCGGCGACGCCGTCGCCATAGGTCAGGAAGAAAGGCTCGCCGGGGGGCAGGTACTCCGCCACGCGCTTGAGCCGGCCACCGGTCATGGTCTCCTCGCCGGTGTTCACCAGGGTGACGCGCCACGGCTCATGATTGGTGGCGTGATACTCGACACTGCCCTTGGCCAGGTCCACGGTCAGGTCAGCGTTGTGGAGCACGTAGTTGGCGAAGTACTCCTTGATCACATAGCCCTTGTAGCCAAGGCAGATGATGAAGTCGTTGAACCCATGCTCCGAAAACACCTTCATCAGGTGCCAGAGGATCGGACGGCCGCCGATCTCTATCATCGGCTTGGGCTTCAGATGGCTTTCCTCGGAGATCCGCGTACCGAGGCCGCCGGCCAGAATGACGACCTTCATTTCGAATCCCCGCTCATCCTCGCACTGACGGGGCCTGGCCGCCGCAGCTCGACAATAGTCCGTTCAAACGCCGCCTAGGCTCCAGGCCCCGCAGCCAACGCAATCGCCCCCTCTTATCGCGTGTCGATTGCGCGATGAAGTCGTATCCAACGTCGCAGCGCCGCTGGCGTCCAACTTGAGGAAACCTCGTGCCCACGCCCCTGGTGAATTTTATCGTTGTTGGCGTCCAGAAGGCCGGCACGACAGCCCTTTTTGACTACCTCGGCGATAGCCCCGCCGTGGCGCTGTCCAAGGTCAAGGAGGTTCACTTTTTCGACGACGAGACGGTGGACTGGTCCAAGCCGGACTATGGCCCCTACCACGCCCAGTTCGAGTCCGCGGCGCCCACGGCGCTCCACGGCGAGGCGACGCCGATCTATCTCTACTGGCCCGGCAGCCTTGAGCGGATCGCGGCCTATAACCCGAACATCCGCCTGATCGTGATGCTGCGCGACCCGGTCGAGCGCGCCTGGTCCCATTGGCGGATGGAGTACTCGCGTGGGGTCGAGACCCACCCCTTCTCATGGTGCATCCGGGAGGGCCGCCAGCGGCTGTTCGCAGCCGAGCCCTGGGGCGTGCACCGGGAGTTTTCCTATGTGGAGCGCGGCTTCTACGGCGAACAGATCGAACGGCTGTTCTCCATCTTTCCGCGCGAGCAGGTTTTGGTCCTGACGGCGGACGGCCTGCGCGAGCAGCCCGGCGAGAGCCTTGGGCAGGTGGCGAACTTCCTCGAGATTCCCAGAGGCGGGGCGGTGGAGCATCGGGACGTCCACGTCGGCCAAGAGGTCGGCGTCCAACTCGCCGCCGAGGACCGCGCCTATCTGCGCAGCCTCTACGCCCACGACATGGCCCGGCTGACGAGCCTGACGGGGATCAGCTTGTGGTGAGCCGTCACATTTCCGGCAACCATGTTCCGCACGCTCCCAGATGAAGGAGACGCCGATGAAGTTCGCCCCCCTGGTCCTGGCCAGCTTAATCAGCGGCTGCGCCCCCGCCGGCGACACCAGCGCCCAGGCGGTCAAGGCCGCCTCACCCCCGGCGAACGCCCCACAAGGGGCGGTGGCCTTGGCGGGCCCGCGCCTGGCGTTTCCGGTGGCCTGCGACATCGGCAAGACCTGCGAAGTGCAGAACTTCGTAGACCGCGATCCTGGGCCAAGCGCCAAGGATTACCGCTGCGGGAGCCAGACCTATCAAGACCATGGCGGCGTCGACATTCGCTTGCACGACATGGCGGCCCAGGCTGCAGGGGTGAATGTCTTGGCCGCCGCGCCGGGGCGGGTCTCACGCCTGCGCGACGGGGTGGCCGACATCTCGGTGAAGTCGCCGGACGCCCCGCCGCTGGCCGGTCAGGACTGCGGCAACGGCGTGGTGATCGATCATGGCGATGGATGGGAGACGCAGTACTGCCACCTGGCGCGAGGCAGCGTGATGGTGAAGCAGGGCGACCAGGTGGTGAGCGGCCAGCCCATCGCCCGCGTCGGCCTGTCGGGAAACACCGAGTATCCCCACCTGCATCTCACCGTCCGCAAGGCCGGGGTGATGGTTGACCCCTTCGCGCCTGATATGGCCGCGGGGGCTTGCGCGGTCGGCGCCGCCGGAGACGGCCTCTGGACGCCTGGGGCCGCCAAGGCGATGGGCTATAAGCAAGGCGCGGTGCTGAACGCCGGCTTCGCGGCCGCCCCACTGACCATGGAGGCCATCGAGGGTGGCCGTATCGGCGCGCCGACGCGCCAGTCCCCGATGCTGATCGCCTATGTCCGCGCCATCAACCTCCAGGGAGGAGATGTGCAGAAGCTGGTCATCAAGTCGCCCGACGGCTCAGTGCTCACCAACGCCACCCAACCAGCGCTGGATCGCGCCAAGGCGCAGTACATGTTCTTCACCGGCAAGCGCGCGCCGGAGGCAGGATGGAAGCCGGGAACGTACTCGGCGACCTACTCGGTCGAGCGGGAGGGCAAGGCCGTGATCACCCAGGCGTTCTCGATCAACTTCTAGGCGCAATCCCTTTCCGGGATGGGGTTAGCGAAGTCAAACCTGGGCTCACAAAAGCGTTAGCACCCGCCCTGACGGCTAGAGTTTCTTTGACCAAATTCGCCAGTCGGCTATGGTTCACTGTCAGCCTTGCTCTCCAGGGCTGTGTCGCATCGATCGGGCGGCGAAGCTCACCGCTTCGCCGCCCGATTTTTGTTTGGGATGGTCTCTCGCGCTTTTGCGGCGATCAGAACCTATTTGATCACGATCCCCTGCGACGTCGGCAATTCCAGCACAGAATAGCCACGCGCGGCGAACCAATCGGTCTCCATGAGATGCGTGCGTCGATACGGGCTAGCGCCAAAATCGTCGAGCACCAGAATGGATCCTGGGACCATTCGCTCCCAGAGCGCCTCCAGCGTGGCGATTTCGGCCTCGGCGTTGTTGAGGTCAATATGCATGAACGCGATCTTGGAGGGCTCTCCCTGCTCAAGGCTCTCGGGCAAGAAACCCTTGATGACGTGAGCGGTCGGTATGTCCTCAAACAGCTTCTTGACCTGAGTGAACAGGTCCGCGCTGTGCTCAGGCATGGCATGGTGCGGCATTGAGCTATCGTGCTCGAAAACGTCGTACAGGTAGAATGCCCGGTCGGTGTCTTTGAAGGCGATAGTGTCAGCAACGATCCGCGCGGACACGCCTTTGTAGCAACCGCACTCAACGAAATCGCCGTCCAAGCGAAGTCCTTGGCGCGCGGCCCAAACCAGAACCGCTGTCCGCCACAATATCCCCCGCTCATGGGGCGCGGTCGCATGGGCGGCCCAAGCATCCATGAACATCTTGTCGTTCAGAAAGCCCAGGTTCCGCCCGAACGCGATGAGGTTGTCGCTGGCGAACAACCCCATGGGACGCTTGAACTGCGCTACGATGTCATCTCGCGCCTTGATCACGGCGGTGGAGCTCTCAACGCCCCAGAAGAAGCTGGTTCCGAAAAGCGGGGCTTGGGCCAAGGCGCGGATCTCCAAGAAGGCGGGCAAATTTCAACAGGGTTCTAGCACGCCGCTCGCCGCGGCCTAGCTAGTCAAGCATCGAGAGACCGAGCGACGCCCGACGTGGGTTGGATATGAAGGACATCGAACTTCGCGAGCCAGAGCAGTCCGCGTTCGATCAGTGAGTGACGTCCGGCCGGAAATTGCGCCAGCAAGGCTTCCACGCTGGACTGCGGCCGCGATTGGAAGAACTCAAACGCCGCCGCCATTTCCTGCAGATTGGGATGCGGCCAGTTGCCAATTGTAGCCAGCCCGCCAGATAGCCGCCCCAGGGCGACTTCCCAGGTCATCCCGGACGGGACCCGCACCAGGGCCTTCGGGGTGAGGACGTCGCTTGGATAGCTTTCGAACAGCGTAAACGGATCAAGACGCCTTGGATTGTCGATAATAGAGGCGTTGACCTCAATCGAAGCGGCCGCGGCGCGCCGTCTCGCCGCGAGTTCGGCCCAGAAGGCCTGATACTGCGGGACTACGGCCGACCAATCGAAGACGGTTCGAGCCCGCTCGTAGGCGGCGGCGCCCATCCTCTTGCGAAGGTCTGGATCATTCACCAGGGCGACGATCGCGTCCGCGGCGGCCTGGTTATCCATGGCGGTCAACTGCGCTGCCGAGACTAGATAGAGCTCGTAGGCCATCCATCCATTGGCGTGCTGATAGGCCAGATCGCGGCCGAGACCGGGTCGCGGGGCGATCGTTCGGATACGAAAGCCGTCAATCCCGTGGCGCACCGTGTCGCGGTATCCGTCCCAGTCGGTCACGACGCTGGGCAACCCCGCGGCCATGGCTTCCACCGGGGTCAGGCCGAAGGTTTCCTGAATATTGTCAGAGAAGGAGATGAAGAAGTCGGCGACCGACCAGATGGAAAATCGTGTGTCGGCGGGACGCCCATCGACAACGCGATAGTGGATCGAGGGGCACAGTTCTCGGGTCAGGGCGTGATGCTTCACGTCGTAGGCCTCCGTCGCGCCCCAGCCGGAAACCACCCAATAGATGTCCTTGCCTGTGCGGCGCGCCGCCTCCTCCAGCGCCATGGCCATCAGGGCGGGATTCATCTTCGCCGCCATGTGCAGTCGGCCGACATAGAGGGCGACTATGGCGTCCTGGGGAATGTCCAGCCGCTCACGCCATACTCTGCGATGTTCAGGTGAGGTCGCGAAGTCGTCCGCATTCACGCCAAGCGGGATCGTCGTCAGCTGCGGGAGCGGAAACTTCGTGGCGCCCAGACGTCCGGCCAGGTCGTCTTTGACCGCCTCCATCTGGCGCTCGACGCTGGCCCGGACTGCGCTCGACGTGGTGATCAGCCCATCCCAGGGTTGGACGGGGGCGGTGAACATGTTGGCCACGATGTCCATCGTGCCCTGCGAAGCCGTGGTGTGGGTCACGCCGCAAAGGCTGTAGAGGTGGGATCCGAAGGGCAGCCGCGACCATGCGAATGTCGGGAGATCGGGCGCGGGATAGTAGAGGCAGCCCGGCTCGCCCAGCCCCCTGAGGTTGCGCATCGCCAGCCATTGCGCGGCCTTGGTCGGCGGCTGGATGCGGTTCACCAGCGCTTCCAGGCCTTGTTGAGGCCCTGCAGTTCCATTGTAGAAATAGAACTTCTCAACATCCGCGTGGCGCAAGAAGCCACGCAGGAAGCTCTCGCCCGCGGCATGACGGCCCATCAGCCGACTTCCGGAGGTGTCGTAAGCGTCGGCGTGCAGGTAGAGGGCGGCGTTGCTCATACCCGTCGCGTTAGCGTCTTTTGGGGATTCCCACAAACCGACTTCGCACGGCCCGACTTCGATCGCTCGAACGGCGCTCAAAAAAAAAGGGCCGCTCCGAAGAGCGGCCCTTTCCCGTGTTCTAATCGAAGTCCGACTTAGATGAAGTCGGCGGGGTTGATCCCCGTCAGATCGACGCCAGCCAACTTGATCACGTTACCGACCGTGTTGTTGTTCGCGCTGTCGGCGAAGACGTAGGAGTCAGTGCCATCATAGATCACGACGATGTCACGACCGCCGCCGCCGATCAGGCCTTGAGCGTCGCTCAAGGACACAGCGTAGTCGGTGCCGCCAGCCTGCGCGACGTAGTTGGTCGCCGTAGCCAGCACACCGACCGAGATCGTGTCTTCAGTGGTGACGAAGTTCGAGATCGTGTCTTGGAGACCTGCGACCGACGAGCTGTCGCCCACGGCAAAGACGAAGCGATCATCGCCCGCTCCGCCCGTCAGGGCGTCCGTGCCAGCGCCGCCAATGATGGTGTCATTGCCGTCGCCGCCACCGATGACGTCGTTGCCTTCGCCACCTGAGAGGTTGTCATCGCCGAGACCGCCGTCGATGGAGTCGGCACCAGTGCCGCCGCGGACGACGTCGTTGCCGTCGCCAGCGTTGATGGTGTCGTTGCCGTCACCGCCCGCGAGGGTGTCGGCGCCAACGCCACCGAGGATGGTGTCGTTGCCGACGTCACCTTGGACAGAGTCGTCGCCGTCGCCAGCGGTGATGCTGTCGTTGCCGTCGCCGCCGAAGATGACGTCGTTGCCAGCGCCCGCGACGATTGTGTCGTTACCGGCATCGCCCTGGACGGAGTTGGCGCCAGCGCCAGCGTCGATGCTGTCGTTGCCGTCGCTGCCGAGGATCGTGTCGTTGCCGCCGCCAGCCGTCAGGGTGTCGTCGCCCAGGCCGCCCGTCACGTTGTTATTGCCGGCGCCCGCGACGATGCTGTCGTTGCCTTCGCCGCCGCCGATGACGTCGTTACCCGAGCCCGTCGTGATGGAGTCGGCGCCCAGTTCCCCAAAGACCGTGTTGTGGCCGGTGCTGAGGGCGTAGGTGACGATGTCGTTGCCGTCGCCGCCGTAGATCACGTCGGAGCTGGCGTCAGCCACCGCGAGAGTAATGGTGTCAACGCCGGTACCGCCCACGATGGAGTCGTTGCCAGCGCCACCGTCGATGCTGTCGTCGCCGTCGGCACCCAGAAGGGTGTCAGCACCATCGCCACCGTTCAGGGTGTCGTTGCCGAGGTCGCCGCTGACATAGTCGGCGCCAGCGCCGGCCGTGATGTTGTCGTTGCCTTGGCCACCCAGCAGGAGGTCATTGCCACCACCGGCCGTGATGGTGTCGTTGCCCATGTTGCCATGGACGTAGTTGGTGCCATCGGTAGCCGTGATGAGGTCGTTGCCTTGACCGCCCAGCAGGGTGTCATTGCCAGCGCCGGCCGTGATGGTTTCGTTGCCCTGGTTGCCTTGCAGGTAGTTGTCGCCTTCGCCACCGTTCAAGGTGTCGTTGCCTTCACCACCGGTGATGTTGTCATTGCCTTGGCCGCCGAGCAGGGTGTCGTCGCCAAGACCGCCGTCGATGGAATCAACGCCGTCGCCGCCGTCGATGCTGTCGTTGCCATCACCGCCAAGCAGGGTGTCGGCGCCTTGGCCGCCCAGCAGGGTGTCGTCGCCCAGGTCGCCGCTGACATAGTCAGCGCCGGCGCCGGCCGTGATGTTGTCGTTGTCTTGACCACCCAGCAGGGTGTCAGCGCCTTGACCGCCGGTGATGGTGTCGGCGCCCATGTTGCCATGAGCGTAGTTGGTGCCATCGCCGGTGATGATGGTGTCGTCGCCTTGACCACCCAGCAGGGTGTCGTTGCCGCCGGCAGCCGTGATGCTGTCGTTGTCCTGATTGCCTTGGACGAAGTTGTTGCCCGCACCAGCGGTCAGCGTGTCATTGCCGTTGCTGCCGTAGAGAGCATCGCTCAACGCGGTGCCGGTCGAAGTGTCGCCAGCGCTGGTGCCGACGTAGAGCTTCGAACCGTCGTTGAAGAACAGTTCACCAACGTTGTTGCCCTTGCCAGCGATGCCGGGGCCGAAGGTCACGGATTGGCCGTTCAAGGTCAGAACGATCGTCGCCGTGCTCGGGAAAGCGCCAGCGGGGACGAAGGCCACCGTAACGCTCGCCGCGTTCGCGCCGGCCGGGAAGGTCAGAGTATCGGTCGCGCCGAACGCCAACGCCTCAGCGGCGGTGATCGTAGCGAAATTGAAATTAGCCATGCTTCTCTCCAGTCTGTGTCACATGGACCCCCGAAACGCCTGGCCACCATTTTCCAATGGAGCGGTCCCAGCGGTCCTTTACCCACGTCACAACGAGGTCGCGACGAAGGTTAAACGAGCCCGAGGAAGAGGTATCGGAACCAAAGGCGATGCGCAACAGCAAAAAAGGCTGTGAACAAAGGCCGTCGGCCCTGCTTTCAAGGGTAATAATTTCGTTAATCTAGTCTTCGCGGAGTGCGTCACGGATCGTGTCGGTCAACGGGCTCACGATGTAGGACAAAATCGAGCGCCGACCCGTTACGATCATGGCCTCGGCGGGCATGCCGGGGGTCAATTTCGAGCCTTTGGGCAGCTTGGCCAGCTCGGGCGGCGGGATCCGCAGGTCGGCCCGGAAGTAGCCGACCCCAGTCTTTTCGTCGACCAACTGGTCCGCCGATATGGTGACCACCTCGGCGTTCACAGGCGGCGCGGTTCGGGCGTTGAAGGCCGAGAGGCGGACCCGAGCGGTCATTCCAGCATGCACGCTATCGATGTCCTGCGGCCTGATTCGCGCGGTCACGATCAGCGGGGCGTCGGCCGGGACGACGCTCATCAGCCGCTCGCCGGGGGCGACGACGCCGCCGACCGTGAACTGGGTCAGGTCGAGCACATAGCCGTCGGACGGCGAGCGCACGGTCGCCGCGTTCAGCATCTGGCGCGCAGCGGTCAGCTTTGGGGTGACCTCGGCGAGGCCCGTCTGCATCTGGCGCAGCCCTTCGGCGGCCTGGCTGATGCGCTGCTCGCGCAGGGTGGTGATCTGCAGCCGGGTTTCGCCGATCTGCTCGCGCAGACGGGTGATCTCGGCGATCAACTGGCCACGGCGCCCGGCGAGTTCCGCCAGGGTGCGCTTGTAACGCAGGATCAGGGTCTTGGGCGCGTAACCCTTTTCATAGAGGGTCTGATAGCCGGCGAGTTCCTCGCGGGTCAGATCATCGGATTCCTTCACCGCATCGACCTGGGCCTGGACGCCGCCAATCTGGGTCTCGAGCTGCTGCAGCTTCTGGGCCAGCACCGCGCCTTGAGTCTCGAAGAAGGCCTGACGCGTCGAGAACAGGAACTCCTGGTCGCGGATAATGCCCGCGACCCGGGGGTCGCTCGCGGCCCGCGCGGTCAGTTCCGGCGCGAATGTCACCGTGGGCTGACTGGTCGCCTCGGCCTGGAATCGGGCGGTCTGCGACAGCAGGGAATCGTACTGGTTCTGCAGGACGTCGGTCGTCGACCTCGGCTGGACCTCGTCGAAAGAGAGCAGCACCTGGTTCTGCTTAACCCGCTGGCCTTCCTTGACCAGGATCGCCTTCACGGTCCCACCTTCGCGGTGGCGGATGGTCTTGCGGTTGTCCTCGACCCGGACGGTGCCGGGCGCGACGACCGCGCTGTCGATCTTGGCGACGGCGGCGAAGAGCGTCATGCCGACGACGAAGACCCCGACCACCGCGCTGCCGACGATGATCGGCCGCTTGATGCGCTTGTCCATGGTCCCGTCGCTGGGAACCAGATCCTTATCGCCGAAGGTCGGCGCCTCGTAGGCCTTGGGGGCGTTGAAATCCAGTTTCATCGACCAGCCTCGATCACGCGCGGAGTGGCGGGTTGGACGACCCGCGCCATGACCTGCTCTCGCGGGCCGAACATCTCGATCCGGCCGTCACGCAGCATCAGCATCTTGTCGGCCGACCGGAAGACGCTCGGCTTGTGCGACACGATCACGATGGTGGAGCCGCCGGCCTTCAGCGCGTCTAGGGCGGTGACCAGGGCTTCTTCACCCTCGGCGTCGAGCGCGGCGTTCGGCTCGTCGAGGACCAGCAGCCGGGGCGCGCCCAGCAGGGCCCGCGCCAGGCCGACCCGCTGGCGTTGACCCGCGGACAGCACGTGCCCGGTCTCGCCAAGCTCGGTGTCGTAGCCGTTCGGCAGGCGCAGGATCAGTTGGTGAACGCCCGCGGTTTGAGCGGCGCGGACGACCTGCTCGTCATCCACGTCCGAGCGGAAACGGGCGATGTTGTCGCGAATGCTGCCGGAGAACAGTTCGGTGTCCTGCGGCAGATAGCCGACGTGACGGCCAAAGTCGGTGCGGTCCCAGGTGTAGACGTCGGCGCCGTCCAGACGGACGTGACCGCTGTTCGGTTGCCAGATCCCGACCATCAGCCGGGCGAGCGAGGACTTACCGGCCCCGGACGGGCCGATCACGCCGAGCATCTCGCCCGGTTCGATCTTGAAGCTGATCCCCTGCAGGATGAACCGGGTGGCGCCGACGGGGGCGAAGTTCACGCCTTCGACCGAAAGCTGGCCGAGCGGCTTGGGCAGGCTGGTCAGCGCCTTGGAGGGCTTGTAGTCGGCGAACAGTGCGTTCAATCGCTCATAGGAACGATAGCCGTTGGTCAGGGAATCCCAGGAACTGACCAGCCGCTCGATCGGCTGCAGCGCGCGCGCGGCCAGGATCATGTTGGCGAACAGCAGGCCTGAATGGATCTTGCCCTTCACCACCAGATAGGCGCCGATCGCGATGATCAGGACCTGGATGCCCTGGCGGGTGAACTTGCTGATGTTGCTGAGGACGGAAGCGCGCTCGCTCGCCGCGGCGCTGCGTTCCATGGTGATCGCCCGGAAGCTGGCCCAGCGCGCGCCCAGCGGCTCGATCATCCCCATGGCCCGGACCACTTCGCCATTGCGAAGCGCCGCGTCGGTGAAGGCGTAACTGCGCAGCGCCGCTTCGTTCGCGTCTTTCAGGGCCGGACGGGTCGCGCGGTCTTGCAAGAGGGCGATGCCGAACAACAGGCCCGCGCCGACCATGGTCACGAGGCCGATGATCGGGTCGATGATGAACAGGACGAACATGAAGACCGGCATCCAGGGCAGGTCGAAGAAGGTGCCGAAGGCCGGGCCCGTCAGCATTTGCCGGAAGCCGTCCAGGTCGCGCAGCGCTTGCGAACGCGCCGCCGGATTGCCTCGGATCACGCTGTCGAACAGCGCCGAGAACACCCGGCCAGAGACCCGCTGGTCCATGACGACGCCGAAGTTCACGAGAACCCTGGCCCGATAGTCGTCGATCACGCCGGAGATGACGAAGGCCAGCAGCACGCCGAAGGTGATCACCAGCAGCGTGGGCACGCTGTAGCTGGTCATGACCCGGCCATAGATCTGGAAGGTGTAGATGGGCAGGGCCAAGTACAGCAGGTTCGAGACCAGACTGAACAGGCCCGCGAACGCGAGGGGCGTGTACCCCTCCTTGATCGCGCGGGTGAGCGGATTGTCGGGCTGATCCGCCAGCGGATTGAATATTTTCATGCGCGCCGCGCTGTTCCGTGGATGCTCGATGAGGACAGCCTGAGCGACCGTCGCCGAATTTGCTGCTCGAAGTCCGAGGCTGAGTGCGCCGAAAACGCGGGAGACATGATCGGGCCTCTTAACGATGTCAATGCCGCACGCAAGGGCGCCGATTCGCGCAGCGCGTGTTAAACCTCGACTGTCCAGTCATTCCCTGCCGCAAGGAACCCGTCTTGTCCAAGGTCGCCATTGTCGGCAGCTGCATTACCCGAGACTTGTGGCCAATCGTAGGCGCAGAGCCCTCGGACCTACTCTATATTTCGCGCACCAGCCTGCCGAGCCTGTTCGCCCGTCCGCTTGAAGGCGTCGAGACGGCGCAGGAACCGCCGCATGGCCTCGGCGTCTTTACGCATCGGGCGATGGTCAATGACCTGAAGAAGCGCGCGCTGGCCGCGTTGGTCGCCTATCAGCCCACCCACATCATCTTCGACTTCATCGACGAGCGGCTCGACCTGTTCTGCGTCGGGGGCACGATCGTGACCCACAGCTGGGAACTCGATGTCAGCGGCTATCTGGCCCAGCCTGCCTTCGAAGGCGCGGCGACCATCAGCCGGACCTCCACCGCCTGTGATCTGCTCTGGCTCCAGGCAGCCGACGAGATGGCGGCCTTTATCCAGTCAACGCCGCTGCGCGACGCCGTCCTTATCGTCCACGAGGCCCAGTGGGCGACGGGCTATCAAGACGAAGCCGGAGAGCTCCGTGATTTCGCGGATGTCGTAGAGATTTTCCAGGGCAAGCCGGCCCCGATCGCCGAACACAACGCCATGCTGGATTTCTACCAGCCCGCCTTCCGCGCCCGCCTGCCGCAGGCCGTGAGCGTCACGGCATCGCCGGACCTGCATCTGGCTAGCGCCCAGCACCGCTGGGGTCTCAGCCCCTTTCACTATGTCGACGACTACTACCGCGAGGTCTGGTCGGGGCTCAAAGCGCTGGGCGTCTGAAGGTCCCCTTGCCGCGCCCAGTGCTCCAACGGCGTCATCCCCTTGGCCGCCAGGTCTGAGGCGGCGGCCAGGTAGGAGAGCGTGGTCTTGCCAGGCCAGGGTTCGCCGATGCTCCATGCCCCGCCCTGCAGATAGTCCACCAACAGGTTCGCGCCCGGCGGCAGATCGCCGCCTCGCAGCGCGGCGTAGCGCAAGGCGTCGAACCAGGGGCTGGGGTGACGCTGCTCGGCCCCGCCGGAGGCCGCATAGTGGCTCAGGGGTTCGAAGCCGCCCTCGACCACGTCGGGATACTGGCCGCGATACCAGTCGGGATCGAACAACGGATGGGGCCGCAGGCCGAGGGCCGCGCCCTGCGTCAGGTAGTGGACGAGCGGCGCGCTCTCCGGCGCCCCGCCGGACGTCATCTGGGCGGCGTAGAAATCCGCGGCGAACAATGGATGGGGGCTGAGCCCCCGGCGCCAGCCGATCTGCAGATAGTGGCGGATCGGATTTCCGCCCGAGGCGATCAGGTCAGGCGCCTGACGGACATAGTGACGGATGCTGAACAGCGGGTGCGGATCGCGGCCTTGCGCGGCGCCAACCCGAACGAAGTGCTCCAAGGGCGTAAGGCCGCTCGCCGCAAGCTCAGCGGCGTTGGCGGCCGCGTAATACTGGGAATCGAACAGCGGGTGAGGACTGGCTCCTTCGCCGCCGCCATGCAGCAGATAGTGGACGAGCGGGCTGGTCCGCGACCCGGCCAAGTCGGCGCGCGCCTTCAGATACCAAGCCTGGTCGAAGATCGCCGCCGGCTGCACGGCTAGGTCCGCGCCGCGCCGCGCATAGGCCGCCATGGCGCGCAGGTCGCCGGCTTCCCAAACCCCGGAACGGGCGATGATCAGGGCGCGGCCGGACGAGCGGGTCATATCCAGGCTCCGGTCGATCAGCCGGGACAGGCGATTGCGTCGCCGGGGGCGCATGAACTTCGTCGCGGCGGCGCGATAGCCAACCAGGGCGATGTCCCGAGCTTCTTGCTCAACCCGCGCCCGGGCCAGCATGGCGTCGGCCAGCGCCACGCCAAGGCGCGTCCGCTTGACGGCCTCATCTACCTCAGAGCGCTGGAAGTCGCCCCGCGCCGCTGCGTAGCGCCGCGCCAGGACTTCAAGCTTGCCGATCAGGTCGAGGGACGCTTGCGCGGGGGCCTGCTGGGCCAGATTGTCGACCGCCATGATGGCCGGGCCCTCCTTGATGTCACCGCCTCGTGTCGAGCGCGGGCCGGATGCTGTCAAGCCGCTGGACGCTCGGCGAGCCCCTCGTCCATCAGCCAGCCGAGATAGCCGCCGCCTTCCGTGGAGAAGGGATCTGGGAAACGTTCACGCAGGTCGGCGCGGTCGCGCCAGATCAGCCGATGGGCCTTGGCGATGGGCGTGCCGTCGCCATAGACGCCATAGGCCCAGTAACGCTCGGGAATGGTCGGCTCGCTCGCGGCCGCGACCTGCTCCTTGTACCAGCGCCAGATCTCATAGACCGCATGGTTGTCACCGGCGTAGCGCTTGGTCATGGCGTCGCCTGTCGGGCCCAGCTTGGTGAAGTGCCAGAAGCGTAGGGGCGAGCCGTTGACGGTGATGGCGCCGTCCCGGCCGACGGACACTTGCCGCTGGCTGAGGTTCCAACTGGCGACATTATACCCCGGGTCGCGGACGACCTTGACCTTGTCGAAGAGGGCCGGGACGTGGTCGCACCACTTCTGGTCCACGAACAATCCGGTCGGAATGTCATCGTAGCAGAACTCAAGCAGCCGATCGTTCCACCACCGGCCGAAGCGCGCGCCCTCCCCGCCCGCCTTCACCGCGACGAAGCCGAGGTTGAAGATGCCGGTCCGCGAAGCCGAGAGGTCGTTGTCGAAGATCGCCTGGTGATCGGTGTTGGCGTCGACCAAATGGGGGGTGAGCAGGATGTCGTCCTGGCCGAGCAAATCGATCAGCGGCGACAGGCTGGAGAACAGGGCGGTGTCGGGGTCCAGATAGATCACCGCCTCGGCGCCGGTGGCGCAGGCCTGGTGGAGGAACGGGCCCTTCACCGCGGTGCAGACCTCGACGACGTCATGTTTGAACAGCCACGCCTTGAAATCGGAGATGCCGAGGTCCTGGGCGTAGACCACCTGATCAAACGGCTCGCTGGCCGGATCGAAGGCGAACCCCGGCGGCGGTTCGTCGGTGATCAGGGCGACGAGGTTCCAGTCGGGATGGAACTTGCGCAGGGTGGAATAGAGCACCCGCGCCCGGTTCAGATAGGCGAAGGTGAAGCTGGAAAAGCAGGTGACCTTCACGCGGCCTCCACAAGTTCGGCCGTGAGTTTGCTGAAGCTCAGGTCGTAGATCTTCGGGCTCCGGCGCGCGCGCGCCAGCTTCAGGATTTCGCCGCTTTCGAACCAGGCCTCGAGCTGATGCTCGTCGGGCAGGACGACGCCGTGTTCCGCGTCGCTCGCGAACACCGCGACATTGCCGCTATCGGGACCGGTCACCACCGCCGCCCCGGCCGACGCCGCCTCATAGGCCACGAACGAGAACGTCTCCAGGCACAGCGACCAGACCATGGCCGCATCGATGGACAGTTCCTCCATCGCCTCGCGCATCGCGAGCGGGCGGTCGGCGGTGACCGTCACCGGATGATGCTGGGCCAGCGATCCGGCCACCGGAGTACTGGCGAGGTGGATGAAGGCATAGCGCGGGTCATGGGCGAACCGGGCGGCCAGATCGCGGAAGACCGGCCAGCCCTTGTGGACCGACGGGGTGCCGGGGAAGGCGAAGCGGAATGGCGCGTCCGGCTCGGCAGGCGCCCTGGCGCGGGTCGCCGGAACAAGCTTCGCATGCGGCAGCATGACCTGCGCCTGGGCGTCGAGCGAGCCGCCTTCGCGCCAGGCGTCGAGGGCCACGTCCGACGGCGAGGCCACCGTCAGCTCCAGGCGATCGAACAGCAACTGGTGCTCGCGCACCTGGGCCTGGCGCGAGTCGCCATAGACGCAGATCGAACAGGCCGGGCTGCCGGCCGGCGGCGCACCGCAGTTCTCCACGTCGTTGCGCAGCAGATGGATGCCGGCGCAGAGGCTGCCCATGTCGTGCAGCCAGAAGAAGCCGGCGTTCATGCCGGCCGCGCGGACGATGTCGATCACGTCGCGGCTGGAATGGCCGAGCATGTTGTGGATCGCAAAGCTGCGGGGCGCCTGCGCCGGCTGAGCCCAGGCCTTCACCGCCTCCACGATGGCGGCGGGCGTGAAGACGCCGACGCTCTCTCCGTTCCAGAGCACGCCCATCGGTGTCTGCGTCGGGCCGCTGCGCACGGTCGGCCAACCGTTGGCCGGATGGATATGCAGGTGGTTACGCCCGAGCACCGCGAACTCCGCCGCCTCGCGCTGCACGCAGAGCTGCGAGCCGCCCACCGAGCGGCTGTAGTCGTCCTGGCTGAAGGTCACATGCAGGCCGCGCGGACGTGACCGCCCCATCGCCTCGATGAGCGCTCTGGCCGGTGAGAGTTCGACCGGCCGCGCCCAGGCCCGGGAATCGGCCAGCCTGGCCGCGAACGGCTTGAGGCTGGCCAGCACGTCATGGCGAAAGCCGAGCCGCGACTTGGCGATGCGGCCTTCCTGACGGCCGGTCTGCACATAGTGCAGGAAGGGATGGACGCCGCTGGCGGCGACATCGGGATTGAGCTCAAGATAGTCGGATACCGAGAAGTCGTTGCTCGGATCGCGCCCCTCCCGCCAGCCGTGGCTGAGAAAGTGATCGAGCGGGTCGGCGCCCGACGTCGCCACGTCGCGGTACATGGCCAGGTAATATTGTGGATCGAAAAACCTCGCGGCGGCCGCCCGCTCTTCGCGGCTGATGATGCCAACCGCGATGAGGCGGCGATCAGCCTCGGTCATGGCGTGGTAGGCGGCCGCGTGCGCCGAGGCGAGAATCTCGCGTCCCTCGCGGTAGCCGGTCGTCAGGTAGTGGACGAGCGGGTTCGCGCCGGCTTGCGCGACATCGGGATGCCGCGCCAGATAGTCGCGGGTCGAGAACCAGGGAGCCGGATCGCGGCCCTCAAGCCAGCCCGCCTCGCCATAGTGCAAGACAGGATCGACGTCGGCCAAGCCCAGGCCAGGGTTGGTTTGCTTGTAGAAATCAGCGTCCACCGCCAAGGCGAGCACGAAGTTGACGCGATCTGGTGTGGCCACGGCGGCCATGCTGCGATGTTCCCGTGCGACGCCAAGCCCGAGCCGTGGTTTGCATCAGATGAACGGCCCGATCAATGGCCCCGCCCTTGCCGCAGAGCGCGAGCGGCCATACAGCGTGGGGGCGAATGGGCCCCGGGGGCGGGACGGCGAGAGCAGCGAAGATGCAAACCACCTCCGAGCGATCAGCCTATCTCGTACTGGGCATGCACCGTTCCGGCACCTCGGCGACGGCTCAATTGCTGGCGCTGGCCGGGGCTGAACTGCCCGACAATGTGATGCCGGGCGATGAGCACAACGCCAAGGGCTACTTCGAACCCTGGAAAATCTCGGTCTTCAACGACCAGCGCCTGCGGGCCGGCGCGACCGCCTGGGACGACCCCTTCAACCTGCCCTACGCCCCGCTGGCGGCGCAGGAAGAGGCGGCATGGCGCGAGCGCGCCTTGGCGCTGTTCCGCGCCGAGTTCGGCGAGGCGCTGCACCCGCTGTTGAAAGACCCGCGCGTTTCGGTGCTGCTGCCCATGTGGCGCGAGGTTCTGGACGCCGTCCAGATGCCGGCCCGCGTGGTGATCCCGGTGCGCGGCCCGCTGGCGGTCGCCGGATCGCTGTCGCGCCGCGACGCCTTCCCGGTCGAAAAATCCGTCCTGCTCTGGACGATCTACATGCTGGCCGCCGAGGCCCAAACCCGCGACCTGCCGCGCGCCTTCGTCTCCTATGACGGGCTGCTGACCGACTGGCGCGGGCAAGTCGCCGCCATGGAGAAAGCCCATGGCGCGCCGCTGCCGCGCCTGAGCGAGCGGGCGGCCGAGCACATCGACGGTTTCCTGACCAAGGACCTGCGGCACAATGACGGCGAGGGCGACCTCGCCGCGGTTCCGCTGGTCGGCGCCCTGGCCCAGGAAGTCCTGGACTGGTTCAACGCCGCCGCGGCCGGTCAGTCACCTGACCGCGCGGTGCTTGATCGCGCCGCCGCCAAGATCGCCGAGATGAAGGCTCAGATGGGCGTCTTCGTCTCCCCCGTGACCAGCGCGCTCGACGCCACACGCGCCGAACTCCTCTATGAGCGCCAGCTCGCCGAGGTGGAACGCAAGCGCATGGACGCCCTGGAAAGCGAGCTCGCCATCCTGCGTCAGGAACGCGCGCGCATCGAGGCCGTGGTCGACACGGCCCTGGACGGCCGCTAATCAGCGCCCCCGAGAATTAGAGCCTTGGCAAACGACACCCAAACTCCCGAGCAAGACTCGCTCGCCGACATCTTGTTGGCCAAACGGCGCGATCTGCACCGCGCCCGCCGCGTGGTCGCCGACGACCGCTGGAACCGCTTCCGCAAGGCCGCCGCCCGCCGGGTCGGCCTGTCCGAGAAGGGCCCCTCGGAGCAGCGCTTCGACCTGATGCTGGCCCGCGCCAAGTGGCCTGGCCGCGCGGCGCTGATCGCCCGCTCGGGCCTGTGGGACTTCCGGCTGAACCGGTCGGTGGGCCGCGATGGCGGCGACGTCAGGGGGCTGGTCTCCTATGTCCGCGCCGGGCCGGACGCCAGCGCCAACCCCAAGGCCCTGTTCGACCAGGCCTGGTACCTGGAAAAGAACGACGACCTCACGGGCTCGCGCTGGGCGCCGCTGGCCCACTATCTGGTGGCCGGCGACAAGGAAGGCCGCGATCCGCACCCGCTGTTCGACCTGAAGGATTATCGCGGCCGCCACGCGGTGAAGATCGCCGCCACCGGCCTCTCGGCCCTGCAGCACTTCGTCCACAAGGGAGCGATCGAGGGCTTCGACCCGCACCCGCTGTTCGACGTCCGCTACTATGTCGGCCAGGCCGAGGAGGTCGCCGATTCCGGCGAGAACCCGCTGGTCCACTACCTGCGCGAGGGCTGGCGCAAGGGCTACGAGCCCCATCCGCTGTTCTCGGGCCGCTGGTATCTGGCGACCAATCCCGACGTCGCGCAGACCGACACGGCGCCGCTGCTGCACTACGCCGTCAGCGGCGCCGCCGAGGGCCGCAGCCCGCACCCGCTGTTCGACGCCGGCTGGTACATGGACCGCTATCGCGATGCGGCCCCGCTCGGCTCGACCGCCCTGGCCCACTTCCTGTCGGGCGCCGAAGAGCGCCGCGACCCCAGCATCCATTTCGACACCGCCTTCTATCTGGAGCAGCAGGTCAACGCGCCGGACGGCGTGCACCCGGTGATCCACTATCTGACCGAAGGCGCCTTCGAGGGAATTTCCCCGGCCGCCGACTTCAACGAGTTGAGCTATCTGGTCGAGCATCCGGACGCCGCCGAACAGCCGATGTCCTCGCTGGAGCATTGGGTGCTGTCACGCACGCCAAAGCCGGAACCGACGCCGGCCGGAACCCGCATGTCGGGCGACGCAGGTCTGTTCGAGCAACTGCGCAGCGCGGGCCGCGCCAAGGACCCGGGCGCCTACGACCTCCAGGCCTATCGCGATCTCACGGCCGCCAAGCAACGCATCCGCGAACGCGAGGTCGGAGGGGTGCAGGTCAAACCCCTCGACCTGATCAAGGTCACTGAACGCGACATCGACAAGACCGCGGCCGGGCTAGCCTTTGCGACCGTGGCCAAGCCGGCGGTGTCCATCATCATCCCGGCCTTCAACAACCTGACCTTCACCCTGGAGTGCCTGGCGGCGCTGAAGGCGGCGGGGGACCTGCGAGACGCCGAGATCATCGTCATCGACGACGCCTCGACCGACGCCACCAGCGCGGTGTTGGCCAAGATCCAGGGCCTGACCCTGATCACCAATCCGCAGAACCTGAACTTCATCCGCACCTGCAACCGCGCCGCCGAAGCCGCACGGGGCGAGTTCCTGATCTTCCTGAACAACGACGTCCAGGTCCGAGCCGGCTGGCTGCCAGCCCTGATGGCGCCGTTCGCCCAGGAGAAGGATGTCGGGGCCACCGCGCCCAAGATGCTGTTCCCCGATGGACGGCTGCAAGAAGCCGGCGCCCGAATCGCCGTCGACGGGACCGCCGAGATGATCGGCCTGTTCGAGGATCCCAGCCTGCCGCGCTGGAACGTGCGACGCGAGGTCGACTACGCCTCCGGCGCCTGCCTGGCGGTGCGCCGCGAGGTGTTCGCCGAACTGGGCGGCTTCGATATCGCCTTCGCGCCCGCCTATTGCGAGGACGCCGACCTGTGCTTCCGACTACGCGAGCGCGGCCTGCGGATCATCTACGAGCCAACCTCGGAGATCGTCCACCACCTGAGCATCACCGCCAACTCGATCAACGCCGGCTACAAGCAGCGGCTGGCGACCAAGAACCAGCAGGCCTTCGTCGAACGCTGGAGCGAACGGCTGGAAGCGCTGAATACCGTGCGCACAATCGCCTTCCACCTGCCGCAGTTCCACACTGTCGGCGAGAACGACCGTTGGTGGGGCCCAGGCTTCACCGAGTGGACCAATGTCAGCCGCGCCCTGCCCAACTATCGCGGCCACTATCAGCCGCACGTGCCGGCCGACCTCGGCTTCTACGATCTCTCCAATCCCGAGGCGCTGAAGCGCCAAGGTGAACTGGCCGCGCGCTACGGGATCGGCGGCTTCTGCCACTACTTCTACTGGTTCACCGGTGGTCGCCGGATCCTGGAAAAGCCGCTGGAGCCGCTGCTGGACAGCGTTGAGGGCGACTTCCCGTTCTGCCTCTGCTGGGCCAACGAAAACTGGACCCGCACCTGGGACGGCCAGGAACGCGACGTGCTGCTGGCCCAGACCTATGAGCCCGGCGACGCCGAGGCCTCCATCGCGGAGATGGAGCCCTATCTCGCCCGGCCCAACTACATCCGCGTCAACGGCAAGCCGCTGGTGGTGATCTACCGGCCGGGCCTGCTGCCGGACGCCAAGGCCTGGGCCGAGGCCTGGCGCAAGCATTGCCGCGAGGCGGGCATCGGCGAAATCTACCTGGCCTTCGTCGAGAGCTTCGAGAAGGCCGGCGGCAAGGTCGATCCGGAAAGCCTGGGCTTCGACGCCTCGGTGGAGTTCCCGCCGGCCGGCGCTGGGGCCCTGATCCATCCGCCTGGACCGCTCTACAACGCGCGCTTCGAGGGCCGCGTGAACGACTATCGCCAGATGGTCCGCCACTATCTCGGCGCGGCCACGCCCGGCCATAAGCGGTTCCGTGGCGTCATGCCCTCGTGGGACAACACCGCGCGGCGCCAGGACGGCGGCTGGGTCTACCAGCACGCCTCGCCGGGCGCCTTCCAGGCCTGGACCCAGGCGATGTTCGAAGACACCCGCCGCCAGAATTTCGGCGAGGAGCGCATCGTCTTCATCAACGCCTGGAACGAGTGGGGCGAAGGCGCTCACCTAGAGCCCGACCAGCGCTTCGGCCACGCCTGGCTGGAAGCGGTGAAGAACGCCGCCGACGCCGACCTGGTGGACAAGTCATGAGCAGCCCCGACCTCGTTCTCGTCGGCCATCCGTTCTCGGCCATCGGCATGGCCGAGCACGTGCGCTCGGCCTGGCGCGCCTTCAAGGCGGCGGGAACCACGCCCGGCCTGATCGACATCTACGACATGCACCGCGGCGACGACGCCGACTTCGAACGCGAGTTCGCCAGCCACGTCGTCCCGACCCTGAGCGAAAAGATCAACCTCTTCTGCATCAACGCCGGCGAGGTGGAGCAGGCCATGAGCGTGCTGGAGCACCTTGGCTCGGGCCCGGCGTTCCAGAAGGCCCACAACATCATCTATCCGGCTTGGGAACTGGCGAAGTACCCCGATCCCTGGGCCAAGATACTTGAGCGGTTCGACGAGGTCTGGGCGCCGTCCGACTTCATCGCCAAGGCTATTGCGCCGACAACGACGCGGCCTGTCGTGCACATGCCGCTGGCGGTGGAGCTCACCGTCTCATCCCTGCTGGGGCGCCGGCACTTCGGCATTCCCGAGAACGCCTTCGTCTGCCTGTTTTTCTTCGACTTCTCGTCCTACTCGGAGCGCAAGAACCCCTTCGCCATGCTGGAGGCGTTTGAGAAACTGGTGGCTCAGCGGCCGCACGCCCCGCTGCATGCGGTGGTCAAGTACAAGGGCGGCGACGACGGCAATCCCGCCCGCAAGGCGCTAGAGGCGCGGATCCGCGCCATGGGCGGCCAGATCCAGGCGATCACCCGCCAGCTCTCCGACAACGAGATCAAGAACCTGGTGCGCTGCGCCGACGCCTTCGTATCGCTGCACCGCTCGGAAGGCTTCGGCCGCGGGCCGGCCGAGGCGATGATCATGGGCCGCGCGGCGGTCGCCACCAATTACTCCGGCAATCTCGACTTCATGACGCCGGAGACTAGCCTGCTAGTCGATTGCAAGATCGTGCCAGTTGCTGAAGGCGCCTATCTGTTCGGCGAGGGCCAAGTCTGGGCCGATCCATCGGTGGATCACGCCGTGGAGCTGATCGGCGGCCTGCTGGATGATCCACAGGGCGCCCACGCGCTAGGCGCTCGCGCGCGCCGCCATATCCGCACCCACTTCAGCGCCCGGGCCATCGGCCTGCGCTACGTCTCACGGCTGGAAGAACTGAGCACCCAGGCGACCTAGGTCAGCGCGCGGCGACGGTCGTCGGCCCCGCCGCACTGGTCGTCAGCGCCTCAGGGCCGGGGTTCTCGGTCACGGTGATCTGATGGATCACGAACCCGCCGCCAGCCTGGTCGTCGGTGTCCAGGCGGATCTGGTCGATCTGCGACATTGTCCAGTCATCGCCCCCGCTCTTTAGGCGGGACATGTCGTAGACGGCGACCACGGTCTCGTTGAGCGCGGGGTCCGCGCCGTCGATCGGCTTGGCCTGGAATTCGCCAGACTCGCCATGATTGGTAGTGCGATAGAAGATCGCCCCGTCCCAGGCCGCGCCCGGGCGTGTCCGCGTCATCCGCACCAGCACCAGCGAATAGCGACGGCCATCGAGGGCCAGTCCCGTGGGTGAACGCAGCATCGGGTCAGCGCGCTGGTTCTGGATCTCCAGCCCCACAGGCGCGCCCGGCAACGCCGCGCCGCCGGTCAGCACGAAGCCCTCGGTTGAACCATCGAACGTCCAGAGCCGCCCGGCCTTCAGCGTCCGGCCGGCGATCTCAAACGCGTCCTTGTCCTCGTTCCACATGATGGCCTGGGCGCGCGGCGTCGCCTTGATCTGGGCGAGCGCAGGCGCCGCCGCGGCCCGCGCCCATGGAGCGGGTTGATCACAGGCCGCTAGGGGCAGAACCACAGCGGCCGTAGCCCAGGCGAGCAACAATCGCTTCATACTGACTTTCCAGCGGCCTCACGTCTTGGCACCACCAGGGGCTCCAAAGCGCGGTGGGTCCAAGGCCAGATAGAGAGCCCCGACGACCGCCGCCAGATCGAGCGCGTAGAGATATCTGCAGTCGCAGGCGATCGATATCGCGAAAAAGCTTGCCGCGAAGGCCAATGACGAAAGAAGCAAGCCTGCGACCACCACGTCTGGGGGCTCGCGCCGCACGAGGAGAAGGGCCGCCACGACAAGCGCCAGGATCGCAAAGAACGCATGGGAATAAGCCGGCGTTCCTAGATAGGCCGGGGCGTAGCGGCCTAGCGCCAAGTCCTTTGGGCTAAGCCGCGCGGCAAGATCCAAGCCTGCCAATTTCTCCGCCGGCCCTGTGACACCGACAAAGATCGGAAGGCAACGTTCTGGCTCCGGCGTGAAGAACACCCAGACGAACGCATCCCAACGGTGGGCCAGATAGGCACCCGTTTGGTGCTGCACGACCTCCAGCCACTGGGCCCGCATCACGGAAGCTGGCGTCTTCCATAGGGCCGGCCCGAGTTCCTGGCTGCGATCAAAAAAATCGATCCGCTCTGGGGAATACACACTCGCAGCCTGCGCTTTGATCAAGGCCGCGGCCTGCGGCATGGCGGCGGCGATGACGGCCAGATCCGTCGCCGGGTCGCGCGCCGCCACCGCAACGACGTCATAGTGCTGGAGAATGCGCAGGCCGGTGGCGAAAGCCTTGTCGGCTCCCGCCGCCCTAGGATGAGCCAGGTGTCCCGCCAGACCTGCGAGCAGGATAACCATGGCAAGCCACCCAAGCCCCCAGGCCCAGGCGGTCCGCACGCCACGCGCCGGCTGGATCGCCAAGCCAAGCGATGCGGCCGCGCCGACGACCATCACGAGGCCGTTCTGCCGGATAGACATCGCCAGGGCGAACAGGACAGCCGACACCAACAACTGGAGCCAGCGTCGCCGCACGCGGCTCCATCCGAGCACCGCATGCGCCACGCAGACGAAGCCCGCGACCACGAAATTGGCGAACAGCACATCCTTCCAGACGATCCCCTGGAAAAGAACCAAGGTCGGGGACGCCGCCAAGACCACCACCAGCGCAGCCGCCCACCAGCTCGCGCGCCCGCGCAGGCCCGGCAGCGTCATCAGGGCTCCGAACAGGGTCAGGAGACTAAGCGCCCCATAGAGCGCGACGCCCGGCACGACACGGTCCAAGACGCCCAAGATCCGAGCATAGACGACTGGGCCGAAGGTCTCGCGGACCTGGTGGCGACCCTCGTAGAGGGCCATGACAGAGTCCACTGAAAGGTGCGCCGGCGTCCCGACGACCAAGATTGCGACAAACGCCGCAAGCAAGGCTGCTCTCAGAGCCCAGAGCGATCTTGTGCTTCCCGACGGCATCGCCCTGCTCCCCGGCGTCCCGCGCGCCCGCCCGAAAGGCGGCGCCACGCGGCTGATGCCCCGCGCGCTGGGTTACACATGTCGTTGAAGGTTGCCAATCGGAGCGGCGCCCACTAACCCCGCGTGAATTCGCGAACCCGGCCCAAGGACCATACGCCGACCATGCGTCACGAGCTGGTGCGCGCTCGCGCCCCCCTGAGATTGGGTTTCGGCGGCGGCAGCACGGACGTCTCACCCTATTGCGACGAGTACGGCGGCGCGGTGCTGAACGCGGCCATCGACCTGTTCGCACATGTGACCGTCCAGAAGCGTGACGACGATCAGGTGCGCCTGGTCGCCGCCGACCGCGACCAGGCCTGGCAGGCCCACGCGAGCGCGCCGCTGCCCACCGACGAGCCGCTGCGCCTGCTCAAGGGCGTCTACAACCGCTTCATGGCCGACTATGCAGGCGGCCGCGCCCTGCCGCTGACGCTGGTGTCCTACGCCGACTGCCCGCCCGGCTCGGGGCTGGGCTCTTCCTCGGCCCTGGTGGTCGCCATGGTCGAGGCCATGCGCCGCTTCATGGGGCTGGAGATGGACGCCCACAGCGTGGCGCGCCTGGCCTTCGACATCGAGCGCCGCGAACTTGGCTTGGCCGGCGGCGCCCAGGATCAGTATGCGGCGGCCCATGGCGGCCTGAACCTGATGCACTTCGCCGCCAACGCCCAGGTCGAAGTGACCCCGGTCGAGGTCCCGGACCGGGTGATGCGCGAACTGGAAGCCTCGCTGGTGCTCTATTTTACGGGGGTCAGCCGCGAGTCGGCGGCGATCATTGAAGAGCAGACCACCAACATGCGCAGCCACGCGGCCAAGTCGCTCGAAAGCCTCCACGCGATCAAGGCCAGCGCCTTCGAGATGCGCGACGCCCTGACGGCTGGCGATCTGCCGCGGTTCGGCGCCCTGCTGGACTCCGGCTGGGGCCTGAAGAAGCAGACCGCGCACAACGTCTCCTCGGCCCAGATCGACAAGGTGTATGAGGCGGCCAAGGCGTTCGGCGTATTCGGCGGCAAGGTTTCCGGCGCCGGCGGCGGTGGATTCATGATGTTCCTGATCGACCCGACCCGCCGCGAAGGCCTCAAGCGCCTGCTATCCACCTTCGGCGGCACAGCCCAGGCCGCGCGCTTCACCAGGACCGGAGTCGAGTCCTGGGACGTGAAATAGCCGTCAAAACTCGCTAGGACGCGCCCGTGAAAGAACTCTCGAAATCCATCGTCCGCCGCATGGCCGACCCGAACTTCACCCGGCGCTGGTTCGTCGGTGAGGGCCTCGACATCGGCGGCAAGCCCGATCCGCTGTCGATGTATGTCACCTTCTTCCCTGGCCTGGCCAGCGTGCGGATCTGGGATTGGGAGGACGGCGACGCCCAGCAACTGGCCGGCCTTGAGCCCGAGAGCCTGGACTTCGTGCATTCCAGCCACTGCCTGGAGCACCTGGTCGATCCGCGCGAGGGCCTGGCGTCCTGGTTCGGCGCGATCAAACCGGGCGGCTTCCTGATCGTCACCGTGCCGGACGAAGACCTCTATGAACAGGGCGTCTTCCCCTCGACGCACAACCGCGATCACAAGTGGACCTTCACCATGCTGAAGGCCCGCTCCTGGAGCGACCGCTCCTTGAACGTGCTGGAGCTGCTGTCGAACCTCGGCCCCGCCGCCGATATCGAGAAGGTCGCCCTGCTCAACTCCACCTTCCGCTACGACCTGCCGCGCTTCGACCAGACGCTGACGCCGATCGGCGAGTGCGGCATCGAGTTCGTGGTCCGCAAGCGCACCGCGCGCGAACTGGCCGCCGGCGGCCTGGTGCGCGAGACGGTCCAGCCCTCGCCCGCCGACCGCAGGCACTTCAACCAATACCGCGCCGACCACGCGCACATAAAGACCAGCCCCCCGCCGTTCGAGGACGAGAGCCCGCTCTGATAACGCCGATCACGGCGTCGGCTCCAATTTTCCTTTGGATTACTGGGCCGGCGCCATGCTTGCGCCGCAAAATGCGACCTGTTACCCACCGGCGCGAGCGACTTCGGCGGGACCGCCTTTTTCCGCCTTCAAGCTCTGGGTCGGGAGACTAGATGCAATCCGTACAACACATGGTGCGCACCGGACGGCGCGGACCCATGCACGAATTCAGCATGGCGTTCAGCGATCTGGGCGCGTCGCTCCAGCGGATCGGCCTGGCCTGGTCCCTGGCCTGGCACGACATCGTTTCGCGCTACCGCGGCTCGATGCTGGGGCCGTTCTGGATCACCCTGTCCATGGGCCTGATGGTGGCCGGGATCGGCTTCCTCTACGCCAATCTGTTCAAGATCCCGGTCAACGAGTTCATCCCCTATGTCGCCCTCGGCATCGTATTCTGGGGGCTGATCGCCAACGTGATCATCGAGGGCTGCGGCACCTTCGTCCAGGCGTCCGGCATCCTTAGCCAGACCTCGCTGCAGATGTTCACTTTCGTGTGGCGGACGATCATGCGCAACGTGATCAACCTGGCGCACCACGCCGTGATCATCGTCGGCGTGCTGATCTTTTACGACCACTGGCGCCAGACCGACGTGCCGATGGGCTTGATCGGCCTGTTCCTGCTGATGCTGAACATTTCCTGGATCAGCCTGGCCGCCGGCATGGCCTCGGCCCGGTTCCGCGACATTCCGCAAATCGTCGGCTCGGTCATTCAGTTCGCGATGTTCATGACCCCGGTGTTCTGGCTGCCGGGCGGGCGTCTGCTGGACCACGCTGTCCTGCTGTACAATCCGTTCTTCCACATGCTCGAGGTGGTCCGCGCCCCGCTGCTGGGCCAGAGCGTCAGCCCCTCGACCTACATCTTCCTCAGCGTGCTGGCGGTCGTCGGCTGGGCCGCTACCTTCACCACCTTCGCCCTCATTCGCCGCAGGATTGTGCACTACCTATGAAGGGTCCCGAGGTTTCGATTAAGGTCACTGACCTGACCCTGCGCTTCCCCGTCTACGGGGTCGATTCCAAGTCGCTGAAGAAGCACCTGGCGCGGATCACCGTCGGCGGACAGCTTGGCCGTAACGCCATGGGGGCGACCGAGGTCACCGCTGTGTCGAAGGTCAATATGCAGCTCCGCTCGGGCGATCGCCTGGGCCTGATCGGCCACAACGGCTCAGGCAAGACCACGCTGCTGCGCGCCCTGGCCGGCGCCTACGAACCCGACGAAGGCACCATCGACGTCCACGGCCAGATCGCGGCCATGCTGGACCTCAGCCTCGGGATCGACCCCTCGGCCACCGGCCTGGACAATATCCGGCTGCGCGGCCGCATCGCCGGCCTGTCGGCCAAGGAAATCGACGAGCGGCTGGACGAGATCGCCGAGTTCACCGGCCTGGGGCAGTTCCTGGCCATGCCGCTAAAGACCTACTCCGCCGGCATGCAGGCGCGCCTAGCCTTCGCGGTCGCCACCGCCGTCCATGCCGACGTCATCCTGATGGACGAATGGATCGCGGTCGGCGACGCCGATTTCCGCAAGATCGCCCACAAACGGATTCTGGAGCTGATGGAACGGGCCGGCATCCTGGTGCTCGCGTCACACGACGTCGAACTGATCCGCCTCTACTGCAACAAGGTCATGCGGATGGAGGGCGGGGTCGCCTCGCCGATCATGGACGTCAAGAAGCTGGACGAACTGCTCGCCGACGCCTCCGACGCTGACGCCGCCTGACCGGGCGAAGCCAAGTCGGGGCCTAAGCCAAACTAGGGGTACCGAGGCGCCTGTGGACGTCATCTTCACCATCGTATCGCGCAACTACGGCGCCCAGGCCGCCAGCCTGATGGAGAGCCTGGGCGCGGTGGAGCCCGGCGTCCGCCGGGTGGTGGTGACCACCGATGGTCCGATCGCCTTCCAAGATCCCGGCATCCGCACGATCGACGCGGCGACGCTGGTCCCCGACTTCGCGGCCATGTGCGCCTATTACGACGCGCTGGAACTGAACACGGCGGTCAAGCCGCACGCCTTCAAGGCGCTGCTGGCCGAAGAGGGTGTGACTTCCGGCGCCTATCTCGATCCCGACATTTGGGTCTATCGCCCCCTGGACATGGTGCGCGAGGGCCTGGCCCGCGCGCCGTTGGCGCTGACGCCGCACACCACTCGGCCGCTGCTCGGGCAGGCCAATCCCAACGACCACGTCATCCTGACCTCGGGCGCCTATAACCTCGGCTTCATGGCCGCGCGCGCCGAGCCGCAGATCGTGGCGCTGCTGGACTGGTGGGCGGAGAAGCTGCGGTTCGACTGCCGCGTCGACTTCGCCAACGGACTGTTCACCGACCAGAAGTGGATGGACCTGGCCCCCGGTTTCGTCAGCGACCTGGCCCTGCTGCGCAGCCCCAGCCTCAACCTCGCCTACTGGAACCTGGAGGGCCGCGAGGTCGCCGGAGCAAGGGGCGGCTGGAGCGTGGACGGCGAGCCTCTGACCTTCTTCCACTTCTCCGGCTTCGATCCGGCCCGGCCCGAACTGCTGTCCAAGCACCAGGACCGCGTCCGCGTGCAGCCAGGTTCGGCCCTGGCCGACCTGATGACGGACTATGCAGCCGCCCTGCTGCGCAACGGCCACGCCGAGGCCTCGGCCACCCCCTATGGGCATAGCAACTTCCCGTCCGGAAAGCCGATCACCAAGGACGTCCGGCGGCGGATGTTGGCCGCGTGCCGGGCCGGCGAAGACTTCGGCGGCGGGCTGACGCCGGCGGCCGAAGCCTGGGCCGACATCCGCCCGGGAGAAATCATCCGCGAGCCGGTCACGCCCCCGGACGGCGCCTGGCTGGCGAGTTCGGCGCAGCTCACCCAGTGGCTGATCGCCGACCAGACCGCCCCGGCGGTCACCGCCATGCAGTCCGCGCGCCGCGATCTGCGCGACCGCTTCGCGGGCGATGAAGACGGGCTGAAAGCCTGGTTGCTGGGACCGGAGTCGCTCGAGGGCCGGTTCTCCGCGCGGCTCGCCCCGGACAGCGCCTTCGCAGACCCCGATCTCGCCCTGCGCGCGGCGCGGCAGGTCAGCGGCGAAACCTCAGAGGCCAAGCTGCGCCTGGCCGCCTACGGCCTGGCCCATCGCGCCGACTGGCCGGGCCACGTCGCCACCGCCCTGCGCTCGAGCTTCAATTCCCCGGTGAAGGAGCTGGCGCGCGGCCACCCCTTCCCGCGGCTGTTCCTATCGATCTGGGAGAGCCGGGGCGATCTGCAGCGGCTGTTCCCGCTCAGCAGTTTCTCAGAGCGCTTCGCCTTCCTGCGCTGGCTGATCGGCGGCGGTCTGGCGGAATACGGCATCGACGTCGCCGCCCTGCCGCCCAATGTCGACAGCCATCCAGTGTTCGAGATGGCGCGGCTCAGCGTGCGGCGCGCGCCCGGCGTCGAGCTTCGCCAACCAGCCAACGGCGCCGTCAACACGCTGCTGGTCGTTGAGCGCTGGACCCCCGGAGCCGCCGGCGGCGACGCCCTGGTGTTCGACGCCGGCGCCAGCCGTTTCCGAACACCCGAAGGCGCACCCGCACCGGCCCCGGCCAAGGTCGAAAAGCTGGTCTTCCGCACCGACCCTGGCCTTGTTCCGGCCGACGCCATCGCCCTGCTAAGCCAAGGCGTCACCTGGGGGTCCGCCAGCTCATGAGCCTGCTTTCCACCACCCGTCGCCTCTGGCGCGGCCTGACGCCCGAACCGGTCCGGCGCCTGGCCCAGCCGATCCTGGGCCCCGCGCTCGAAGCCTATGTCCGGCGCCAGGCGCGCAAGCCCCACGCGGCCGACGACTTCTCCGGCCCGATCCGCGTGGTCGGCGACT
>NZ_JAURWM010000029.1 GCF_030654915.1 Phenylobacterium sp. | reverse complement strand
CGCGCATTCACCTTGAACACGCCGCGACAAACTTCGGGACAACATCTGCTCCAGGCCGGGACTCGGCCGCGTCAAACCAGAGCTTCGGCGCCGGTAAGCTCAGCGGCGGCCCCAGAAACGCATTGCGGCCCCGGGTGTGGTCTGATTTATGCAGGCTTCGCCTTGCTTGGTTTAAAACGGCAATGCTTAGGGGCTGGTGTCTTGCAGACGATCTATGATTGGGTGACGGTCGCGATCTTCGGGGCGCTGATTGTCCTGTTTCTGCACAGGTCCACGGCGCAAGAAGAGCCCAAGGACAACATCCTCCAGTACCTGCCCGCCTGCATCGGCTGCGCGCTGGCCAACTATGTCGGCAATCAGGGCCACGGCGCGATCGCCTTCGGGATCGTCGTGGTTGTGCTGGTCTACATAGCCTATGTTCTGAAGCCCTTTAACTTGAAGTTCTAGGTCGTTGCGCTGCGGCGCTTACACGCCGTCGCGGCAATTAACGTTGACTCAACTCCGCCTCGCTTAAGATTTCGCCACAATCGCCGTGTTTACGGATGGCGGGCAAACGCTGGTCGCCGTAAACCGACGATAGTTCAGATGCACCGCAGCATGCGTGCTTGGAGGCGCCGTGAGTTGGATAAATAGCTTGATGGCGCGCTCGTTCGGGCGAAAGCCGAAGACGACGCCCCAGCCGGGTTTCGTCTTCTCGCCGGCGCCCGCCGCGCGCGAGGACACCATCAACAAGAAGACGGCGGCTTCGACGGCGGCTTTCCCGCGGTTCCAGTCCACCGCCGGCGATCAGCTGAGCCCCAGGCTCAACGACCGCTTCGCCGCCGCCCGTATCAAGCTGCGCAGCGCGTTCACGCCCTCGCAACCGATCACCGACAAGCGGATGTTCGCGGGTCGCATCGACGTCCTGACGACTCTGATCCGTTCGCTCGAGGACCAGCGCGTCCACGTCATTCTCTACGGCGAGCGCGGTATCGGTAAGACCTCGCTGGTCCACGTCCTGACCCAGGCCGCCGAAGAGGCGCGCTACATCGTGGTCTATTGCTCCTGCGGCGCGGGCTCCAATTTCGACGAAATTTTCCGGGCCGTCGCCGCCGACGTGCCCCTGCTGTTCCACCGCGGCTTCGCCCCGACCGCCGACGCGGCGGAAAAGGGTGGCACCCTGGCCGACCTGCTGCCGCCGGGCCCGCTGTCGCCGCGCCTGGTCGCCGACCTGTTCGCCAAACTGACCGGCACGCGCCTGTTGGTCGTGCTCGACGAGTTCGACGTCTGCGAGTCCCCGGACTTCCGCCGCAACATCGCTGAGCTGATCAAGAACCTCTCGGACCGCTCGATCCGCACCCAACTGGTGATCGCCGGCGTCGCCGCCGACCTCACCGAACTGGTCCAGCACATCCCTTCGATCCGCCGGAACATCTTCGCCCTGCAGGTGCCGAAGATGAGCGCGGCCGAAATCAGCCACCTGGTGGAGAACGGCGAAGAAATCAGCGGCGTGACCTTCGACAAGGCCGCGCTGGACTACATCGTCTTCGTGGCCAACGGCTCCCCCTATTTCGCCAGCCTTCTGAGCCACCATTCCGGCCTCACCGCGATCGACAACGGTCGCGTCAAGGTGACGCTGGACGATGTGTCCACGGCGGTCGATCAGGCCCTGGCCGAATTCCGCGGTCGGATTTCCAAGCATTCGCAAGCCCAGATCGACCAAGCCGCCAAGAGCGGCGTGCGGCATGTGTTGGGCGTGATGGCTGGCGCGGCGCTGTTCAACAGCGGCCGCTTCGACGGACGCGACGTGGACGCGCTTTATCCGAGCGCGGCCAATGCGGCGACCTTCAAGGCCACGATCGACGAGTTGGCCGCCAAGCACGTCTTGCTGGAAGTTCATGAGGACGAGTACGGCCGCGGCTATCGGTTCTCCGAAGAGGCCGTGCTGCCCTATCTCTGGATTCTCGCGGCCCAGAAGCGCTTCCTTGAGAACCGCAAGACGGCCGATGTCCGGCTCGAGGTTCCCAAGCCTGGCGACAAGATAGCCGTTGAAAAGCCGCAGCTCCAAGACAAGACCGCCCAGCCGGCCATCACCACCGGCCGGGCCGCGGGGCAGTCCTAACCGGGGCGCGCCCAGCGCCCCGCACATGGGTCCTCGCGCCTCGACGCGGGGGAGTTTATGAAGCGGCCTGTCGCGCCGGCCGGGACTTCCGTCCCGACCTGAGGAACGCGCCTCGCCGGACATATGGGGGAAGTGACCTTTGCGTATTCTCGTCACGGGCGGCGCCGGCTTCATCGGCTCGGCCCTGGTTCGTCATCTAATCGCCAACACCGAGCATGAGGTCCTGAACCTCGACAAGCTCACCTATGCCGGCGATCTGCGCTCCCTCGACGGCGTGGCGAGCAGCAACCGCTACGCCTTCCGCCAGGCCGATATCTGCGACGCCTCGGCGATCCGCGCGGCCCTGAGCGACTTCCGCCCCGAGGTGGTCACCCATCTGGCCGCCGAATCCCACGTCGATCGCTCCATCGACGGCCCGTCGGAGTTCATCCAGACCAATATTCTCGGCACCTTCAACATGCTCTCGCAGGTGCTGGAATACTGGCGCGGGCTAGACGGCACGGCGAAGGCGGCGTTCCGCTTCCACCATATCTCCACCGACGAGGTGTTCGGCTCGCTGGGCGACGACGGCTTCTTCACCGAAGAAACCGCCTACGACCCGCGCTCTCCCTATTCGGCATCCAAGGCCTCGTCCGATCATCTGGTCCGCGCCTGGCACCATACCTATGGGCTGCCTGTGCTGGTCACCAACTGCTCGAACAACTACGGCCCATATCACTTCCCGGAAAAGCTGATCCCGCTGATCATCGTCAAGAGCCTGGCTGGCGAGCCCCTGCCGGTCTACGGCGCAGGCGCCAACGTCCGCGACTGGCTCTATGTTGATGACCACGCGCGCGCCCTGACGCGGGTGTTCGAAGCCGGCAAGCCGGGCGAGAGCTACATCATCGGCGGCCGCGCCGAGCGCACTAACCTCCAGGTCGTCCATGCGATCTGCGACGCTCTCGACCGCCTGCGCCCGCGCGCGGATGGGAAGTCCTATCGC
>NZ_JAURWM010000027.1 GCF_030654915.1 Phenylobacterium sp. | reverse complement strand
TTTTGGAGCCGGTGGACGTGATGTAATCGATGTCTCGGCCTATCTGAAGGCGGGTATTAAGGTGACGGTCCAAGACGTCGGCGATGATACGGTCATCAGCTTGGGGTCTGAAAACTCGATTACGCTGGTCGGTATCGATGCTCAACACCTGTCGTCAAACGCGGCTGGCTTCGTCTACTCATGATGAAGATCGCCGCCTGAGCGCGACGGCGCCGATCTACAAGGATGTGCGCTCTCGCGCAAAAGGCCCTGCCCAGCGGATACGCTGTGTGGGGTCGGTTCGTTTTGGGCGCCAATCTGCAGCGAGCGACGTGTCCCCCCATCCGGCGACAACGAGGCGCCTGGTGGATAGTCTCGGCCGGCTGGTGTTGTAAGGCGCCGGCGCGCGGGGGCGAGCCGTAATTGCGGCGAAGGTCGGGGGAGGGCGCGCGCGTCAGGTCGAGTGGCTAAAGCGCGAGCTACTATTCGATCCTTAACGAACTTCCGTATCATGTGGCCAGCGCGGACCAACTCGTGATCTCGGGTTTGTCGGCGGCTATGTCGCCGCGCCCTTGGGTGTCGACGATGATCGTCTATACAGCACCGGTGGCATAAAAGGCTCCCAACGAGATGCGGCGACGGCTAGGCAAGAGCGTGCAGCGAATGCGGGCGCTTCTCGATCGGAGGACGGGGATCGTCCTAAAGCCCTATTCGAGTGGGCTCTTCGCGGGCGCGAAAGTCTACCTGGCTTGGCTTTTGATGGCTGGGCTGATGTTAGTCAGCCTTTTCTATGGCTTCTTCTATGCGCTCACGACGCCATTTCTCCTCACGCAGTTCGTCGCCCCATTGGGCTTGCTTGGTGCGTTGGTGGTGTGGGCGTTGCCAGACATGCGCACTGCACCAACGCGAGCGCTGGAGATTCTCTTCTTCGCATTCTTCATAATGGCCATCCTCTGGCCGAACTATCTTGCCATTTCCTTGCCGGGGTTGCCGTGGATTACTTCGGTGAGGCTTGTCGGCTTCCCGCTGGCCTTCATCCTGTTGGTGTGCGTCTCCGTTTCGGCCGAATTCCGGGCTAAGGTGGCTGCGTCGGTTCTCGCCATTCCTGGCCTCTGGGTGTTCATCGCAGGCTTCGCCGTCGTTCAGCTCGCTTCGGTGGCGGTCTCCGGTAGCCCGATCGCGTCCCTAAATCTTGTGGTCGCGCAGCAGGTAAGTTGGACCGCGATTTTCTTCACGGCCTGTTACGTATTTCTTCGACCTGGGAACGTCGAGAAATGGGCCATGGTCTTATGTGTCGGCACAGTGGGCCTTTGCTTCCTAGGACTCTGGGAGCAGAAGCTGGAGCATGTGCCGTGGTCGACGCATATTCCAGGCTTCCTGGCGGTCGGCGATGAGTATGTACAAAAGGTCTTGGCGGGAAGCCGCCGGCTTGGCGTAGGGCTCTATCGCGTCCAGACCATTCACTCGACGCCGCTCGGGTTCGCGGAGTACTTGGCGCTGACGACCCCCTTCCTGATCCATTTCATGATGGGGCCATTCAGGGGGCCTGTGCGTCTCCTGGCAGGCCTATCGCTGCCCTTCGTGCTTTATGTGATCCTGGCCACCGACTCCCGACTTGGGGTGGTGGGCTTTCTTCTGTCCGTCCTGGTCTACCCGCTGGTGTGGAGCTTTCTTCGTTGGCAGAGGGTCAAGGGGAGCCTCCTGGAGCCGGCTATCGTCCTAGCCTATCCCCTGTTTTTCGTGGCGGCCATGTCCGCCACATTTCTGTTTCAACGTATCAAGATCAAAGTGTGGGGCGGCGGCGCCGCGTCCTATAGCGACCGGGCCCGGATCGATCAGCTGAATTCGGGTATTCCCAAGATTTTCAGCCACCCCCAGGGGTTTGGTGCAGGCGAAGGCGCAGGGGCGTTGGGGTATACCAACTTGGCGGGAACCTTGACGATAGACAATTACTATATGTTAATTGCGCTAGATTATGGGATCGCGGGCTTCATATTCTACTATGGCGCTATTCTAATTGTTATATTTGCCATTGCGCGCGGCGTCTTGGCCCGCGAGGTCAACGAGGATCGCGATAGAGAAATCGGATTTCTAGTCCCGATCGGGATATCATTGTTGGCGTTCTTCATCATTAAAGCCATCTTTAGTCAGGATCTGAACCATACCCTTCAGTTCATGATGATGGGTGCTGCCGCCGCCGTGATGTATCGTATCAAGACTGGTGGCGCTCCAAAAACGACAGAGGATTTGGCGCAGTAGACGGCCGCGTCATTTTGGCCAGCACCTTGCATGGCGGCGGGCGGGCGGCGAGCCGAGGTCCTTGGGCTTGCAGGCATGTAGTTGAGCGCCGCGACAGATGTGATTTCGGCAAGCATGAGGTTTGCCCGTATTCAGAAGTGGAAGGCGAATATTATGGCAGACGATACCCTGCAGCCGCTGTTTCAATCTTCGCCCATAACTGACTACCAAGTGATCGTGGCCAATGATCGCCCCGTGGTTCCGGATTCGTATGTCCTTAACGACTTGGATGGGGTGTGGGTCGCCAATGGGCCGCAGTTTAGGACGACCCAGGTCTACGATGCTGAGAAGCAGCCCATCGGTTTGCTTGTTGGGATCGCGTACAACGTGTTCGAGGGCGATTTTGTAAAGTCTGAGGCGCTTGAGCTGCCGATCCTCGTGCGGGACATCGACGATATCGAGCTTCTAGTTCTTCCAAAATTGGCCGGCTCATTTTTGCTGGTCACCGCAAAGCGCTTTCCACGTCGAGTCTACCCTGACCACGGCGGATCTATTTCGATGGTCTATATCTCGGACCGTAGGATCGCCGCGTCCTCGCCTGCGCTCTTGCTGAGCGAGGCTGAGTATACGGAACGCTTCGACGTGGATTTGCATGACGCGCTCGTCGTGCGCGAAGGTGGAGGGGGGTGGATCTCAGGCACCCTTACCGCGCATCGAGGAGTCCTGCGTCTCTTAGCGAACCACTATCTTGATCTTGAAAGTTGGCAGGCGGCTCGCTTTTGGCCCAGGTTGGGGGAATTCGACGGCTGGCGGGATATGGGCGTTGCGGCGGCCGACGCGGCGGACGCCATTCGGACATTCAATGACGCCGTTTTTCGTTCGCACGACGTTGCAGTCACCCTGACGGCCGGGTTCGACACGCGCCTCGTGCTCGCAGGTTGCAGGGAGCACATTTCAGCCGGTCAGTTTTTCACCATTGCTGCGCCGCTTGCAGAGATGGACATGGCGATCGGCCAGCGTATCGCGCTGCGCTTTGGTCTCAATTTCGAAATTCTGCCGCTCAAGAGGGCGAGCAAAGACCAGGCGGCGGTGTGGGACCGAATGGTAGGCGATTGCGTTCTCGAGGCGCCGCGCTTTACGCACCCTACGCTGCGCGACCTTAAGGGGCGTGACGTGATCGTCACCGGCCTCTTCGGCGAGACGGGACGCTGCAGGTACTACAGGCAAGATCTCCTGACCATCAATGACTCAGTTATTGATGCTAAGTTCATAGTCGATCGGCTGACCGTTCCGGCGCACCCCGTATTGGTGAAGAACATCGATAAGTGGCTGAGGGAGCTAGATGGGCAACCGAACAGCGTAATTCTTGATCTAGCTCTCTTGGAGCTGAAGCTTGGAAGCTGGGCGATGCCGCAGCGATCGATGACGAACACCGTAAAATGGGCGTTCATGCCCTTTACACAAAGAGTAGTCTTTGATGCTTTCGTCGGCGTCGCACCGGCCGATAAGGGTACAGCAGCGTTATTCTGGGCGATGATACGGCACCTGTGGCCGAACCTGGATGAGCTTCCAATCAACAAGTATGGCGATGTTCGCGATTACACACTTATTTGGAAGAAGCTCACTAACCCTGCTCGCGTTCGCCGATATTTGCGTGACCGCTTCGCGAAGAAGACCGTTCATCCGGTCTCTAGCGGTGCCTGAATGTGATGAGCGTCCCGCCGAGCGGTTGGGCGAGAGCCGCAAGAGGGCTCTGGCTAGCGTAGGCGCGGCGTCACATGCCTTCTGTCCGGGCCAAGGTTGCACACTCGGCCGGGCTCGGGTGCGGAGGAAACGCCTGTGAGATTCTGATTGCGATCCGTTGGGGACTCTTAGGCTGCGGGGGCCTTCGCGATTGATGGAAATCAGCGAGTCTGACAACGGGCGATGATCCCTGAGTGTGCTGGGCGCATCTACGATGAACTGCGACTTCGACTTCTTTGAATCTGTCATAGGCGTTTCTTATAATGGCTAAGGCTATCCGCATCGGCCTGCTCTGGCATTCGGCAAGTTCGGGGAATCTGGGCGTCGGTGCGCTGACCCTCGCTAACTTGGCGATTGCGCGCGATACGGCTCGCGAAATGGGGCTGGAGCCGGAATTCCAGATCATGGGGATGAGAGAGCTCAACGCGCCCTATCTTGATGAGGTGGAGGCTGCCCGCTACCCGATCGATACTAAAACGCTGCTGTCGCCCCGCGGATTCTGGTCTGCGGTCGGGCAGCGTGATTGCGTCCTCGATATCGGGGCTGGCGACAGCTTTGCGGATATCTACGGGCCTAAACGTTTCGGCTTTCTTTGGTTGACCAAGGTGATGGCCTTGGCCCGGGGCAAGCCCTTGCTGCTCTCGCCGCAGACGATCGGCCCGTTCACGAAGTGGCCATACCGGCTGCTGGCGCGTTTTGCGATGAACCGAGCGACCGCTGTCGTCGCGCGCGACGAGATGTCCTTGAGCGCTCTTCGAGGCGTTGCGCCGAAGGCAAATGGCACGGTCTCTGTCGATGTCGCATTCGCCCTACCGTTCCAGGACCGGAGCGCCGAACGTGGCGGCGCGCGGCTGAGGGTTGGGGTGAATGTCTCAGGTCTTCTCTTCAATGAGGCCGAGTCGGGCCGTAATCGGTTTGGCCTGGACGTTGACTACGCCAAGCTCATGCGAAGCTTCATCCGGGAGTTGGCGGAGCGCCCGGACATCGAGGTGCATCTTGTCACACACGCGCTGCATGCAACCGATCCCTGGGATGACGACGGCCGCGTCGCCGACAAGCTCGGCGCTGAGAACCCAGCCGCTATCCGGGTCCCGAACTTTGCCGGTCCCTCCGAGGCAAAGTCTTACATCTCTAGTTTGGATTTCCTGGTTGCGGGGCGCATGCATGCCTGCATCGCCGCCTTCTCCTCCGGAACGCCTGTTGTGCCCATAGCCTACAGCCGCAAATTCACAGGTCTGTTCGGAATGCTTGGCTACCGTTGGCTGGTTCCGGTGACCGGTTCCGATGACGCGTCGGCTCATGCGTTCATGATGGATTGTTTGGCCCGCCGCAGCGAGCTCGAGCGAGATGTCGGCGAAGGAATGGGAAAGGTCGGAACTCTGCTCGACGTCTATCGTAGCGAGTTGCGAAAATTCTATACTTTCGTGGGCGGTGAGAAATGAATTCGGGATCTGAAGCGGTCGACCGAGTTCTCAAGGGGCAACTGTGTACCGGTTGCGGGCTATGCGCGTCGGTCTCTGGCGGGGCGATCGTCATGCAAATGGAGGCCCCTGGTTATAGTCGGCCGAAGCAGCTTGGACCCGTCACGCCAGATGCTGAACGGCTGATCGCCGGCGCGTGTCCAGGCGTCGTCGTCGCTGAATGGGAGGAGGCCCCGCACACCCACCCATACTGGGGCCCCTGGAGACAGGTCGTCACGGGACACGCCGTTGATCCAGAAGTTCGGTTCGAAGGCTCATCGGGCGGGGCAATTTCAGCTCTCGTTATTCACGCGCTGCAAATTGGCCTGGTGGATCGAGTGATCCACGTGAAAGCGGACCCGCAGAACCCAACGCGCAACATAGTGACCTGCTCGTCAACACCCGCTGAGGTGTTAGGCGGGGCGGGCTCGCGGTATACTGCGTCGTCGCCCCTTACGCAGATGGACGGCATCCTCGCGGATGGCGGCTCGATAGCGTTCATTGGAAAGCCTTGCGACGTCTCGGCGCTGCGACGTCTAGGTGAGTTTGACCCACGTGTAGCGCGACACGTCCCCCTCATGTTGTCGTTCTTCTGTGGCGGCATGCCCAGCCATGATGGGGTGGAACGGATGTTGGCTACGATGGGGACGCATCGCGATGAGGTGACCGCCTTCCGATATCGAGGACGGGGGTGGCCTGGGAGCGCCGCGGCGACCACAATCGACGGCCGTGTCTTCGAAATGAGCTACGCCGATAGTTGGGGTGGCCATCTCTCAAAGGAAGTTCAGTTCCGTTGCAAGATATGTCCCGACGCCGTGGGGGGCGTGGCCGATATCGCCTGTGCCGACGCGTGGTACGGCGGGGAAAGTGGTTACCCGCAGTTCAACGAGCAGGACGGCCGTAGCCTGATTGTTGTCCGCTCGGAAGCTGGCGAGCGCCTCTTGGAGAGCGCGCGCGCTCAGAAAGCCCTTGATGTCGAGGCGTTGGACATCAATGAAATTGATCTGATGCAGCCGTCGCAGGCGCGCCGGAAACGACTGGTGTTGGCGCGCACCGCGGCGCTCACCGTGACGGGCCAGCCAAAGCCTCGAACGCGCGGCACCCACGTCTTTGAAGCAGCTAAGGCTGCGACGATTGGCGAGGCCGGTCGCAACTTCGCTGGGACGGTCCGGCGTATCGTTCTCGGGAGGCGATAAGCGAAGGAAGGATCCAAGCTGTGAGTGAACGCGCGTGGTAAAACTTAGTAACTCAATCCGTGTGTTGTGGAGTTGGCGTGTTTCTTGCTTTTAACGTGCGTCGGCGGAAACACAGAGATATCTGTCCGTTTTTGTTCGTCAGTCGATCTACCGGGGCGGAGGATTTGGTTTAAAATGCGTAGTTTACAGGTGGCCTTCGGTGCCGCAGTCGGCATGGTAGCCATCTCTTCCGAAGCATTCGCTCAAGAAGCCCGGAGGCTTGATTTCGGTCTGCAGGCCCTCATTGAGTACAATAGCAACGTTGCTGCCTCCACCGAGGAGGCTGCTGAGTTGCGCGGTCTGAGCCGCTCAGACACTCTCTTTTCACCGACTGCAACGATAGACTTCAGCGCTCCGGTCGGGCGGCAAGCCGTCTTCTTCCGTGGCCTCGCCGGCTATACCTTCTATGATAAGAATAAGAGACTGGATCGGGAACGATTGAACGGCACGGGCGGTGTGCAGTCCCGCTTGGGGCCGTGCGCCGGGACGTTGTCTGGCGGCTATATGCGCGGCATCAGCCAGTATGACGATCCGCTGCTCGATGCTTTCGTCGATAATGTTCAGGAAACCAAGCGTGTCGATGGGGACGTCGCGTGCTCGCGTAGCACCGGATTTGGAGCCACAGGGCAGGTATCCAAAGAGTGGACGGGCAATGAAGTCAATATTCTGAAGCTGTCTGACTATGAACGAACGAAGATAATGCTCGGGGCGACCTACACTCGGCCAACGTTGGGGACGTTGACCGTTTTCGGAACACGCGAAGAAACAAGCTATGTAAATCGTCCAATCGACGACGGCTACGAGATGAATGCGTTAGGCCTGACCTATTCGCGCCAACTTGGCGCCCGTATTGAAGGCTCGGTCACGGTCTCAGCGAACAAGCTCGAGCAAAAGAGGTTGTCCACGGCTGGTGATGACCTTGAGACCACTGCCTATGCGGCGAGCCTCTCCTACCGCGCCAGCAGCCGCCTTCGGTTCATGGGCAGCTTCGATCGTGCAGTGACCCCGTCCCAAGTAATCGGTCGCAGCTATGACATCGCCGATGTCTATCGGATTAGCGGCGAGTACGCCCTTGGCTCACGGTTCATGATCTCTGGGGGCGTTGCGCGGGCCGAGCGCGATGCAGGCGGTGGACTGACATTCCCAGTCGTCCAACTTACAGAGTCAACCACGACGACGATGTTCGGATCTGTACGGTACAAACAAAGTGATCGTCTATCCTTTGTGTTGAATGCCGGTCGGGACGAGCGAAGCACCAACGCGCCACAATTTGACTATACCAATAACCGTATAGGCCTAAGGGCCGACGTTGCGTTTTAGATCTGAAAAAGAAGCGAGATCATGACCAATCGTTCAACTAATCTCGTACTCTTGGGGCTTTGTCTTGTCGCGACCTGCGCGCCTAGTATCTCCTTGGCGCAACAGCCGGGGGGCGAGGCCCCTGTCGCGCCACCCGTAGCCCCCCTCCAGGCGGCGCCAAGCCCGACGCCGTCGCAGCCTGGCGCCGCGACGGCGGAGTATGTCATTGGTCCGGAGGATATAATTGAGATCGAGGTCGTGGGGCAGCCTGACAAGGCGCGCGCCCGGGTCTACACGGATGGCACCGTCCAGCTTAACCTGATTGGCAAATTGGTTGCACAGGGCAAAACGCCAAAGGAGCTGGCGGCTGAAATCGCACAAGCGCTGCGAGCTGGTGGATTCTACGCCAATCCGCTCATCAATGTGGAGGTGGTTGGGTTCTCGAGTCGCTACGTCACCGTGCTGGGCGCGGTGGCGACCCCTAGTCTCGTGCCGATCAACAGGCCTTATCGCCTCTCTGAGATCCTGGCCCGTGTTGGTGGCGTGCAAGCAACGGCTGCTGACTACCTGATCGTACGGCCAGAGTCCGGCGATGAGCGGCGTTATTTGGTGGACGAATTGTCGAAGGGCGATGTGACGAAGGATCCCTTCGTGACGCCAGGTGACAAGATTTTCGCCCCCGCCGCTGAGGTTTTCTACATATCTGGCCAGGTAAACTCGCCCGGTCCGTTCCCGATGAAGACGGACATGACTGTCATGCAGGCGATCGCGCGTGCTGGCGGTCTTACGGCGTCAGGCTCGGACAAGAAAGTCCAGGTCAATCGTGGCGGCAAGAAGGTCAAGTTGGCCGGTGACGCCAAAGTTGAGCCGGGTGACGTGCTCGTTGTTGGTGAGCGGTTGTTCTAAGTCGACCGTGGGTCGGAGGTGTCGAGATGAGCCTATTTCAGTTTCTGAGAATCCTATGGGCGCATCGATGGGTGACCGTAGCGACGACCGCCTGCACGTTGGTCGGCGCGTTTATCGCCATTCTCATCGTGCCGCCGCGGTATGAGGCCGTATCTCGAGTCATGCTGAACATCTTGAAGCCCGATCCGGTGACCGGCGAGATTATCGGCGGCGCTGCCCAGCGCACCTACATCACCACGCAGACCGAGCTAATCAAGGATTACGAAGTCGCCGGCAAAGCGGTTGACCAACTCAACTGGGCATCTAGCCCGGACGTGATCACCCAATACCAGACTAGCCGTACTAACGGCATGGATATCCGCCGTTGGTTGGCCGCTCGTATTGTCGGTTCCACTGGAGTGAAGGTTGTCAGCGGCACAAACATCCTGGAAATTTCTTATCGAGCATCGACTCCGACTGAAGCCAAAAACATGGCTGATGCTTTGCGCAACGCGTATATCGACTCCACGCTTGATACTCGGCGGCGGGAAGCGGCGCGTACAGCTGACTGGTATACCGTCCAGGCTGAGAAGGAACGGCTGCTTCTCAACGCGGCTGACGCCGCGAAGACTGCCTATGAGAAAGAGCATGGCATCGTCATGCAGTCCGACAATACCGACGTCGAGACTGCGCGGCTCCGGGCGCTATCCACTCAGGGAGCTGTCGCCCCGGCGATGATCGCGCCGGCTATGCCGGCGAGTTCGCCATCGTCCGCGCAACTCGCACAGTTGGATGCAATGATTGCTCAGGCGTCTCAGAACCTCGGTCCGAACCATCCGCAGATGGTACAACTGCGGGCGCAAAGGGCGTCGCTGGCGCAGGTTGTCGCCCAGGAGTTGTCCGCGGCACGAGCGGCGGCAGGAGCGGCGGCGAGCGCGGCCGCCTCGAGTTCGAGCGCGCTGCAGCGTGAAGTCGCCGCGCAGACCTCGAAGGTTATCGAAAAGCGGGACAAAATTGAGCGCCTGACCCAGTTGCAGGCAGACGTCAATCAGCGTCGCGAACAGTACAATAAGTCGCTAGGCCGAATTGCTGAGCTTCGCCAGGAAGCGGCGATCGCGGACTCGGGAATTACGGTGCTGGGTGAAGCGGTGACCCCGCAGAAGCCGAGCTTCCCGAACAAGCCCTTGATTTTAGGTGGAGCTTTGGGGCTTGGATTTGGGCTGGGCGTCCTTCTCTCGTTGCTCCTGGAGCTCTTTGGGCGGCGCGTGCGAAGCATCGAGGACATACAAGGCGCCGTCGACGTGCCGCTGCTGGCGATCATTGGCGGCCCTCCGTCTGACAGACGGACAGCCAAGTCGCCCTTTGGGAAGCTCAAGCTTCCAGGGAGGCGTCTTAGTCGTCGGAAGGTAGCTCACGCATGAATCAGAAGGCTGCAACTATGCACCCAGCAGGGAAGATCGACGCCAGCGCTGACGGCGGCTCCGCCGATGCGTCCCGAGAGGCCTTTGGCTTTTCATCGGAAGTCGTGGTGGTTTCAGATCCAGGCGGTGCTCGCGCGGAAGCGGTCAGAACGCTGCGCACCCATATCATGGCGCAGCACCTAGAGGACGGTCGGCGGGGCCTTGCAATTTGTGGACCCAGCGCCGGTGTGGGCGTGACTTTTACGGCGGTCAATCTCGCTGTGTCGCTCGCGCAGATCGGCGTCAAGGTGCTGCTCATCGATGGCGATCTGCGCCATGCCGATATCGATACCTATATCCGCCCGCCACGCGCGGTGGCGGGCCTTCGGCAATGCCTTGAAAGTGCCGATTTGGATCTCTCGGCAAATATTCAAAGTGACGTAACAGAGAACTTGTCGGTCATGTTTGCGGGCGGGGTCGCCAGCAATGCACAGGAACTCCTCGCTCGGGACCGTTTTTCGGACGTCATAGATCGATGCCTGCGCGACTATGACCTGACGATTGTCGATACTCCGCCAGCCAATAGTTGCGCCGACGCCCGTCGGATAAGCACTGTCTCTGGTTATAGCCTCGTCGTCGCAAAGCGGCATCAGACGTTCATTAGTGATCTTAAGGCCTTAGCGAGCCAGCTGCGCGATGACCGAGCGCAGATTATCGGCACCGTCTTGAACGAGGCCTGATTGTGACGACGATGACGGCTTCGACCGCTCAAGGCGGCCCATCGTTCAAGGTGCCAGCCTCATGGCCCCTTCTGCTGGCGCTCGCCGCCTTGGCCGTGCCGACCGTCATCACGCTTGGGGAGCAAGTGTGGTCGAAGGAGGCCGGCGCGCACGGGCCGATCGTGCTCGTGACTGGCCTTTGGCTGCTCTGGCGCAAGCTGCCTGAAATGCGCGAGGCGGCCAAGCCTGGCGCTTGGTGGCTGACGGCCCTGATGCTGGCGGTCGCATTGCCGCTCTATGTGTTCGGGCGCGCCTACGACTTCATAAGCCTTGAGGTCGCGGGGCTTTACGGCGTCGGGGTGGCCATGATGCACGCCCAGTTTGGCGTGCAGGTCCTGCTGAAGAACTGGTTCCCGCTGTTCTATCTGGCGTTCCTGATCCCGCCGCCGGGCTGGTTGATGGACGGCATCACCGCGCCTCTCAAGCTCTTCGTGTCCTATGTGACGACCGCCGGGCTCCAGTTGGTCGGCATCCCGGTCTATCGGGAAGGCGTCACCCTCATGATCGGCCCGTATCAGTTGCTGGTCGAGGACGCCTGTTCGGGCATGAACTCGATGACAGGCCTGGTGGCGATCAGCCTGTTCTATATCTATCTGCTGCGGAACGCCTCGTGGCGGTATTCGCTGTTCCTGGTCTTTTTGGTGATCCCGATCGCGGTGATCGCCAATATCATCCGTGTGGCGACGCTCGTGTTGCTGACCCACTTCTTCGGCGACGCCGTCGCCCAGGGCTTCTTGCATATGGCCGCCGGCCTGTTGCTCTTCACCTCGGCCTTGCTCCTGGTGTTCCTGGTGGACAATCTGATGTCCTATGTTCTTCGTCGGTGGGGGAAGGCGGCATGATCGCGCGTCGAGATCTGTTGATCGGCGGCGCTTGTGTCGCGGCCGCTGGTGCGGCCTATGCGCTGACGCCTCGCAAGCGGCTGGTCCTGCTCAACGGCGGAAAATTGGCCGACGCCATTCCGCTAAGCTTCGGCGATTGGTCGGCCGAGAACTCAGATGGCCTCGTGCAGCCCAAGAGTGAGGGCGAACTGGCCGCGACTCTGTACAGCGAGATGGTGGGCCGCATCTATCATCAAGCCTCCACCGGGGCCGCGGTCATGATGCTGATCGCCTATGGCGACACCCAGAGCGACATGTTGCAGTTGCACCGGCCTGAGGCCTGCTATCCCGCCGTCGGCTTTAATCTCGTCTCGACCGTTCCTGGTACGCTGACGCTGCATGGCGGCGGCGAGGTGCCGGTGCGCCGTGTGGTGGCCGCCGCCCAGGGGCGCCAAGAGAATATCGTCTACTGGGCGCGGATGGGCGAGTATCTGCCGGCCAGCAGCGGTGAGCAGCGCCAGGTGCGGCTGCAGACGGCCATGGCCGGCTATGTGCCTGATGGCGGGTTGATTAGGTTTTCAGTCGTCGGAGACGATACTGAGGCCGCGTTCAAAATCCTGGATGAGTTCATTCCTGATCTGTTGGCCGCCGTGCCGGCCAACAAGCGGCCCGCCCTCGTCGGAACCAGGCTCGCCAAGACGGTCGTAGCGTAGGATCGGCCGTTCTGGCTAGCCGTCGGCGCCCCTGAGCGAGCGCCAACAAAGCCTCGTCAGGTTGCGCGCCGAGTATTGGGCGGCGGCGCTGGCGGCAGCGGCGAGAGACGTCTTGGCCTAGGGGCGGCGATTGATCATGGTCTTCAACCTTCCAGTCACACCGGTCGGCGAAGATCGCCCGGGGTCTATCGGGCTGGGTAAGCAAGAGGGCTAGTCTTTGACATCGTGCGGCTGGATCTCCCGGAGGGCTTGGTGAGCGGTAGGCCACGCGTAAGCGTCATCATTCCGCACTATCGCGATCTCGGCGGGCTGGACCTTTGTCTGAGGGCCCTGGCGCGCCAGACCTATCCGGCCGACGACTTTGAAATCATCGTTGCCGACAACAACTCGCCGGAAGGGGAGGCGGCCGTTGCCGAGGTCATCGCCGGGCGGGCGCGCCTGACCATCGTGCGGGAGAAGGGGGCCGGTCCGGCCCGCAATGGCGGCGTGGCGCTCGCGCGCGGCGAGATCCTCGCCTTCACCGACTCTGACTGCGTCCCGGAGGCCGAATGGCTGGCGCAAGGGTTGTCGGCGCTGAGCGCCTATGACTTCATCGGCGGCCGGGTGACTGTCCTGGTGGCCGATCCCGCTCAGATGAGCGGGGCTGAGGCCTTCGAACGGGTCTTCGCCTTTGATTTCAAGACCTACATCACCAAGAAGGGCTTCACGGGCGCCGGAAACCTCTTCTGTTCTCGCGCGGTGTTCGACCAGGTGGGCGGATTTCGCGTGGGGGTTTCGGAAGATGTCGAGTGGTCCCAGCGCGCCCGGAGCAAGGGCTTGCGGCTGGGCTATGCCCCGCGGGCCATCGTGGGGCATCCGGCTCGCCGTAACTGGGACGAGCTGTGGGGCAAGTGGCGGAGAGTGAACGCTGAAACCTACGGCCTCTATCGTGAGCGACGCGCCGGCGACTTGAAGTGGTTTGCCAGAAGCTTGGCCCTGCCATTGTCAGCGGTTTTGCATACGCCTCGGGTGTTCGCGAGCGACCAGTTGAGCACCGGAGGTCAAAGACTGGCCGCGGTGGCGACCTTGTTCAAGTTGCGGTTCTGGCGCCTCGGCGACGCGCTTCGACTGATGCGTCAGCGGGCAGGCTGAGCATGCACGTCGCGGTTTCCATCGTCGGGTTCCGAAATCCCGACGACATCGTCGGCTGTCTGGCTGCGCTCGATCGGTCGACCTACGCCGACTTCGAGGTCATCATCTGTGAGAATGGCGGGGCCGAGGCGTTCGAGGCGCTTCGCCAGGTGCTGCCGGATCAACTGGCCGGCGGGCAGCTGGTCCGCGCGGTCTTGGCGCCCGGCAATCTGGGCTATGCGGGCGGGGTCAATGTCTGCTTCAGGGAAACCCCCGGCGCCGACGCCTGGTGGGTGCTGAATCCCGACACGCAGCCTGATCCCGCCGCCATGGAACTGTTGGTCGCGCGCCTGTCTGTCGGCGATTGCGAAGCGGTGGGGTCGACCATCTACCTGCCCGATGAGCGGGTGCAGTCGCACGGCGGGTGTTGGCGGCCCTGGCTGGCGCGGGCTGAATCCATCGGTCACGGCAGCCTGCTCTCCGTGAGGCCTGATCCGGCGGTGATCGAGCGTGAACAAAACTATCTGAACGGCGCCTCGATGATGATCGGGCGCCGCTTCCTCGATGTCGTCGGGCCGATGCGCGAGGAGTACTTCCTCTATTGCGAAGAGGTCGAGTGGTGCCTGCGCGGCGTCCAACTCGGCATGCGGCTGGGCTTTGCACCCGGGGCGTTCGTCTTGCACCATGTCGGGACCACGACGGGGTCATACGCGGATATTCGCAAGCGACCCAAGACACCGATCTATCTAAACGAGCGCAACAAGATGCTTACGACGCGGGATGTGTTCCCTGGCCTGCTGCCAGTCGCTGCGCTGGGCTCGTTCGCCTTGATCTTCCTGCGCTTCGGTCGGCGCGGAGCTTGGAGGCAGGTCGGATATGCCGTTGACGGCTGGTTGGCTGGACTCGCCAATCAGCGCGGCGTTCCGGTGTGGATGGCGAACGCCAAGGTCGGCAAGCCAAGCTGAGCTAGGCCCGTGGCTGGATCTTTGCCAGCACGGCGTTGAGGTAGGAGATCAATTCCGCGGGATCGGTCGTGGCCAGAACAGGTGGTCTGGCGCGTACGGTCTTGAGCGCCTCGCTCAATTCGTCGGGTGTTTTGGCGACGGTGATCAGGCCGCGCGCGGCGAAGGCGCTGGTGATCTCTTCCTGATGGTTGTCGTAGTGCTCGCCTTTCTCGACCAGGCGGGGCATGGCGATGACGCCGCACCCCTCGCGCAGGGCCGTGATCAGCGATCCGGTGCCGCCATGGCAGATGACAATTGACGCGTCACGCAGCAGTTCTTGAATGCGTTCAAACGGCAGGGTTTCGACGGTTTCGAGGCCGGCCGGTGTATGGCCGCCGATGCCCGTTTGGATGATCACATCCTCGGGGATTTCACCTCTCGCCTTCAACTCTGCGACGGTATCGACCAGACGATTGAAGGGCAGGGTGGCGCCTACGGTCGCGAAGAGCAGCGCCTGTTTCGGCGGCGCCTCACCCTCGAGGATACGCAGCGGATCAAACACCTTGGCTTGCGGGTAAAAGGGGCCCAGCGCTTTGGACTGAACCACGAGATGGTGCGCCCAAGGGGCGGCGACGCGTGAGAAGATTGAGGGGCGGTCGAAGCGCGCAAACGACTCGATGATCACGGTGCGCGCTCCAAAGAGGCGCGACCAGGCCACCGCAAAGAAGACCGCGCCAGCGCCGGTCGAGATCACAACGTCGGGGCGTTCGCGCCAGATGATCTTCGCGGAGCGGAAGATGCTTCTGATCGCTCCCGTCACCATCTTGATGGGGGCGCCGAGGCGAGCTTGCCCCACCGCGACATGCGGTACGAAATAGACGCGGTGTTTGTCAGCCAGGCTCGCGCCGAGGGCGGTGTCCTCGGTGACAAAGAAGTAGTCATGGGCCGACCAGACCGGTGCGAGGTCGAGAAGCTGGCGGACATGGCCGCCCCCCGACGCTGCGAGGCAGATTTTCAAGCGTGGTGCTGCTGCGTCAGGGACCTGCGTCTGAATGGGGGGGGCTGTGGCCGGGGACACTGCTTCCATAACTTCCTCGCCACTTCCGTTCGCTGATCGTGACAGGACGATCTCAAGAACCAGTTACGGTCTCGAGATCACCACGACTCGCGCTGAAGGCTTTCCAGGTCACGCTCGGCGATATCCAGCAGGTAGCGGCCGTAGGAGGTTTTTTCGAACAGCTTGCCGCGGGCGCGTAGTTGGGTGCGGTCGATGAAGCCGTTGAGGTAGGCGATCTCTTCCAGGCAGGCGACGTGGACGCCCTGGCGCTTCTGAACCGCGCGGACGAACTCAGAGGCCTCGACCAGACTTTCGTGGGTGCCGGTGTCGAGCCAGGCGTAGCCGCGGGAGAGCTGCTCGACGAAGAGGTCGCCAGCTTCCATGTACATGCGGTTGAGGTCGGTGATCTCCAGCTCGCCGCGCGCCGAGGGGAGGACCTTCTTGGCCATCTCCACTACCCGGTTGTCGTAGAAGTAGAGGCCAGTGACCGCCTGGCGCGACTTCGGCTCGACGGGCTTTTCTTCCAGGCTGATGGCCCGGCCGGTGTCGTCCAGCTCCACCACGCCATAGGCCTGGGGCTGGTCGACCTGATAGGAAAAGATCGTCGCGCCGTGCTCGCGGGCGGCGGCGCGCTTCAGCAGCTGGCTCATGCCGGCGCCGAAGAAGATATTGTCGCCGAGCACCAGGGCGGCGCGGTCGTCGCCCACGAATTCCTCGCCGATCAGGAATGCTTGGGCCAGGCCCTCCGGCTTGGGCTGGACCGCGTACTGCATATTGATGCCGAACGCCGAGCCGTCCTCGAACAGTCGGCGATAGTTGTCGATGTATTCAGGCGACGAGATGATCAGGATGTCGCGAATTCCCGCGAGCATCAGCACCGACAACGGATAGTAGATCATCGGCTTGTCGTAGATGGGCAGCAGCTGCTTGTTCACCGCCAGGGTGGCCGGATGTAGCCGCGTGCCGGAGCCGCCGGCCAGGATGATACCCTTCATCGAAACGTCCCTATTCCTTCTGCGCGGCCAGCAGGGCGACGACGATCTCTTCGACCGCCTCCCGCCATGGCCGCGGCGATATGGCGTAGTCTTGCGCCAGCTTTGCGACATCCAGGCGCGAATTGGCCGGACGGCGCGCCGGTGTCGGATAGTCCGCCGTGGTGATGCCCTCGAGCCTCGGCGCCGGGCGTCCGTGCTCGGCGGCGATTTCGAAGATCGTGCGGGCGAAGCCGCACCAGGTGGCTTCGCCGGCATTGACGAAATGGTAGGTCCCGGCCGGCGCCTGCGGATCGCTGACCAATCGCTGGGTGATGGTGAGCAGAGCCTGGGCGATATCGGACGCGCTGGTCGGGCAGCCGCGCTGGTCATCGACCACCCGCAGTTCTGGCCGGGTTTGCGCCAGGCGCAGCATGGTCTTGATGAAGTTGGCGCCGTGCGGGCTGACCACCCAGGCGGTGCGCAGGATCACGTGCCGGGGATTGCCGGTGCGGACCGCTTGCTCGCCGGCCTCTTTGGACGCTCCGTAGACGCTGACCGGCGCGACGGGGTCGGTTTCGACGTAGTAGCCGGCGCCTGATCCATCGAACACGTAGTCGGTCGAGACCTGGATCAGCGGAATGCCGGCTTGGGCGGTGGCCTGCGCCAGGGCGGCGGGCGCCAGGGCGTTGATCTTCCAGGCCGCGAGGATCTCGCTCTCGGCGCGATCGACGGCGGTATGGGCCGCGCAGTTGATCACCGCGGTCCAGGGACGGGATGCGACCATGGCGATGAGCGCATCCGGATCGGACATGTCCAGGAGGTCCCGGCCAGGCGCGAAGATGTTCATGCCCGCCGGCGCGAGCGCGATCACCTCCGTCCCCACTTGGCCACTGCCGCCGGTCAGGAGGACGTCGAGGGAGGCCGGGGAGCTCATGCCTTGACGGTCTTCAGGCCCAGGCGTTGGCCAGCGTCGCTGCGCGCCAGGATCGGACCCCACCAGGCCTCGTTGTCCAGGTACCAGCTCACGGTCTTGGCGATGCCGGTTTCGAAGCTTTCCTCGGCGGTCCAGTCGAGCTCGCGGGCGAGCTTGGTCGGGTCGATGGCGTAGCGGTGATCGTGGCCCGGGCGGTCGGCGACGTGGGCGATCTGGTCGCGATAGGACCTGCCGTCGGCGCGCGGCCGCAGCCGATCCAGGGTGTCGCAAATCGCATGGACGACCTGAAGGTTGGTGCGTTCGGCCCGGCCGCCAATGATGTAGCTCTCGCCCGGCGCTCCGGCCTCGAACACCCGGGTCAGGGCGCGGGCGTGATCATCCACATAGAGCCAGTCGCGGAC
>NZ_JAURWM010000026.1 GCF_030654915.1 Phenylobacterium sp. | reverse complement strand
TGGAGATGCTGCTTCATGGCGAACAGTCCATCGAGCTGTTCCGGCCCCTCCCCCCCGAAGGCAGCGTCGAGGTGAGCGGCCGCATCACTGAGGTCTGGGACAAGGGAAAGGCCGCCGTTCTGGGGGTCGAGGGTGTGGCCCGCGACGCCGACGGCGACCTATTCCGGACCCATGCCACCCTGTTTGTCCGCGGCGCGGGCGGTTTTGGCGGCGAGCGCGGACCCTCGAGCGGAGATGGTGCCGTCCCCAACCGCTCTCCGGATATTGTGGCCAACTTCGAGACCCGTCCAGAACAAGGCGCGGTCTACCGGCTGTCGGGCGACCGGAATCCGATCCATATCGACCCGGCGTTCGCTAGGATGGGCGGGTTCGACGCGCCCTTCATGCACGGGCTGTGCACCTACGGCATTGTGGGTCGCGCCATCTTGCGAGAGCTATGCGCCGACGATCCGGCCACCTTCCATTCCTTCCAGGGCCGGTTCGCTGACCGGGTGCTGTATGGGGACACTATCGTCACCAAGATCTGGCGTACCGGCGACGGCGAGGCCATCGTGCAGGGCGAAACCGCGGATGGGCGTATCGTGCTGTCTCAAGCCAGGGCGACGTTCGCTCTCCCAGCATAGGCCTCGATATGTCGCCCTATCCTCACCTGCTGTCACCGCTGGACCTGGGGTTCGTTACGCTCCCGAACCGCACGCTGATGGGCTCCATGCATACAGGCCTTGAGGAAGCGCCTGACGGATATGATCGACAGGCTCGGTTCTTCGCCCGGCGGGCGAAGGGCGGCGCGGGCCTGATCGTGACCGGCGGCATATCGCCCAATGAGGCGGGCCGGCTCGGCAGGAACGGCGCGGTGATGTGCGAAGCCGCCGTGGCTGGACACGCCCAGATCACGTCCGCTGCGCGCCAGTCCGGCGGGCTGATCGTGCTGCAGCTCCTCCACGCTGGCCGCTATGCGCGTCACGACGGCCTCGTCGCCCCGTCGCCGATCGCCTCGAGAATAAACCCGCTGACGCCGCGCGAGCTGACCGAGGAGGAGATTCTCGTCACGATCGAGGACTTCGCCACCGCTGCGATGCTCGCCAAGGAGGCGGGCTACGACGGGGTGGAGATCATGGGTTCGGAAGGTTACTTGCTGAACCAGTTCCTGGCGCCGCGCACCAATCAGCGCACCGACCGCTGGGGTGGCTCTGCGGCCAATCGCCAGCGGCTGCCTGCCGAGATCGTCAGGGCGGTTCGCGCCCGCTGCGGCGAGCGGTTCATTCTCGTCTACCGGCAGTCGCTGCTTGATCTTGTGGAGGGCGGCAGCACCGTCGCTGAGGGGGTCGATCAGGCCAAGACGGTCGCGGCCGCCGGCGCGAACCTGGTCAATACGGGGATTGGCTGGCACGAGGCGCGGATCCCCACCATCGCCCACATGGTGCCCCGCGGAGCCTTCGC
>NZ_JAURWM010000049.1 GCF_030654915.1 Phenylobacterium sp. | reverse complement strand
GGTGAGGGGGCGACGCGCAGCGGCGCTCTACTGACGGAAAATCAGACGGCGGACGGGCCAAAGGCCCCTCACCCGACCTCTCCCCAGCGGGGAGAGGAGAAGTGCTCCCCTTGCTCTCCCTCGGGAGAGGCTAGGTGAGGGGGCGACGCGCAGCGGCGCTCTACTGACGGAAAATCAGACGGCGGACGGGCTAAAGGCCCCTCACCCGACCTCTCCCCAGCGGGGAGAGGAGAAGTGCTCCCCTTCCTCTCCCTCGGGAGAGGTCAGGTGAGGGCGCGGCGCGCGGCGGCGCTCTACTGGCGGAAAATCAGCACGGCGGACGGGCCTAAGGCCCCTCACCCGACCTAGCCCCGGCGGGGAGAGGAGAAGAACTGCGCCCCTTAGGACGAGTGGTCCGACACGATCCGCCAGCCGTCGGCGGTCTTGTGGAACACCAGGCTGAACAGGCCGGTGGCGTCCTTGCCGTCCGGCAGCGTCAGGTGGAAACGCCCGACCACGGCGGCGTAATCGGCGCCGAGCGGATCGAAGTCGACGATCTCGGTGCTCAGCTTCGGCATTTCCGCCGGCTTGGTGAAGCGCGGCGCGTAGATCTCGCGGATCGCGTCATAGCCCTGGGTGACCTTGCCGCCGCTCACATAGTTGATCTGCGGGGCCTTCTCGTAACTGGCCATGAAGGCGTCGAGGTCGCCGCGCGACCAGCCGGCGCTGGCCTCGCCCAGCACCTTGGCGATGGCGGCCTTGTCTTCGGCAGGGCCCGCGAAAGCGGCGGTGGCCGCCAGGCTGAGCGTCAGGCCGGCGCTGACGGCGAAGGAACGAAGGATCATGTCGAGGCTCACTTGCGCTTCACGGAAAGGATCTGCACCGGCTTTTCAAGGATCTGGCCGCGCACGATGGGTTCGGGGGTCGGGGCGTCCGACGGCATGGCCTGGATCACGCGCACCACGTCCATACCCTTGGTGACGCGGCCGAAGGCGGCGTAGCCCGCGCCGTCGGGATTGCGTTTGCCGCCCTGGTCCAGGCTGGCGTTGTCGCCGAGCGTGATGAAGAATTCCGAGGTCGCGGTGCCCGGGCCGTCGCGGGCCATCGAGATCACCCCGTCGGTGTGGCTGATCCCGGTCTGGCCGGTCGTCTCGTGGGCGATCGGCGCCAGCATCTGGCCGCGATGGGCGTCGCTGTCGATACCGCCCTGGATCACCTGGATCGGGGCGTTTGGGTTGGGATCGGTCCCGGCCCGCACCACGCGATAGAACTGGGCGCCGGCATAGCGGCCCTCATCGACATAGCGCAGGAAGTTGGCGGTCGTGACCGGGGCCTTGGCGGGATAGAGCTCCAGCTCGACCACGCCGGCGTCGGTGGTCATCACCACCGCCACGGGGGCCGGGCCGGCCGCCCAGGCGCCGCCGCAAAGCATCAGGCCAAAGGCCGCGCCCAGCGCGGTACGGCGAACGAGCTTCATCGGCTTTGGCCTCTCTAAAGTCTGCAAATCGATGGCGGGGAAGGCCAGGACCTTCCCCGCCACGCTTAGTCCTAGAAGTTCATACGCACGTTTGCGCCGATCGTCCGGGGCGTGATGCGGATGCGCGCCTCGGGGTCGAACGGGCTGGCGGCCAGGGCGCGGATCACGCCACGGTCGTCCAGCAGGTTGTTGGCGTAGACCGAGAACTCGATGTTATCGAAGGTCACGCCGGTGCGCAGGTTCACCACGCCATAGGCCGCCATCTTGCGATAGTTGGCCTGTTGCGGGCTGAACTGGGTGAAGCGCTCGCCCATGTACTGGTAGCCAGCATAGATGAAGCCTTCGGCCTCGCTGCTGATCGGGAAGCGATAGTCGGCCGAGGTGTTGAAGCTGAGCTCCGGCACGAACGGGGCCTTGTCGCCCTTCTTCGCCTTCAGGTTCGCCACGTCGTTCGACAGGCGCGAATTGATGTACGCGCCGCCGGCCGTCAGGGTCAGGCCGTCGATCGGATTGGCCGTGACTTCCAGTTCGACGCCGTCGCTGACCGCGCCGCCGACGTTCTCACGGAAGCCGAAGCCGCAATCGAGCGCGCGCTGAGTCTGCATGTCGTCCCACACCAGGTGGAAGTAGGCGCCCGACACCATCACCCGGCCATTGGCCAGCGTGCCCTTGCCGCCGATTTCGTAGTTCCAGAGCTTGTCGGCCTCGAACACGTTCGGGTCTTCGCCGTTGCGCTGGAAGTCGGCCAGTTCGGCGGCACAGACATCCTTCGGCACCGGGGTGTTGGTGCCGCCGTAGCGGAAGCCGCGCGCGGCCTGGGCGTAGACCAGCACGTCGTCGGTCACGTCATAGGAGATGTTGAGCTTCGGGTTGAAGCCATCTTCCTTGGAGGTGCGGCGCGGCGGATCGCTGGGGATGGCGCCGTTCAGGAAGCCCGAGGCGTACAGCTTGTAGTCCTGCTCCCAGTTGAAATAGCGCAGGCCGCCGGTGACGCTCAGCTTGTTCCACTCATAGGTCAGCTCGCCGAAGAAGGCGTAGGTCTTCACTTCGAGGTCGTCGTAGCCCCAATAGGGGTTGTCCGTCGGCGCGCCGAAGTCGTTGGAGTTGATGCCCATGGCGGCGTCGAAGCCCGGCACCGGAATGGTGTTCAAGTAGTAGATCGTCTTCTTGTCGGCATAGGCGCCGACCACCCAGCTGAACGGGCCGTCGCCTTGCGAGGCCAGGCGGATTTCCTGGGCGAAGAACTCGGAGTCGGTGGTGTCGATCAGCGGGCTCGGCTTGACCGGGAACAGGGCCAGCAGGCCGTCCAGCGAGCGCATGTTGACGACCGTGCGGTCGAAGTACGAGGTCGAGGAGACCAGGTTCGCGAAGCCCAGATCGTAGTTGAGCGTCAGGTTGTAGACGCTCAGGTCGTCGCTGTAGCCGTCCGGCGAGGGATAGTCGCGACCCAGGCCCGGCACGCGCACCAGATCCTCGGGACGGCCGCCGTCCTTGTAGTTGTGCTTGAAGACCGACAGGTCGGCGGTGAAGTCGTCGGTGACCTGGAAGCGGGTTTCGATCCGGCCGCCGCGGGCCAGGCCGTCATTGACGTCCTTCTCACCGGTCAGCACGTTGTCGATATAGCCCGGCGTCTGGGTGTAATAGACCGAGGCGCGAACGGCGACGCGATCGGTGACGATCGGAACGTTCAGCAGGCCCTTCATCGAATAGCCGACGTCGCCGTGGCTGACGCTCGACAGCCCGACATCCAGCTTGCCTTCGTACTTGGTCAGGTTCGGGCGGTGGGTGATCATCCGCACGGTGCCGGTCATCGAGCCGGCGCCATAGAGCGTGCCTTGCGGGCCGCGCAGGACTT
>NZ_JAURWM010000381.1 GCF_030654915.1 Phenylobacterium sp. | reverse complement strand
AGGATAACGAGTGGATGGCTTCGAACAAAAAACGCCCCGGGGGTCACCCGGGGCGTTTTGTCGTTTAGTGGACCTTGGCCCGGCCGATCTCCAGGCCGTCGGCCGATGCCCCGACTTGGATGACCGCGCCATCCTCCAGGTCGCCGGCCAGCAACTTGCGGGCGATGGGATCGACCAGCTCCTTTTGGATGACGCGCTTCAACGGACGTGCGCCATAGACGGGGTCATAGCCCTTGTCGGCCATCCAATGCTTGGCGTTCGAATCCATCACGATCGACATCCGGCGATCAGCCAGCAGCTTCTCGACCCGCTGAAGCTGAATATCGACGATGTTGTCCATCTCCGCGCGGCCAAGCCGCTTGAAGAGGATGATCTCGTCGATCCGGTTCAGGAACTCGGGCCGGAAGTGGCGGCGAACCACATCCATCACCATCGGCCGCGCATCCTCGACATCATCGCCCTCGCCCTGGCTGGCCAGGAATTCCGAGCCCAGGTTTGAGGTCATGATCAGGATGGTGTTGCGGAAGTCGACCGTACGTCCCTGACCATCGGTCAGGCGTCCGTCGTCCAGCACCTGCAGCAGCACGTTGAAGACGTCGGGGTGAGCCTTCTCGACCTCGTCGAACAACACGACCTGATAGGGCCGGCGCCGAACGGCTTCGGTCAGGGCTCCGCCCTCGTCGTAGCCGACATAGCCGGGCGGCGCGCCGATCATGCGGCTGACCGAGTGCTTCTCCATGTACTCGCTCATATCCATGCGGGTGATGGCGCTTTCGTCGTCGAACATGAAGCCGGCCAGGGCCTTGGTCAGCTCGGTCTTGCCGACCCCGGTCGGGCCGAGGAACAGGAACGAGCCGATGGGCCGATTGGGGTCCTGCAGACCGGCGCGCGCGCGGCGCACGGCGTCGGACACCGCGACCAGCGCCTCCTCCTGGCCGACCACCCGCTTGCGCAAGGCGTCCTCCATGGCCAGCAGTTTCTCGCGCTCACCTTCCAGCATCTTGTCGACCGGAATGCCGGTCCAGCGGCTGACCACGCCGGCGATTTGCTCGGCGTCGACAACTTCGAGGCTGACCGGGTTATCCGCCGCCGCGGCTTCTTCCTCGGCCAGGCGGCGCTCAAGCTGCGGGATCTCGCCATAGGCGATTTCCGAGGCGCGCTGCAGGTCGCCGCGGCGCTGGGCCGTGACCAGTTCAGCGCGTAGCCGGTCCAGGGCCTCGCGGGCCTGGGCGGCCTGGCCGACCTTTTCCTTCTCCGTGCGCCAGCGGGCGGTCATCTCGGCCGACTGGTCTTCCAGATCGTCCAGTTCCTCCTCCAGCTTTTCCAGCCGGGCCTTGGAGGCCGCGTCGGTTTCCTTGGAGAGCGCCTCACGCTCGATCTTCAACTGCACCGCGCGGCGGTCGATCTCGTCGAGTTCCTCGGGCTTTGAGTCGACCGCCATGCGCACGCGGCTGCCCGCTTCGTCAATCAGGTCGATGGCTTTGTCGGGCAGGAAGCGGTCGGCGATGTAGCGGTTAGACAGCGTAGCGGCGGCCACGATGGCGCTGTCCGAGATACGGACGCCGTGGTGCACCTCGTACTTGTCTTTCAAGCCGCGCAGGATCGAGATCGTGTCCTCGACGGTGGGTTCGGCCACGAACACCGGCTGGAAGCGACGGGCCAGGGCCGCGTCCTTCTCGACGTGCTTGCGGTACTCTTCGAGCGTGGTCGCGCCGACGCAGTGCAGCTCGCCGCGCGCCAGGGCGGGCTTCAGCAGGTTGGAGGCGTCCATCGCCCCCTCGGTCTTCCCAGCGCCGACCAGTGTGTGCATCTCGTCGATGAACAGGATGATCGAGCCTTCAGCCTGGGTAACCTCGTTCAGGACCGCCTTCAGGCGCTCCTCGAACTCGCCGCGATACTTCGCGCCAGCGATCAGCGCGCCCATGTCGAGGGCTTGGAGCTGTTTGTCCTTCAGGCTTTCCGGGACGTCGCCATTGACGATGCGCAAGGCCAAGCCCTCGACGATCGCGGTCTTGCCGACGCCGGGCTCCCCGATCAGCACCGGGTTGTTCTTGGTGCGGCGCGACAGGACCTGGATCGTGCGGCGGATTTCCTCATCGCGGCCGATCACGGGGTCAAGCTTGCCGTCGCGGGCGGCCTGGGTCAGGTCCCGGGCGTAGCGCTTCAGCGCGTCATAACCTTCCTCGGCCGAGGCGCTGTCGGCGGTCTTGCCCTTGCGCATCGCCTTGGCGGCCTCTTCCAAGGCCGCGGCGTTGGCGCCGGCGTCCTTAAGAGCCTTGCCGGCCTCGCCGCCTTCCTTGGCGATGGCGATCAGCAGGCGTTCGGTGGTGACGAAGGCGTCGCCCGCGGCCTTCGCCCCGGCCTCGGCCTCGGCGAAGATACGCGCGGTTTCCGGCGCCATGTAGAGCTGGCCGGAGCCGCCCTCGACCTTGGGCCGTTTGCCCAGCAAGGTGTCGGCGGCCTTGTCGGCCTCATCGGGCCGTCCACCGGCGCTCTGGATCAGGGCGCGGGACAGGCCGTCTTTTTCCTCAAGCAGCACCTTCAGCAGATGCTCGGGCGCGAGCTGCTGGTGACTGCGGGCGAGCGCAAGGCTCTGGGCCGACTGGATCGCCTGCTTGGCGCGGTCGGAATAGAGATCAATGTTCATGGCTTCCCCTGGATAGGCGGACTTGGGGCGTCGCCTCATGCAAGCACGACACCCTTATCCAGGGATGTAGTGTTGCTTTGCCGCCACACAAGACAATCCGGCCAAGGCCGGAGAGTTCCGCTCGAATATCCTCGTTCCGATCACTTCGGCGGGTTGTGTCTCTCGAGGAAGGCGACGACCGAATTCAACATCTGCAGCCGGGTGTCGCCGCGCGACAGCCAATGGTCCTCGCCCTCCATCACCAGGACCTCGACCGGCTTACCGGCCTTCTGCAGCGCGCTCTCCATGATCCGGCTCTGCTCCAGCGGCACGACGGTGTCGTCCTTGCCGTGGATAAGCAAGATCGGGATGGTGACCTTGTCCACGTTCAGGGCTGGCGAGATCTGCTGCAGGACCGGGTCGTAGGGGCCTTGCGCCCCCATGAACCGCGACCAGTAGCGCTGGGCCTCGACGCCCGACCGCGTCTTCGACCAGGCGACAAAGCGGCGCATGTCCGAGAGGCCCGCGACCGAGGCCGCGCAACGATAGACGCCCGGATCCAAGGTCGCGCCGGCCAGGGCGGCATAGCCCCCGTAGCTCGCGCCGACGATGCACACCCGCTTGGGGTCGATGGTCCCGTCGGCCGCGAGGTGACGAACGCCATCGGAGAGGTCGGTCTGCATCTTGCGGCCCCATTGGCCAAAGCCGGCCTGCATGAAGTTCCAGCCGAAACCCGCCGAGCCGCGATAATTGATTTGAAGAACCGCATAGCCCCGCGAGGCCATCGCTTGAGCCCACCAGTCAAAGCCGGGATTTTCGCGCGTGGCCGGACCGCCGTGCGGATGGACGACCAGCGGCAGGTTCTTGGGCGCCTGGCCATGCGGAAGGGTCAGGTAGCCGCTCAGCGGCAAGCCGTCCGCGGCCTTGAAGCTGACCGGGCGAACCGGAGAGATGTCCGCTGGCTTGAGGTTCTCATACTTGACGCCGAGCCAGACCGCCTTGTGGGTCGCGAAGTCGACCAGGGCGTAGGCTGGACCCTCGGTGGGAGAGTCGACCAGCGCGACGACCTTCGAGCGATCATCCGACCAGGAGACTAGCGCGACCCGTTCGCCCGGATAGGCCTTCTGGATCTTGGCCCAGGCCTTGGCCGACGCCGGATCAAAGAAGACGTACCTACCTTCGTCCCCGACTAGGCCGGAGAAGCCGATCAAAGCGTGCGTCTTTGGGTCGAAGATCGGCTGGCCGTTCTCCAGCCGCTCGAAGGGATCGCCCCACACGCCGTCCGTCGGCGCGATCTCGCGCAGCACCGCCTGGTCTTCGTCGCTGTCGGCCACCAAGACAGATTGACCATCGCGGCCCAGCCCGAGCAGCACCGGCCGCTCGTTGGCCGCTTCCACGACACGCACCGTGCGCCAGCCGGTCGGCGCCTTGATCTTCAGCGTCCAACGCGCCCGCTCGGCGTCGTACTCGCTCTCGGCCAGGGGCTGACCGTCGGCGCCGACCAGCCAGTCGCGGGTGTTCTCGAACCCTTCGTGAACGAGCTTCGAACGCGAGGTCTTCAGATTGACCTGGAACAGGGCGGTGCGGCCCCGGTTGTTCACGAACTTGACGCCCTCCAGGAACACGGTCGGCTGGCCGTCGATCCGGCGCACCACCGGCGGCGCCTGGATCGTGTTGAGGGCGTATTCCGCGTCACGCAGCAGCAACCTCCCCTTCTTGGTCGGCACATTGTAGTGGAAGGCTTGGAAGTATTCCCGCCGAGGGCCGATCACCCCCATGATCGAGGCGGTGGTCGAGGTGGTGATCAGCAGATTGTCACTGTCGGCCCACCGTAGATCCCTAACCTTCGCCGCACCCACAGCCAGAGCCGAGAGCTTGCCGTCGGCCTGGTTGCGCAGGACGATCAGGCGCTCTTCGCCATTGGTGGAAATCATCGCGACCATCCCGCCGTCCGGCGAGATCGCGACCTCTTCGACGGTCGGCAGCCGCCCATAGTGTTCGAGCGGCGCCGCGGCCGCAGGAAAAGCCGCGAGCGCTAGGCAAACGGCGGCGACAAGCAATCGAACTGACATGGACGCAACACTCCCCCCGGAGACCAGGGACAGTGACGAAACACGCGAGCGGGATCAACCGCTAGTTGGGTTCGATGATCCTCCCCCGCTGGGGGGCAGGATCTCGTCAACCTCTATTGCCGGGCCATCTCGGCCTCGCCGATGGCGTCGCCGTCCAGGTCCTGGTCGGCGTCCATGGTGACCGTCACCGTCCGCAAGGCGCCCGTGAAGGTGAACGGGTGGGCGTAGTCGCCCACCGCGCTGCCCCGATCGCGACCAATGTCGAGACCCGACCATGAGATCAGCGTCATGAAGCCCAGATGGGTCGAAAGCTCGCCCGCCGGCTGTCCGTCAATGGTCAGGGTGAAGTGACGGCCATCGTCCTGAATCACGCGCACGCCGAGCTTGCGGCGCCCTGGCGCGATCTGCTGATCGGAGCTGACCGTGGTCCGCAGGCCGCCGACGTTCAGGGTGTGGTGCAGCAGGCCGTCACGGACGAACAGGCTGTAGCCGCTGGTGGCGTCGCCATGGGCGATCAGCACCCCCTCGTCGCCCTCGCCCAGATTGACGTCGGCCTCGATGAAGTAGGAGCGCGAGCGCACGTCAGGCGCGCAGTCGCCGGGCAAGTGCCCCATGCCCTTGTGGAACACGAAGGTCTTGCGATGGCCCTGGTGACGCAGGGCGTTCTCGGCGAAGCGCGGACCGAAACGATCATCCAGCGGCAGGACGTTGCAGCGCTCGGCCTGGGTCCACCACTCATCGACCAGGGCCTTGAGACGCTCCGGCTCCTGCTCGGCCAGGTCCTGCGTTTCCGAGAAGTCGGCGTCGAGGTGATAGAGCTCCCAGCGGTCGCCGTCGAAGGGCGCGCCGGGCGGGTGGAAGGCGACGGCCTTCCAGCCATCCTTCCAGAGGCCGCGATGGCCGAACATCTCGAAGTACTGAGGGCTGGCCTTGGAGGGCGCGGCAGGATCGGTGATCGAGGTGGCGAAGCTGACGCCCTCGATCGGCATCTGCGGCACCCCGGCGATGACGTCTGGCGAGGTCAGGCCCAGCATGTCGAGCAGGGTGGGCGTGAAGTCGCTGGCGTGGGCGAACTGGTCCCGCGTCTCGCCGCGCGCGGCGATACCGTTCTTCCAGGAGATCACCAGCGGATCGCGGATGCCGCCGCCGTGGGTATTCTGCTTGTAGCGGCGCAGCGGCGTGTTCGAGGCCATGGCCCAGCCATGCGGGAAGTTCGAGTGACTGTCGGGCCCGCCGATGTTCTCGATATTGGCCAGCTTCTCCGGCATCGGCTCGAACTTCATATTGTACGGCCCCATGGCGTTGACGAAGCCAAGGGGGCCGCCCTCCTGGCTGGCGCCATTGTCCGAGAGCACCAGGATCAGGGTGTCGTCCTTCACGCCGGCTTCCTCCAGGAAGCTCACCAATCTCGCCAGTTGACGGTCGGCGTGGTCGAGCATGCCGGCGAAGGCGCTCTGCAGGCGGGTGAACACCCGCTGTTCGTCGGGGCTGTGGTCGGCCCAGGGCTTCACCCCGTCGTTGCGCGGCGGCATCTGGGTTTCCGGCGGCACGATTCCCAGCGCCTTCTGGCGCTCCAGCCGGCGCTCGCGCTCGACGTCCCAGCCATCGGCGAACACCGCGTCGTAGCTCTCGATGATCTCTTTGGGCGCCTGATGCGGCGCGTGACAGGCGCCCAGGGCCAGCCACAGCAACCAGGGCTGGTCCGGCGCGTCGGCGATGTGGTCGGCGACGAAACGGATGCTCTCGTCCACCAGGTCGGCGGTCAGGTGGTAGCCGTCCGGGAAGTGACCAGGCGCGTCGATCGGGGTGTTGTCGCGAACCAGCTCGGGCGAATAGTGGTCGGTCTCGGCGTCCATGAAGCCGTAGTAGCGATTGAACCCGCGACCCAGGGGCCAGCCATCGAACGGCCCCCGCGCGCCGACTTGGCTGAGCGGCGTGGCGTGCCACTTGCCGACCATGTAGGTCCCGTAGCCCTCCGCCCGCAGCATCTCGGGCAGGGTCCCGGCCTCACGGGCGATCTTGCCGCGATAGCCGGGGACGCCGGAGTCGAAGTTGGCCAGGCAACCCATGCCGACCGAGTGGTGATTGCGCCCGGTCAGCAGAGCCGCCCGCGTGGTCGAGCACATCGCCGTGGTGTGGAAGCCGGTGTAGCGCAGCCCCTCGGCGGCCAGGGCGTCGATGGTCGGCGTCTTGATCGGCGAGCCGTAGCAGCCGAAGTCCGAGAACCCGACATCGTCGAACAGCACCACCAGGACGTTAGGCGATCCCTTGGGCGGCTTCACACGCTCAGGCCAGTAGGGAACGGAGTCCGCCAAGGTCCGGCCGATCTTCGCGGTGGCGCTCGAAATAGTCATGGCATACTCCCTGCCAATTTATTTCCTTCTGACCCAGCGGCAGTGGGTTGGCAAGCTACAGAGCCGCGCGGTGCAACAAAATCGACGTGTTCGGTGTTCTGCGCCTAGCCGTCCGGCGGCCGGACAAGCTCATCCTCCCGGAAAGACCCGCGTCATGACCCGATTGAAAACCCTCGCGGCGACGACCGCGCTTGCCGCCCTGATGGCGTCTCAGGCCCAGGCGGCCGGCTACTATCTACAAGAGCAATCGGTTCGCGGCGCCGGCCGCGCCTATTCCGGCGAGGTCGCCGACCAGGGCGTGGCGTCATTGTGGTGGAACCCCGCCGCCATCGCCCGGTCGCCGCGAGAAGTCTATGCCGGCGCCCACGCCGTGTTCGTGGACGCTACGGTCGAGAACCATGGCTCGACCATCACCTATCCCGGTGGGCTGACCATTCCGGTCCAGGGCGAGCCGCGCGCTTTCAATCCGATCCAGAACGGCGTGGCCCCGAACTTCGCCCTCGCCACCCCGATCGGTGAGCGTTTCGCGCTGGGCCTGTCGGTCGCCGCGCCGTTCAACTTCACCACCGAATACCGCCGCAACGCCTGGGCCAGGTACGACGCCCTGACCTCGCGCCTGACCACCGCCGACATTCAAGCGACCGGCGCGATGCAGCTCACCGACTGGCTCGACGTCGGGGTCGGCGTCAGCGCCCAGTACACCGAGGCCAAGCTGCAGACCGCCTATCCGAACCTATCGCCCCTGCTCCCTGACGGAATCTCCCAGCTCAGCGGCGACGGGTGGGACTTCGGCTGGTCGGCCGGCGCCCAGGCTCATCTCGGCGCCGTGACGCTCGGCGCCAGCTATCGCTCGAAGATGGAGCATGACCTGGATGGCCGTGTCTTCGTGGGCGGACTGCTCGGGCCGTTGGCGCCGGCCAACCGCGATCTGAAGGGCTCGGCCGCCTTCACCACGCCTTGGATCGCCACCTTGGGCGCACGCTGGCAGGCGACCGACAAGCTCGCCCTCAACGCCCAGGTCCAGCGGATCGGCTGGGGCGAGTTCAAGTCCATCGACGTGACGTTCGAGGGTGGTGGCGGCGAGACTCTGTTCCAGGGATACGAAGACACCACATCGGGCGGGGTCGGCCTCGACTACGCGGTCAATGACCGACTGACCCTGCGGACCGGCGTCCAGTACGATCCGACCCCGACGCCGGACGACGCGCGCACCGCACGGGTCCCGGACGGCGACCGCTGGCTCTATAGCGCCGGCGCCACGGCGCAGTTGACCGACAGCCTCAAGCTCGACGCGGCCCTCACTTACATCAGCTTCGCCGACAGCGACGTCCTGCACGACACCACCTTCTACGAAGGCACGCCGGCAGCCACCACGACCCGCCTGCGCGGCGAGGTTCAGGGCCAAGGCTATGTGATGTCGCTGGGCCTGCGGAAGACCTTCTAGGTCCGGCCCCAACCGCGCGTCATCCTCCGGGCTCGCGAAGCGAAATCCTGGGGATGACGACGGATGGGTCAGACCCCTACTTCTGGTTCGCGTAGATCTTGACCACCTCGTAGAGGAAGTCGCGGCCTTCGTAGAGCGATCGGACCCGCATCTTTTCGTTCAGGCCGTGGGCGCCGTTGCCGGTCGCCTCGCTGAAGAAGCCGGTCAGGCCGTAGGTCGGGATGCCGACCGCGTTCAGGAAACGGCCGTCGGTGGCGCCGGTCGCCATGACCGGCACCAACGGCACGCCCGGCCACAGCTTGGCGGCGACCTTCTCCACCGGATCGGTGATTGACCCGCCCAGCGTCGGCGGCGGCGAGACCGGGCTCGGCTCGCCTACGGTCGTCACCTTGATGGTCTCGTCGCCCAGCACCTTGACCAGGGCCAGCCGGGTTTCCTCGACGCCTTCACCCGGCAGGATGCGGCAATTCACATTGGCCCGAGCGCGCTGCGGCAAGGCGTTGGGAGCGTGGCCGGCATTGACCATGGTCGCCACGCAGGTGGTCCGCATCATCGAGTTGCGGCCTGGTTCCTTGGCGACAAGGGCCACGGCCGCTGTGTCGGCGGGGTTCTTGGCCACGGCCGCCAGGGCCGTGCCGGTCTCACCGCCGTCGATCACCGCCATGCTCTCGAAATTGGCGCGAACGGCGTCGTTCAGCTTCACCGGGAAGTCGTAGTCGCCCAGCCGCGAGAGCCCAGCAGACAGGTGGTAGACGGCGTTGTCGCGCACCGGGGCCGAGGAGTGGCCGCCCTTGTTGGTCACTTCCAGGGTGTAGTCCTGATAGACCTTCTCGCCGGCCTGGATACCGAGCGAGATGCGATTTCCGTTGGCGTCGAGCCGCCCGCCCGCGCCCTCGTTCAGCACGAAGGCCGCGTCCATCAGGTCGCGATGGTTCTGGATCAGGTACTGAACGCCGTTGAAGGTGTCAGGCGTTTCCTCGCCGCAGGTCAGCGCCATCTTGATGGTGCGGCGGGGCTTGAAGCCCTCTTGCTTGAGGCGGATCAGGCTGTCGGTCCACACCGCCGCCTGGGCTTTGTCGTCGCTGGCGCCGCGCGCGTAGAAGTAGCCATCTTCCTCGATGAGCTTGAAGGGATCGCGCTCCCAGTCAGCGCGATTGGCCTCGACCACGTCGATATGGGCGAGCAGCAAGATCGGCTTGGCCTTGGGGTCTGAACCCTTGAGGGTGGCCACCAGATTGCCGTCCTTGGGACGGTCGGCGGGGACGATGATCTTCAGGTCCGCGTCTGCGAAGCCGGCGGCCTTCAGGCGCGAGGCCATGGCCTCCGACGCCGCAGTGCAGCTTCCCGCCGACAGAGTCGTATTGATCTCGATCAGCTCTTTGTAGAGCTCGCGGAAGGCCAGCTGGTCGGGACGTGGGGTTTGGGCGGCGGCCGGCGAAGCCAGCGCCGCGAGCGCCAAGGCGGCGGCGGAAATCGAACGGATCATCATCAGCTCCACAAGAATGGGAGCGACCCTATGGGGCGTGCGAACGACCGGCAACGGTAATGGTGAGGCTTGCGCGCAAGCTCCCCCAATGGGGATCCAAGAGGCTAGTTCACTTCCGACTTCTTCGGCGGCGCGGGCGGCATGGCGGCGATGGGGACGCCATCCTCGGTCAGCGACTTGATCTGCGCCGGCGTCGCCTCGCCATAGATCCCCCGATCTTCGGAGCGGCCTTCGTGGATGGCGCGGGCCTCGTCGGCGAAGGTGTCGCCCACATAGTCGAAGTTGTCCTCGACGTGTTTGCGCACTCGGCCCATGGCCTCCATCACCATCGAACGCACCTGGGGAGGAAGGTCGGTGGTCTTCTTCGTGCCAGCGATGGAGGGGGCCATGATCTGCTTGGTCACCGCCTTGGAGTCGCAAACCGGACAGCCGACCAGGCCACGTTCGGATTGATCGTCGAAATCAGCCGACGAACCGAACCAGCCCTCGAACTCATGGGCGTTATCGCAGGAAAGCGCGTAGCGGATCATAGGATAGATATAGGCGCCTCGAAGCCCCGCGCATTGGCCAGGGCCGGTATCGCTGTCCGCGCCTTATCCACCGCCGCAAGATCGAGATCGACGACCAGCACACCCGGTTCGTCGTGGTCAAGCTTGCCGAGCACCTCGCCCCACGGGCCGATGGCTAGGCTCCGGCCAAAGGTGCCGCGGCCGTCCTCGTGGAACCCGCCCTGGGCGGACGCCAGCACGAAACTGCCGGTCTCGATGGCCCGGGCGCGCAGCAGGATCTCCCAGTGCGCCTCGCCGGTCGGCCGGGTGAAGGCGGCCGGAACCGTGATCACCTGCGCGCCGGCGACAGCCAAGGCGCGATAGAGAGCCGGGAAACGGACATCGTAGCAGATGGTCAGGCCCAGCCGCATCTGGCCGGCATGGACGGCGACGGCCTCCTCGCCCGGCTCATAGGTAGCGCTCTCGCGGGCGCTCTCGCCGGTGGGCAGATCGACATCGAACATATGGAGTTTGTCGTATGTCGCGACGATGTCGCCGAGCGGCGAGATCAGGACTGAGCGATTGGCGGCCTTGCCGTCCTCGCGCTTCACCAGGGCCGAGCCGACCAGGATGGCCACCGAGAGCTCAGCGGCCAGGGCTTGCAGCCCCTGGACCACGGGGTCGTCTCCCAGCAGCGTCAGTTGCGGCAGCAGAGCTTGCTTGTCGCGCTGGAGGATATTGGTCCCCTCGGGCGTGACGATGAAGGTCGCGCCCTGAGCGGCGGCCTCGCGCACCAGCGGCGCCACATGGGCGAGCGCCGCGGCGTGGGTGGCGGGGGTCCGTGTCTGGATCAGTCCGACGCGCAAGGTCATGGGCTCACCCGTAGGTCACGCGGCGCATAACCTCAAGGCTAGGCCGCGAGCAGGGCGTCCAGCTTGCCGTCGTATTCCAACGACATCATCTCGTCGCAGCCGCCGACGTGCTGATCGCCGATGAAGATCTGCGGGAAAGTCGCGCGTCCATTGGAGCGCTGGATCATCTCCTGGCGCTTCTCAGGCTCGAAGGCGGCTTCGATCTCGGTGAACTCCACACCCTTCTTCTCGAGCAGCGAGACCGCTCGGATGCAGTAGGGGCAGTAGGGCTTCGTGTAGATTGTGACTTGGGCCATGGCTCGTCTAATACGTGAAAACTCTGTTGGTTCTATATGGAGCGGTTCGCGGCTTCTTTCACCCTCGCAACCACTGCGACATCAACGCACGTCGCGCCGGCCGCCAGCAAGGCCCGCGCGCAGCCCTCCAATGTGGCGCCGGTGGTCATGACGTCATCAATCAAGAGGATGCGCCTGCCCGCGACCTGGCCTACGCGACCGAGCGGCACGGCGAAGGCCGCAGCGACGTTGCGCCGCCGACCCGACCCCGACTTGCCGCCCTGTGTTTCCGTGGCCCGCACCCGCACCAGGGCGTCGGGCAGATAGGCCACGCCCGACAGGCGGCTGAGCGGCCGCGCGATCTCGGCGGCCTGGTTGTAGCGCCGCCCCAACAGACGTCCGGGATGCAAGGGGACAGGCGCGATGGCGTCGGCGTCTTCGAGCAAATCTCGCGCCGAACGGCTGATCCAGCGGGCGAGCATAGGGGCAAGGTCGGTGCGATCGGCATGCTTCAGTTGCAAGATTACGCCGCGCGAGGCGTCGTCATAGAGACAGGCGGCGCGGCCACGGGTGAAGGCCCGCGGCTTGGCCATGCAGTCGGCGCAGCGAACCCCTGCTCCCAGGTCATATTCGAAGGGCGTTCCGCAGCCGTCGCACAGTGGGCCGTCGATAAAGGGAATGCGGCTCCAGCCCTGCGCGCTGAACCCGGTCGACATCGGCGCGGGCCCGTCGTCCAGCGATTGGGGTGGGAAAAGCAGGTCGAGCGCGGTACGAACCGCGGCCTTCGCGCGCGGCCCGGGTTTCCACCAGGGGGCCGCATCGCCATCTGACAGGCTTCCAGTCGAAAAGCGTCCCGCCGCCAATGTCCGCCCCGCCCCGCCTCTTTAACCGCGACCTGCTTCGCACCCGCCTGAGCCGAGCCGCGGCCGTCTACGCCAACGCCGACTTCCTCAAGCGGCGCGCCGCCGAGGACGCCGTCGTGCGCCTGGAAGCGATCATGCGCGACTTCCCGCTCGCCGTCGATCTCGGCGCGCGTAACGGGGCGTTCGGAGAGGCCCTGGCGCTCAGCGACGCCAAGTCCCGCGTCGGCCATCTGATCGAAGCCGACCTCTCAGGCGCCATGCTGGCAGGCCGAACCGGACCACGGCTGGTGGCGGATGAAGAGCGCCTGCCCTTCGCCTTCGGCAGCCTCGACCTGGTGGTCTCGACGCTCGCCCTCCATTGGACCAACGACGTGGTCGGCGCCCTGATCCAGATCCGCCGGGCGCTGAAGCCCGACGGCCTGTTCATCGGCTCGATGCTGGGCGGCGCGACCCTGACCGAGCTGCGCCAATCGTTGCTGACGGCCGAGGCCGAGCTGACCGGCGGCGCCGGGCCACGGGTCTCGCCTTTCGCCGACGCCTATGACGCCGCCGGCCTGCTGCAACGCTCAGGCTTCGCCCTGCCGGTGGCCGACGTCGACCGCGTGACCGTGCGCTACGCCCATCCGCTGAAGCTGCTGGCCGACCTGCGCGCCATGGGCGAGACCAGCGTGCTGGCCGAACGTCACCCGCGCCAGCTCACCCGCCAGGTCCTGGCCCGCGCCTGCGAGCTCTATGTCGAGAAGTTCGCCGAGCCCGACGGCAGAGTCCCGGCGACCTTCGAGATCCTGACCCTGACCGGCTGGGCGCCAGATCCCAGCCAGCAGAAGCCGCTGAAGCCTGGCTCGGCCAAGATGCGCCTCGCCGACGCCCTGGGCGTGGTCGAAAACCCGCTGCCGCGCGAGGAAGACTAGCTCAGCCGCGCCGAGGCCATGACGGTCTCGACCTCGGGAAGGGTTACCTGGAAGTAGTGCTCGGCTGGCGCGAGATAGAGCAGCACGTAGATCTTGCCGTCCTTCTGCGCGATCACGCCGGTCCCGCGCATGTCAAGGCCCTCCTTGGTCTGGGCGTTGAGGTCGAAGCGCACGGCGGGCGCCTCGCCAAACTTGGCGGCTCGCGGGCGCGCCAGCTGCACCCGTTGGTATTCCAGCGCCGCGACGCTGTCGGTGACGAACTCCAGCCGTTCCGTGGCGCTCATGTCCTGGCGGATGACCGGGGTGGGGCGCTCCTTGGCGGCCGGCTTGATCAGGTAGTCGCCCGGAACCAGGCCATCGGTGAGGTAGAGCCGGTTGAGCAGCGGCCCGTCGATGGAAAGCAGCCGAACCTTCTTGGTCTTGCCGGTCATCACGGCGCTGATGTCCGACCATTCGCGGCCCAGCGCGACTTCATAGGCGTCGCCGACCTTGAACGCGCCGACGGGGGCCGAGGAGACGCTGGCGCAAGCCGCCAGGGCGAGCGCCGCAAGTGTAGGTGCGACGACCCGGAAGAGTGCCTGCATGCTCATGTTCCGTTCCCCAGATTTGAAAGGCCGTCCTGCACCAGCCAGGCGTCTTCGGCCTGGGGCGCCTTGGCGAGATAGGTTTCGTAAGCCGCCTTCGCCCCGACGATGTCGCCGTCGCGGCGGCGGATATCGCCGAGCTCCCGCCAGACCGCTGCTGGCGCGTCCGGCTGGGCCGTCGATGCGAGATAGGCGTCGCGGGCGCGAGCGAGATCGCCTTCGCCGCGACGCATGCGGTAGGCCTCGCCGCGATAGTAGTTCAGGACGCCAAGATCCTCGCCGTCGACGGCCAGGCGCTCGATCACCACCAGGGTTCCGCCAAAGTCCCGCCGCCGAAGATCGTCACGCAGCCAGGCCGCCAGATGCGGCCGGATCGCCGCGCGGTGTCGGGCTCGCCCCCGCTCCCCGCCCGCTTTCAACGTCTTTGCCTGCCCGTCGAGGGCGGCGATGCGGTCACTGGTCAGGGGATGGCTGGAGAACACACTGGTGCGCGTGTCGCTTTCACGTACGCGCTTGAAGTCGGAGCCCTTGGTCTCTGCGACTACGCCGCGCCAGCTTTCCGCCGCCGCAGTGACATTGTAGCCGGCGGCCGCAGCTTTCTGTTGGCCCAGAAGATCGGCTTCGCTTTCTTGCTCGCGGGTGAACCGAAAGACCGCCGCCACCTGCCCAAGGTAGACTAGGTCGATCAGGTTGCCGGTCGCGTCCATGATCGACTGAGCTTCACTCGCCGTCGTAGCGCCAGCCGCGGAAGCCGCGCCGGCCACGGCCACGACGACGCTTACCGCCAAGGCGACGTTCGCCCGGGTCTTGTGAGCAGCGTGGCGCTCCAGACTATGGCTTTCTGTGAAGTGGCTCAATTCGTGCCCGAGCACGTATGCGAGTTCCGCCTCATCGGTGGTCCGTAGCAATAGCCCCGACCAGACCTCGGAATAGCCATTCGG
>NZ_JAURWM010000379.1 GCF_030654915.1 Phenylobacterium sp. | reverse complement strand
GGGGCGGTGTGATTGTGGCCGCCGGCGACGTCCAACCCGCCCTCGGTCGTGCGCTCCTCGCGCCGCTCGGGCACCAGGCAGGCGGCGTGCGGAAGATGGGCCAGGGCGATGGCCTCCATCTCAGCGGTCACCGCCATCTCGAAGTTCAGCGGCCGGCCGCGCTTGCGAGTGATGACCGCAAGCGCCTCGATATCGGCGTCCGAGATATGCCGGCGATCTTCACGCAGGTGAGCGGTTATGCCGTCCGCGCCGGCCGCGATGGCCAGCTCGGCCGCCCGGACCGGATCGGGATAGCTGCCACCACGGGCGTTCCGGATGGTCGCCACATGGTCGATATTCACCCCTAGGCGCAGTCGGCTCATCTGGTTACTCCACTATCGCCGCGATGGCGGGCTGACCTGGAAATAGGCGCGAGCGGCCTGGAAATCACCCGTGCAGGCGACGGCTGCCCGGATCCTCGATCGGGATCGCGGCCAGTTCAGGCGGAAGCTGGTCGGCCGGATAGGCCGGCACGTCCAGGCGGGCCAGGGCCACGAACGGCGCGCCCGGATCGGCGCGGCCGCCCGAGCGGTCCACGATACAGGCCGCGACCACCACATTGCCGCCAGCCGCCTTGATCGCCTCGACGCATTCGCGCGACGACAGGCCCGTGGAGACGATGTCCTCGACCATGGCGATCCGCGCGCCGGGCGGGATCGAGAAGGCGCGACGCAGCTTGAACGAGCCGCCTTCGCGCTCGACGTACATCGAAGGCACGCCCAGGTGACGGGCGGTCTCATAGCCGGGGATGATGCCGCCGACGGCCGGGGAGATGCAGAGATCGACCTCGCCCACCGCCTCGACGATCTTCGCCGCCAGCGCTTTGCAGAGCCGCTCGGTGCGCTCCGGATACTGGAAGACCAGGTTTTTCTGCAGGAAGGTGCCGGAGTGCAGCCCGCTGGACAGCACGAAGTGACCTTCGCGCAGAGCGCCCGAGGCGCGGAATTCTTCGAGGACGTCTTCGGTGTTCATTGGGGCCTCCTGACTTGCGGATTACCCAACGCCTGCCAAGCTGTCACCGACCAATTCGTTTTGGGAGGACGAACCGGTGAAACTGTTTCAGACCTACGACTCGCCCTTCCCCACGCGCGTGCGCCTGCTGCTCTACGCCAAGGGGATCGAGGTTGAGGTGATCCGGCCGCCAGGCTTTGGGGCCACGGCCGAATCGAAGGCCGAGTACCTGAACGTCAATCCAATCGGCCGCGTGCCGGCCCTGGTGCTCGACGACGGCCGCGTGCTGCCGGAATCCGAGGTGATCTGCGAATACCTCGAAGACGCCTATCCGACGCCGTCGCTGCGGCCGGACGATCCGTGGGAGCGGGCGCGGATGCGGCTGCTGTCGCGGATCTGCGACTTCTACGTGGTCATGGCCATGGTCCCGCTGTTCAACTTCGCCGGCCGCTCGCGCCGCCATTGGGAAACGCAGGCCATTCACACCGCCGCCGGCAAGGTTGCCGAGGCGCTTGCCTATCTCGAAACCTTCATCGGATCAGAGGGCTACGCGGTGGGCGGCGCCCTCACCCAGGCCGACGGAGCGATCGCGCCGCAACTGGTCCTCGCCACCGAGTGGATCCCAAGCCTGTTCGGCACGCCCGATCCGTTGGAGAGCCTGCCCAAGCTGGCGGCCTATTGGACCTCGATCCAGACCGACCCCATCGCCGCGCGGTTGATCGACGAGACTCGGCAAGCCATCGCCGAGCAACAGGCGGCCGCGCGCGAGCAGGCCAAGCAGATGGCCTGATGATCGACCCAAGCCTCCGCCTCACCACCTGTCGCCTGAGCCTTCGGCCGTTCGAGCCGGCGGACGCGCAACGCCTGGCCGATATTCAGTCCAACTGGAACGTGACCCGCATGCTGCGGCTCGCGCCGTGGCCAGCGACGCTGGAGGCCATGGCCGAGTGGGTGGATATCCACGGCCAGGAGTGGCGGGCCGGCGAGGCCTATCGCTTCGCCGTGGTGCTGGACGGACAGGTGATCGGCTGTGCCGACATCGACGCGATCGCTGGCGGCGGGGCCGAGCTCGGCTACTTCTTCGATGAAGCCCATTGGGGACAGGGCTATGCCCGCGAGGCGGCCGGCGCGGTTCGCGACTTCGCCTTCGACACGGCGGGGCTCGATCACCTGGTGGCTGGGCATGCCTCGGAGAACCCGGCCTCCGGGAAGGTTCTCCAGGCGCTGGGCTTTCGCTATGTCGGCGAGGTCGAAAAGTTCTCCAAGCCGCATGGCTGCGACGTCCCGTACCGCCTCCTGCGTCTGGAAAAAGCCTGGCTCTAGATCGCAAATCCCAAGAGGTCGGGCATTCGCCCGTTCCAGCCCGACACCGTCTCGAAAGCCGCCGCCAGGGCCACGACCGAAGCCTCATCCTGAGGCCCGCCCATGATCTGCAGCCCGGCCGGCATCCCGTTGGCGGTGAGGCCGCACGGAACGCTGGCGGCCGGTAGGTCGAGATAGTTTCCAGCCCGGGTCAGGCTCGAGAGCGGCGAGACCGTCTCATCCACGCTGGCGATGGGCGGGGCCTCAATCGGCGCCGTAGGACAGATCAACGCCGAATAAGCCAAGAGCCAGGCGTGGAACTCGGCCTGGTCCTCCGCGCGGCGATGGCGCGCGGCTTCCAGTTGAGCGTCGGTGATCCCGCGCCCCGCCTCAAAACGACTGACGATCCACGGATCCATCTGGGCGGCGTGCGCCTCGATATGAGCGCCGCGCACACGCCAGCCCTCGGCGGCCATCAACACCCCGTTCGGCTCGAAATAGGCCGAGAGCGGACGTGGAGGCGTGGCCTTCACAACCTCCACCCCAGCCTCCCGGAGAGCGTCCAGCGCCTGCAGATAGAGGCGCGCGATCTCCGGTTCCAGATCGTCGATGTCGCCGGGGACAAGGGCCGCCACCCGCCAACTGCCCACATCGCGCTTCAATGCCGCCTCGGCGTCGAAAGGCCCGCGCCCGGTCTGCGCCCCGTCCGGCCGGGAGATGATCTCCAGCGCGCGGGCGGCGTCGGCGACGCTGCGCGCCAGGGTTCCGACCGTATCGAGGCTGGGCGCCAGATCATGAACCCCGCGCAGGGAGACCAGGCCCCGCCCCGGCTTCAAGCCGACCACCCCACAGGCGGCGGCCGGGATACGGACCGATCCGCCGGTGTCGGTACCCAGCGCCACATCGCAGAGCCCAGCCGCGACGGCGACCGCCGATCCGCTGGAAGAGCCGCCCGGCGCCCGATGAATCTGGCCGTCCCAAGGGTTCCAAGGCGCGCCGACCGCACGGTTCGTCCCCCACCCGCCATAGGCCAGCTCAACGGTCTGGGTCTTGCCGACCGCCGCCCAGCCGGCTTCCAGCAGTCGCTCCACCGCCGCGGCGTGACGCGCGGGCGACGGGTCAAGCGGCGAGCGACCGCCGCCGCCGGTCGGCACGCCCGCGAAGTCGATCATGTCCTTGACCGCGAAGGTCGGCCCCGCGCCAACCCCAGGCTCGAAGACGGCCGTGAAGGCGTTAAGCTTCCCGCCGTAACGATCGATCCGCGCCCTGGCCTGGGGCGGGGTCACCAGGCCCAACTCCAGTCCTTGGCGGTGAGCTTACAGCCGCCCTCGGCCCACCCCTTCCAGGCCCGGCCGCGCACCGCCTGGCCTGCCGCGACGCCGGTCGGCTCGCCATCGGCCAACACCAGCTTGCCGTTGACCAGCACATGACTGACCCCGGTCGCGAACTGCTGGGGCTTCTCATAGGTCCCGCGGTCGCCGATGGTCTTGGGATCGAACACCACCACGTCGGCGTGGTAGCCGACCTTCAGCAGGCCGCGATCCGTCAGCCCCAGGTTCTGGGCGGGAAAGGCTGACAACCTGCGGACCGCGTCGGCCAGGCTGGTCGTCTCCTCCTTGCGCACATACTTGCCCAGCACCCGCGCGAAATTGCCGTAGGCGCGCGGGTGGGTGCTGGATTTCAGGAACACGCCCTCCGGCGCCTGGGCCGAGGCGTCGGATCCGAAGCTCATCCACGGCAGCGCCGTTTGGCGGGCGACATTCTCCTCCGACATCAGGAAGTAGACCACTTGGACGCGGCTGCCATCCTCGATGACCAGATCGATGGCGGCGTCCTCTGGCGATATCCCCCGCGCCTTGGCGACCTCGGCGAGCGTCTTGCCTGTCAGCCCCTTGAGGGCCGGGTTCTTGAAGCCGACCAGCAGCGTCCCGTCCGCACCGGCATGGCGATAGAGGTTCTCGAAGGATGGCTTTTCCTGGCGCATCTCGGCGATGACCTTGGCCCGGACGACCGGGTCCTTCATCTGGGCGATCCATTGCTCCACCCCGCCAGCCTGGACCCAGGGCGGCATGGCAGCGTCCAGCCCCGTCGAGCCGGCGGTGTAGCTGTACATGTCGGCGGTGATCCGCTGTCCCTTGGCCCGCGCCGCCTCGATGCGGGCGATGGCGGGATCAAGCTTGTCCCAATTGGCGCGGCCGGCCTGCTTCAGATGGTAGATCTCGGCCGGCGCGCCCGAGACGCGGGAGATCTCGATCAGTTCGTCGATAGCCTCCAGCAGGCGGTCGGCCTCGGAGCGCATGTGGCTGATATAGATGCCGCCACAACGCCCGGCCTCGGTGGCCAAGGCCGTAAGTTCCGGCGTCTCGGCATAGCTCGCCGGCGCATAGATCAGCGACGACCCGACGCCGAGCGCGCCATCCTCCATCGCCTCGACCACCAGCTTGCGCATGGCGAGCAATTGTTCGGGCGTTGGATCGACGTCGCCCTCTCCCAGAACGTGCTCGCGCACCGTGGCCGCGCCGATGAACGAGGCGACATTGACCGCGATCCCGCGCTTCTCCAGCCAGGTCAGGTACTGATCGAGCGTGGTCCATTCGATCGGATACTTGATGTCGCCCATCCGCTGGGCTTCCAAGAGCTTCATCGCCGGCGACAGCGGCCCCATCGAGGTCCCCTCGCCCATCACTTCCAGCGTCACGCCCTGCTTCAGGTCAGACAGGCCGCGGCCATCGGCGATCAGGCTATCGGTCGCCCAGGAGAGCATGTTGATGAAGCCGGGCGAGACCGCCTTGCCCCCGGCGTCGATGGTTGTCCGGGCGCTCCCGGGCGCATGCGGACCGACATAGGCGATGCGGCCTTCGCCGATCGCGACATCGCCCTTGAACGGCGCGCCGCCCGATCCGTCATAGATCTGAGCGTTGCGGATCACGACGTCATAGGCCGGCGGCGATGCCGCGAGGCTCGCGGTGGAGGCCAGCAGGGCGGCGGTCAGGGCGAGGACGGCGGGTCTGTACATGGCACGCATGTGAAGCGAGATTCTACCGGCTGTCAGGCCAGAGATTTTTTGCAAAGCGCAGGAACCGCGCCGCCCGGCTTCTCGTTTATCTTTTGATCGACGAGTGAAAATCGAAGATCGCGCCCGATCAGGAGCCAGCAATGGAAACTGATCGGACAAGAAGCCCGGCGAAACCTCCCACAATCCTGGTGAGACCGTCGGGCTTCGCTGTGTCTGGGCGCCAGCCAGACCTTTCCGGAAAATCTCAGCCTGCATCGGAACGCGAACTTTGCCGCGCTCGTTTCGCCTCCATGCCGGCCAGCACGGCCGCTTTCCCCAAACAGGAGTCTTCCCCATGAGAGTCAGCGAATGCATGACCCGCGATGTCAGGATGGCCAATCCGAATGAAACCTTGCGCGATGCGGCGCGCCTGATGGCGGAATTGGACGCGGGCGTGCTTCCTGTCAGCGACGGCGACCGCCTGGTCGGCATGATCACCGACCGCGACATCTGCGTGCGCGCCGTGGCCCAGGGCAAGGGCCCCGACACCAAGGTCAGCGAGATCATGAGCAACGAGGTTCGCTACTGCTTCGACGATGAGGAAAGCGACGCGGTGTTGCGTAATATGGGCGACATCCAGCTCCGCCGCCTACCAGTCCTCAACCGCGAAAAGCGCCTGATCGGCATCGTCTCGCTCGCCGACCTGGCCTCTATCGGCCAAACCGCCCGCGCAGGCGAAGCGCTCGGCGGCATCGTGCGTCCGGGGGGAGAGCACTCCCAGTCCATTCACTAAGGAACGGCGGGCGCAGACGGCGCCCGCTACCCCTTGGCGCGGTCCACGGTCTCGATGCTGGGATTGGCGCGCAGGGCGGCGGCGATGTGGGTGAGGTGCTTGGCGTCCTTCACCTCAACGTCGAAATCCACGTCGAAGAAATCAGATTGCCGACGGTGCATGCGCAAATTGACGATGTTGCCGCCAGCCTCGCCGATCACCGTGCAGGCTTGGCCCAGCACGCCGGGCGCGTTCTTTATGGTGGCGCTCAGCTTCGACAGCGTCACCGTGTTGCGCTCGGCCTCCGGCGTCCATTGCAGGTCACGCCAGAGTTCCTCGCGGTCCTCGAAATCGGCCAGTGTCGCGCAGTCGATGGTGTGGATGGTCAGACCTGTGCCGTCCGGCTCCAAGATGCCGACGATCCGGTCGCCGGGAACCGGGGTGCAGCAGGTCCCAAAGTTCAGCGACACGCCCGGCGTCAGCCCGCCGCCGCGCACGTAGAGCCTGGCGCCCTTGCCGCCCTCGATCCGGCGCGTCGCCGTCGCCGCGTCGCGGTCGGCGGCGTTGAGCCCGGGGAAGATCACGTCCAACACCTGGGTCGGCGAGATGCGTCCCCGTCCGACCGCCTCGAACAGGTCTTCCTCGGTGGGGACCGCGAAGCGTTCCAGCGACGGCTTCAGCAACACGTCCTTGCGCGCCTTGCCAGCTCGCTCGAAAGTCTGGTCGACCGTAGCGCGGCCCAGCCGAATGAACTCTTCCTTCTCCGTCTGCCGGATATGGCGGCGGATCGCCGAGCGCGCGCGGCCGGTGACAGTCAGCGAGCGCCAGTCCGGCGGCACCACGGGCTTGGTCCCGCGGATCACCTCGACCACGTCTCCGTTCTGAAGAGCTGTCCGTAAGGGCTTGAGTTCGCCGTTGATTTTGACACCGATACAAGTGTCGCCAACGTCGGTGTGAACCGCATAGGCGAAGTCCAGCGGCATGCCCCCGCGAGGCAAGCTGACCAGCTTCCCCTTGGGGGTGAAGACAAACACCTGGTCGAGATACATCTCGAGCTTGGCGTGCTCGACCAGTTCCTCGACGTCGCCGCCGTGTTCGAGCACCTGGACCAGATGGCGCAGATTGACGAGCGGGTCGCGACCGCCCTCGGCGGCCTGGGCCTCGGCGTCGAAGCCGTAGGACTTATCCTTGTAGCGCCAGTGGGCGGCCACGCCGTCCTCGGCGATCCGGTCCATCGTCTCAGTGCGGATCTGCATCTCGATCCGCATCCCGCGCGGGCCGACGACCGTGGTGTGGATCGAGCGGTAGTTGTTCCGCTTGGGCGTGGAGATGTAGTCCTTGAACCGCTCGGGCACGCTCGGCCAGGCCCGGTGGATGACCCCCAGCGCTTGGTAGCAGTCGGCCTCGGTGTCGACGATCACCCGGAACGCGAAGATGTCGGACAGCTGGGAGAAGCCGATCGATTTGCGCTGCAGCTTGCGCCAGATCGAATAGGGGTTCTTCTCGCGGCCGAACACCCGGGCCGGCAGGCCCGCGGCCTCAAGCCGGCTGGCGATTTCGCCCGACACCACCGCGACCGCTCCGCCCTGCTCGAGCCGTAGGGCTTCGAGCCGGCGGCCGATCGCGTCGCGCGCCACCGGGTTGAGGTGCTCGAAGGCCAGCTCCTCCAGCTCGGTGCAGATGCGGTGACAGCCGATGTTGCGGGCCAGCGGGGCGTAGATGTCGAGGGTCTC
>NZ_JAURWM010000373.1 GCF_030654915.1 Phenylobacterium sp. | reverse complement strand
GTGGCGGTGGCGCACGCACAGTTTCAGGAGTTGGGCGTCGAAGCCATCCGCGCTCTCGGGAAGCCGGGCGCGGTGCTTTACGACGTGAAGGCGGTGTTCCCGCAGGGGACCGCTGACCTGCGGCTGTAGGCCGGTTAGTTCGCGCCCACGCGGTAGTAGTCGAGGTACCAGTCCACGAAGTTGGAGACTCCTACCTCGATCGGTGTGGACGGAGCGTAGTCTAGCGCGGCGATGGTGTCGGTGACGTCGGCTTCAGTTCGGGCGACGTCGCCGGGCTGCATGGGGAGGAGGTTCAGCTTGGCCTTGCGGCCCAGCTTGGCTTCCAGGACCTCGATGTAGTGCATCAACTCAACACGCTGGCTGTTGCCGAGGTTGAGGATCCGCCAGGGCGCGACGCCGCTGGTGGCCGGGTCGGGCGACTGGGCGTCCCAGTTTGGGTCGATCTGCGCCGGACGATCCAGTGCCGCGACGACGCCTGAGACGATGTCCTCCACATAGGTGAAGTCGCGCTGCATCTTGCCTTGGCCGAACACGTCGATCGGTCGGTTGTCCAGGATCGCCTGGGTGAACTTGAACAGCGCCATGTCCGGCCGGCCCCACGGCCCATAGACCGTAAAGAACCGGAAGCCGGTCGCCGGGATGTCGAACAGGTGCGCGTAGGAGTGCGCCATCGACTCGTTGGCGAGCTTGGTCGCGGCATAGAGAGTGATCGGGTGGTGCACCGGCTCGTGGACCGAGAACGGCAGCTTGCCGTTTGCGCCATAGACCGAGCTGGTCGAGGCGAAGACCAAGTGTTCGACCTGGGCGGCGCGGCAGCCTTCGAGGACGTTGCCGAAGCCGACGAGGTTTGAGTCCACATAGGCCGCAGGTTGTTCGAGGCTGTAGCGGACGCCGGCCTGGGCGGCGAGGTTGACCACCCGGTTAGGCTTGGCCTCGATGAATAGTTTGGCCATGGCGTCGCGATCAGCCAAATCGATGTTGGCGTGGCGGTAGCCTTCGCGCGCTTCGAGGCGTGCGAGGCGCGCCTGTTTCAGCGTCGGATCATAATAGGGGTTGAGATTGTCCAGGCCCACGACCTCGTCGCCGCGATCAAGCAGTCGATGGGCGAGGTGGGAGCCGATGAAGCCGGCCGAGCCGGTAACCAGAATAACCGCCATGCGAACGCCTTAGCCGCTTGGCGCGCCCGCGTCACGCGTTGGAGACGACCCGCAGCGCCGGGATCGGCGGCTTCTCGCCGCGGACTTGGGCGACGATGTCGAACAGCTTGCTGCGAACGGCGTCCACATCGCCGCGTTCGGCAAGGGTTTCGAGTTCGTGCAGGTGATTGGCTGTGATGCGCAGGGCCGAGGTGGAGACGACCTCCATCACCTTAGGCGCGCAGGGCAGCGAGGTCTCGGTTTCGTCCAGAAGCGCCTCAGTGAGCTTTTCGCCGGGGCGCAGGCCGGTCACTTCGATCTCGATGTCCTTACCGGGCGTGCGACCCGACAGGGCGATCATCTGGCGGGCCAGATCCATGATGCGGACCGGCTCGCCCATTTCCAACAGGAACAGGCGGGCGTGGTCGGCGTCTTCGCCCTCGGCGCAGGTGGCCGTGGCGTGGAGCACCAACTGGGTGGCCTCCGGAATGGTCATGAAGAAGCGTTCGATGTCCTCGTGCGTCACGGTCACCGGACCGCCGCGCTCGATCTGCGAGCGGAAGATCGGCACCACGGAGCCAGCCGAGCCCAGGACATTGCCGAAACGGACCGCCGAGAAACGAGTGCCAGGACCGACCTGCTGGGCCTGGATGACCGCCTCGGCCAAGCGCTTGGTGGCGCCCATGACATTCGACGGGTCGACCGCCTTGTCGGTGGAAATCAGGATCATCTGGGCCGCGCCGCAGGCCTTGGCGGCTTCGGTCACGTTCCAGGTGCCGACCACATTGGTCAGCACGCCTTCGCAGGGTTGACGTTCGACCATCGAGACGTGTTTCAGCGCCGCGGCGTGGAAGAC
>NZ_JAURWM010000366.1 GCF_030654915.1 Phenylobacterium sp. | reverse complement strand
GGTCGGCCCAGATCTTCCCGAACTTGTGGTGGAAAGCCTCGTCGGTCATGACGAGCTGCATCAACTTCTTCCCGAGCGGGTCGTTGATGTTGTTGAAGAAGGTGGCGAAGGCGCCCATGGCGAGCCCTTCAACCAGCATCTGCATGCCGATGATCTTCTTATAGACCTCGGGCGAACCGATGATGTCGATCAGCAACGTCTTCAGGGTCGGGCCGCACTCGGCCGGACGGCCCCAGCGCGCCTTGATGTATTTGGCGAAGGCCGTGACGTGACGGGCTTCTTCGCGGGTCTGGTTGGCGGCATAGTCCTGCGCGCCCTGGTCCAGCAGCACATGGCAGAGGCTGGCCGTGAGGTTCAGCGCGCCCTGCTCGCCGTGCAGGATCGAGGAGAACGAACGCAGTGCCGATTGGTTGGCGAAGCGGACGCGGGTCTTCCAGTCGCTCAGGTGGTTCGACACATAGTCGGTCGACAACGAGATGATCATGTCCTCAGGGAGGAGCATCTCATTTTCCATGTCGAAGGGCTCGTCGAAGTCGATGTACTTCTTGTCGAGCGGATCCCAGAAATGGTCGTGGGTGGCCGAGATGATCTTGTCGAACGCCGTCGAGCGGGCGTTGTAGCGGTCAAGGTCCAGCATCGACTCGAAGTCGTCCGGCGCCACGGCCTCATAGATGATGTCTTTAGTGATGTTGCCGTCGGCGGCCATGGGTCGTCCTCCTCGACAGGGCGCGGTTATGCACCCGCTGCTTCCTACTGGAGGCCACCCTTTCAACAGAACAACGATCAGTCAAGAAAAATGACGGGGGCGTCACTTTCGGGCAGGGTCAACCTGGGTGTTTCGAGCGGTTGAACAGCAGGACCCCGGCCGGCTGCGAGACGCTAGGCGAGAATCCTCGGGGGGTCCCAGCGACCCGCAAGGCCGCTCGGGGCGACCAGACCAGGTCCTAGTCCGCAGCGGCCTCGATCGCGTCGATGTCGGGATCAGACAGGCCAAAATGGTGGCCGATCTCGTGGACCAGCACGTGGCTGACCAGTTCGGCCAGGGTGACGTCGCCGCGCTCGGCCCACTCATCCAGGATCGGGCGGCGATAAAGAAACACCCGCGAGGGTCCGGGCGAAGGGTCGAACACCGAACGGTCGGCGAGGTTCACGCCCTGATAGAGGCCGGTGAGTTCGAACGCATCCTCGATGCCCAGCTCATCCAGCACCTCGACGGCGGCGAAGTCATCGACGCGGAACACGACCTCCCCGGTCATGTTGCGAAAGCCCTCCGGAAGGGCGGCGAAGGCGGCCTCGGCCAGGGCGGCGAGGTCGTCGAGGGACGGCGCGCGTCCGGCGTAGGGGTCACTCATCAGGCACGACTATATGGGGCGCTTCGGGCAAGCGCCGCTCGAAAAGCCCGATATCGAGCGGCTGCTGCGGCTTCACCGGCTGCAGGGGTTGGCGCGTATAGGCCTGCAGGGTGTCGGAATCGACCGGCTCGCGCCCCCGCTTGCGAGCGTATCGGGCCTGAGGCCCGCCGACCTTCAAGGTGGGCGCCGCGCCGATCCGCCAATAGGAGATCATCACCCGCCAGATCGTGGCCGCCGGGTCGCCCTGATGCGCCGGCCAGCGATGGCCCTCGGTGAAGGTCGGGGCGACCGGGGCCGGCGCGCGAAGCCGGCCGCCGCGCGGCGCGACTTGCTGCACCAGCCGCAGGATACGGTCCTCGCTCGGCAGCGAGACCAGGCGCCCGGGGCGGTCGTCCTCAATCCGCCCCGCGTGGGCGTCGAGCGCGGCCTCACGTGTCGCATAGTCAGGTCCGACCGGCTCGGTCACGAAAGCGACGATATCGCCGGCGATTTCCAGCGCCTCGCGTTCGCGGGCCGCACGGCCACGCGGCTGAGACAGTGCGAGGCGGGCGTCTGTGGCCACCGGATAGAGGATCGCGGTCATGGGGGATCATCGCCGAAATGCGCGGACCAAACTATGGTCCTTGAGATGATTCGCCGCCCTTACGGAACGGCGGCGATGGAGCACTGATGAGCGAGCAAGAACTTATCCTCGGGGCCATCGCCGGCGCGGTGCTGCTCGCCCTGTGCGCCATGGCCTGGCTGGTGGACCAACGTCGGCGCAACGACGGCCGCCTGGACGAATTGCGCGCCAAGATCGCCGAACTGGAAGCCGGCGCCGAAGCATCCCAGGCCTCGGCCGAAGCCTTCGATTCCGCCCTGCTTTCGGTGGACGATGGTCACGCTCAACTGGCGTCCGGCGAGGAAAGCCTGGCGTTATGCGCCGAGGTGCTGGGCCTGGCCCACGCCGATCCCCAGGGCGTGGTTTCAGCCCTGATGCGGGCCGACCCCGATCATGCACGGCGCCTGCGCGCGCTGTTCGAGCGCGGCGAGGCCTGCGCCTTCGACGTGCAAGGCGCGGGCGGTCTGGTCGCGGTCGAGGGCCGCGCGGCCGGCGCCCTGGCCTGGCTGCGCCTATCGGCGGTGATGGGCGAGGAGGCCGGCCTGCCGACCGCGCCGCGCTTCGCCGCCTTCCTGGACGCCCGGCGCTCGCCCGCCTGGATCGCCGCGGCGGACGGCAGCCCGGTCTGGGTCAACGCCGCGTGGCTGGCGGCCGCGGGCGTCGCCACCTTGGACGAGGCGATCCGAGAAGGCGCCTCCTTCGACAAGGGCGCCGACAGTCTTGCCAGCGAAGCGGCTAATCTTGGACAACAGCGCGAAACCCTGCGCTGGACCACCTTTGGCGGGCGCCGCCGGGCCTTCCAGGTCACCGCCCAACCGCTGGAAGGCGGCGGCGTCGGGGTCTGGACCGAGGACCTCACCGAGACCGAGGAACTGCGTGAAGGGCTGAAGCGCCACGTCGAGGCCCACGACGAGACCCTCAACCACATCGCCGACGCGGTCGCCATCTTTGGCGAGGGCAAGCGGCTGATATTCCACAACACCGCCTTCGCCGACCTCTGGAACTTGGAGCCGGCCTGGCTCGCCGAGCGCCCGACCCACGGCGAAATCCTCGACCGTTTGCGCCAGCGCCGGCGGCTGCCCGAGACCGTCGACTACGCCAAGTGGAAGGCCGCAGAGCTCGACCGCTACGAAGAAACCTCATCGGGTCCCGACGACCTCTGGAGCCTGCCGGAGGGCCGGACCCTGAAGGTCGGCCGCCAGCCCCACCCGATGGGCGGGGTGGTGCTGTTGTTCTCCGACATCACCGGCGAGCTGCGCCTGAAGGCCCAGTACAACGCCCAGATCCAGGTGCAGCAGGCCACGCTCGACAAACTGAACGACGCGGTCGCGGTGTTCGGTTCCGACGGGCGCCTGCGCCTGCACAACGAAGCCTTCCAGCGTTTCTGGAACGTCACCGACGCCCAGCTCGAACAGGCCCATGACTTCGAGGGCGTGGTCGACCTCTGCGTGCCCCGCCTGCACGACATGGGGTTTTGGCGTGAACTGAAGGGCCGGGTGGCCGATCCCGATCCCCAGGCCCGCGCGCCGATCTCGGGCGAGGTGAAGACCTCCGACTCCCGCATCGTCGTCTATCAGTCACGCCCCCTGCCCGACGGCGCGACCCTGATCGCGTTCGGCGACGTCACCGACGCCCGCAAGCTGGAGCGGGCGCTGGCCGACCGCTCGGCGGCCCTGGCCGAGGCCGAGCGCCTGAAGCGCGACTTCGTGGGCAACGTCTCCTACGAACTACGCACCCCGCTCACCACCATCATCGGCTATTCCGAACTGCTGGAACGCTCGGGCGAGAACCTGTCCGAGCGCGGCCGGGGCCACGCCGCTGCGGTACGCACCGCCGCCACGCAGCTCGCTCGCTCCATCGACGACGTGCTGGACATGGCCCAGATCGACGCTGACGAGATGGCGCTCGACCTTGAGGACGTCCATGTCGCCGAGTTGCTGGTCAAGTCGGCCGAGCGCTGGGCCAAGGACGCCGAGGCGGCCGGCGTCACCATCAAGATCGAGCACCCGAGCGACATCGGCCTGATCCGGGGCGACATTAAACGTCTGACCCAGACGCTGGATCACCTGACCGAGAACGCGGTGCGCCAGACGCCGGCCGGAGGCCTGGTCACCATCGCCGCGCGCCGCGCGTTGGGCGAGATTCAGCTGCAGGTGACCGACACCGGGCGCGGCATCCCGTTCCACGTCCAGGCGCATATCTTCGACCGCTTCATCGGCCGCGAACGCGGCGGGCCGGGCCTGGGCCTGGCGCTGGTCAAGGCCCTGGTCGAGCTGCATGGCGGCTGGGTCGCCCTGGAAAGCGAGCCAGGCTCCGGCGCCACCTTCACCTGCCACCTGCCCGAGGCCGCCCAGGGCGCGGCTGGGCATCCGGAGCTGAGCTTTTAACTGCGCGCAAGCGGAGCCTTTTGGGAACCGGGGCGTTTAGTACCGCGAGGGGCGTGTACGGCCCTGGCTTGGATGAAGGTGCCCGATGGATATTCAGACGCTCGCGGACGAGGCTTTCAAGACTGAACTGACCGGCTTGATCCCGCAAATGCGCGCTTTCGCGCGCTCGCTTTGCCGCGATGCGACAGCCGCCGACGATCTGGCCCAGGACGCGCTTCTGAAGGCTTGGAACAACCGTAACAGCTATCAGCCGGGCACGAACATGAAGGCCTGGACCTTCATGATCCTGCGCAACCAGTTCTATTCCGACAAGCGCCGCTCGTGGCGCTCGACCCAGCTTGATCCGGAAGTCGCCGAGCGCACCTTGGTCGCGGTGTCGAACCCGATCGCCAGCCTCGAACTCGACGAGGTGCGCCGCGCCCTCGCCAAGCTGCCCGAAGATCAGCGCGAGGCGTTGATCCTGATCGGCGCCGGCGGGCTGTCCTACGAAGAAGTCTCCGAGATTTGCGGCTGCGCTATCGGCACGATCAAGAGCCGCGTCAGCCGCGCCCGCGACCGTCTGGCGTCTCTGCTGGAAGACGGAGCCTATGATCAGGACGACATCCTGCCGTCCAGCGCCATGGGCAATCTGATCGCCCAGCTCGACTCGCTGCGTTGTGCGGCGATCGCCGCTTAGCGGGACGCGCAGCGCCACCATTGGCAGGTCATCTAGAACTGCTTCGAAATTACGCCCGCAGCATCGCGCCTGCGGGCGTTTTACGTTGCCGAAAATGGGTCCGACCCGGCGCGCATAGGCGACGCCGGGCCGGGCTTTAACACTCGCCCCTGTCGCAAGACAGGGAACAGAGGCCTGACTAGTGCTGGCTTTCCGGCATCCGCACGACGAGACCGTCGAGCGCATCGCTGACCTTTATCTGGCAGGACAGGCGGCTGTTCGGCTCGACGTTCTCGGCGAAGTCGAGCATGGAATCCTCCATGGCCGTCGTCGAACCGGTCTTGTCCTGCCAGGCGGCGTCCACATAGACGTGGCAGGTCGCGCAGGCGCAGGCTCCGCCACAGTCGGCGTCGATGCCCGGGACGTTGTTCTTCACCGCGCCTTCCATCACCGTCAGGCCGTTCTTCACGTCGATGACGTGTTCAGTGCCGTCGTGCTCGATGTAGGTGATCTTGGCCATTTACTCCCCTTCGCCGCTTTTATGCAGCGACCTCTTTCATGGATATGGACGTGTCAGCAAGCCGCTCGAGATTGACCGGCTTACGGTTGGCGATGAGCTGTTTGCCCATCATAAACTCCGGGGGCGAGTTGATCGCCTCCACGGCTTGGACCTGATCGCCCTTCAGGTGAAAGACTGCAAACTTGGCGGTGGCGGGGTCGCCGCGCAGGAGAACTCGGTCGGCGTCAAACGGTAGACCGGCGATCTGAAGCTTCAGATCGTATTGATCGGACCAGTTCCACGGCACCTCGGGCGCGGGCGCCGCACGGCCGGTGATCGCCGAGGCGGCCTGCTTGGCCTGCTCCAGCGCGCTCGGCACGCTCTCGGGGCCGAACATGCGATCATAGTGGGGCATGGGGCGGTGGGTGACGTCGCCGATCGCGAAGACGCTGGGATCGGCGGTACGAGCTTCTAGATTCACCACGATGCCGCGGGCGCATTCGAGGCCGGCGTCACGAGCGATCTCGTCGTTGGGGGTGGCGCCGACGCCCAGCAGCACGACGTCGCAGGCCACGACCCGCCCGTCGGCCAGCCGCACGCCGCTGACCTGGCCGCCTTCGCCGATGAAGCCGCTGACGCTGGCGCCCAGGACGAATTCGACACCGCGCGAGATGTGATAGTCGCGGAAGAAACTGGAGAGCGGCTCGCAGGCGCTGCGGGCGAGGATACGCGCCTCACGCTCCAGCACGACCGCTTCGGCGCCGAGCGCCCGGGCAGAGGCCGCGACCTCCAGGCCGATATAGCCGCCGCCGACGATCACCAGCCGCTTGCCCGGACCCAGCGCCGCCTTGATCGCCTCGGCGTCGGCGGCGGTGCGCAGGGTGAGCACGCCGCCCAGATCGGCGCCCTCGATCGGCAGCCGGATCGGCCGCATGCCGGTGGCGATGATCAGTATGTCGTAGTTGAGGGTGTCGCCGTTCGAGAGCGTCACGCTCTTATCCGACCGAGCCAGCGTCTCGGCGCGGACATTGGGTCGGAAGTCGATGTTGTGCTCGGCGTAGAACTCGAGCGGCTTGAGCGCCAGGGAATCGGCGTCGGCCTCGCCCTTCAGCCAGGCTTTGGAGAGCGGCGGCCGCTGGTAGGGCGGGATCGGCTCCTCGCCCACCAGGGTGATGGGGCCCGCATGGCCATACTGGCGAAGCAAGGCCGCAGCCGTGCCGCCGGCGTGGCCCGCTCCGAGGATCACAATATGCGCGTCCGATTGGCTCATAGAAGCCCCATGCAGAAAAGTGACGGCGCCGTCAACTTTCCAAACGCCGTTCGGATTAGATCAGGCGCCAGCAGACCGCGATCAGACGACCCGGTCCACCAGCATCTTCTTGATCTCACCAATGGCTTTGGCCGGATTCAGGCCCTTGGGGCACACCTGAGCACAATTCATGATCGTGTGGCAGCGATAGAGCTTGAAGGGGTCCTCCAGCTCGTCCAGGCGGTCGCCAGTGGCCTCGTCACGGCTGTCGATAAGCCAGCGATAGGCGTGCAACAGAGCCGCCGGGCCCAGGTACTTGTCGCCGTTCCACCAGTAGCTGGGGCACGAGGTCGAGCAGCAGGCGCACAGGATGCACTCATATAGGCCGTCCAGCTTTTCCCGGTCTTCCGGGGTCTGGCGCCACTCGGTCTGCGGCTCGGGCGTGGTGGTGTGCAGCCACGGTTCGATCGAGGCGTACTGAGCGTAGAACATCGACATGTCCGGGATCAGATCCTTGATCACCGGCATGTGCGGCAGCGGGCTGATCTGGCAGTCCTTGCCGGGCACCTCGGCGTGGCCGTGGGTGCAGGCCAGGGTGTTGCGGCCACCGATATTCATGGCGCAGGAGCCGCAGACCCCTTCGCGGCACGACCGGCGGAAGGCCAGCGTCGGGTCGATGTCGTTCTTGATGTGGATCAGAACGTCCAAGACCATCGGGCCGCAGGCCTCGAGGTCAACGTCATAGGTGTCCCAGCGCGGGTTCTCGGACCCTTCGGGATCATAGCGATAGATCTTGAAGGTCTTCACCTTGGTGGCCCCGGCGGGCGCGGCGTGGTGCTTGCCCTTCTGGACGCGGGAATTCTTGGGCAGAGCGAGCTGGACCATCAGACGCTTTCCTTAAGCGAGGACGCGTTAAACGAGGAAACGAGGGAAGCCATCATCGGTCCTAGTACACCCGCGCCTTGGGCGGGATGTAAGCGATGTCGTTGGTTAGGGTGTAGCTGTGCACTGGCCGGTAATCGATCGCGACCTTGCCGGTCGTATCGTCGAACCAGGTCAGGGTATGCTTCATCCAGGTTTCGTCGTTGCGGTCCGGGAAGTCCTCGTGGGCGTGGGCCCCGCGGCTTTCGGTGCGGTTGAACGCTCCGGCCACCGTGGTGATCGCCTGGCCGACCAGGTTGTCGAACTCCAGGGTCTCCAGGAGGTCGGTGTTCCAGATCAGGCCGCGGTCGGAGACCTTGAGGTCCGGGCGCTTGGCGTGGACAGCGGCGAGCCGCTCGACGCCGGAGGCCAGGCTGTCGGTCGTGCGGAACACGGCGGCGTCTTCCTGCATGGCCTTCTGCATTTCGAGACGCAGCGAGGCGGTCGTGGTGCCGCCCGACGCGTTCCGGAACTTGTCGAAGCGGGCCAGGTGACCGTCGGTCATGGCCGGCTTCAGTTCGGGCTGGGTCGCGCCGGCCTTGATGGTGTCGGCGCAGCGCAGCGCGGCCGAGCGACCGAACACCACCAGGTCGATCAGCGAGTTGGAGCCCAGACGATTGGCGCCGTGAACCGAGACGCAGGCGGCTTCGCCCACGGCCATCAGGCCCGGAACCACCTTGTCCGGATCATCGCCCAGACGGGTCACGACCTCGGAGTAGAAGTTCGTCGGGATGCCGCCCATGTTGTAGTGGACGGTCGGCAGCACCGGGATCGGCTCCTTGGTCACGTCGACGCCGGCGAAGATCTTGGCGCTTTCCGAAATGCCCGGCAGGCGCTGATGCAGGATCTTCGGATCCAGGTGATCTAGGTGCAGGAAGATGTGGTCCTTGTTGGGACCCACCCCGCGGCCTTCGCGGATCTCCATGGT
>NZ_JAURWM010000360.1 GCF_030654915.1 Phenylobacterium sp. | reverse complement strand
GTGCCGCGCACCCATTCGGTCTCGGCCTTCGCCCAGGCTCTGCGCGCGGTCGGCGAGCCGGTGTTCGGCCGCGCGGCCAGCGATGTGTCGATGAGCCGGGTGCTGACCCAGCTCTTCGAGATCACCGCCCTGTTCGACATGCGCCTGCAGCCGCAACTGGTGCTGCTGCAGAAAACCATGATGACGGTCGAGGGCGTGGCGCGCCGCATCGATCCCGAGCACGACATCTGGCGAGCCGCCGATCCGGTGGTGCGTCGCTGGATGCTGCGCGAACTCGGCCCCGCCGCCCGCGCCAAGCGCTTCGCCGAGGAGGGCCTGGAAGCCCTGCGTAATCTCGCCCGCCTGGTGGAGGCCCCGCCTCGCCCGGCCCTGGTCGTCGCCAAAGACAAGGGCTCGCCCCTGGCCTGGTTCGCCATCGGCGCGGCGGTGTCAGGCCTGACCTTCCTGCTGGCGGCTTGGATGTTTTAGGGCCCGCCCGCCCACCGCTCGTCATCCTCCGGCTGACCGGAGGATGACGAGCGAGAACTAGCCGATACGGCTCGACATGCCGCCATCGACGAACAGCACCGTGCCGGTGATGAAACGCGCCTCGTCCGACGCCAGGAACAGCGCCGCATAGGCTGTGTCCCAGGCCGTGCCCATCTGGCCGTTCAGCGGCACCCGGGCGTTGCGCGCGTCGCGCACCGCCTGCTGCTCCTGACCGCTGGCCGAGGCGATGCCTGCGACCGCCATCGGAGTGTCGAGCAGGCCCATGGCGATGGCGTTGCAGCGGACGCCCTTGCCGGCGTTGGCCTGGGCGATGCTGGTGGTCAGGCGGTTGAGCGCCGCCTTGGATATCTCGTAGGCCACCTGGGCGCCGCCGGCGATCGAGGCCAGGGACGAGATGTTGACGATGGAACCGGCGCCCTGCTCGCGCAGGGCCGGCAGCACCGCCTTCGACACCTGCCAAGCCCCCTTCAGATTGACCGCCAAGATGCGGTCGAAGGCGTCCTCGGTCAGCTTATGGGCGGGGCCGTCGCCGCCGCCGCCGATGCCGACGTTGTTGACCACGATGTCGATGCGCGGCCAGCGGGCCTTGGCCGCCTCGACCATGGCCGTGCAGTCGTCAGCCTTGGTGACATTGGCCGCGAAGGCCGCCGCCTTGCCGCCCTCGGCGACGATCATCGAGGCGGTTTCCTCGGCGCGCTCGATCAATCGGTCGACGCAGAGGACATCTGCCCCCTCGCGGGCGAACAGCATGGCCATGGCGCGGCCGTTGCCGATGGTCTCACCTGGCGTCTGGCCGGCGCCGACGACGAGGGCGGTCTTGCCTGCGAGGCGCATGATCAAAAGCCCTTCAAGTCGGGATCGAGGGTCTGACCGGCGTCGAGCTGCACGCCGAACGAGTTCAGGATCATCGAGACCTGGGTGTACTGGCCGGCGGTGAACACCACGTCCATGCACTGCTTGTCGG
>NZ_JAURWM010000343.1 GCF_030654915.1 Phenylobacterium sp. | reverse complement strand
TGTCGGGGATCAGGGCCTGCTGCTGGCCGACCCAGGCGATGGCCTTGTCGGTCATGTCGGCCATGAAGTGGTAGCCCTCTTCCGGGGTCTTCTCGACCTCAATGGGGGTCGTCCCCTCATAGAGCGACGGGTACCATTGGTGAGCCTCACCGCCGATGAAGCCGTAGAAGTACTCGAAGCCGCCACCGCCGGTCGGCCAGGCGTCGAAGGGACCCGCGGGGCTGGTCTCCCAGACCGGGACCTCGTGGCACTTGCCGAACTGGGCGGTGGCGTAGCCGTTCAGTTTCAGCGTCCGGGCGATGGGCGAGGCGGTGTTGGGCAGGATCGAATTGTAGCCGGGCGCGCCGGTGGCGATTTCGGTGATGCCGCCCATGCCCACCGAGTGGTGGTTGCGGCCGGTCAGCAGGGCCTGGCGGGTGGGCGAGCACAGCGCCGTGGTGTGGAAGCGATTGTACTTGAGCCCACGGGCCGCGAGCTTTTCGGCGTTCGGCGTCAGGCAGGGCCCTCCGAAGGCGCTGGCCGCGCCGAAGCCGACATCGTCGAGCAGTACGATCAGGATGTTCGGTGCCCCCTTCGGCGGGCGTAGTTGCAGGATCGGCGGATACTTGGTGTCCGGATCCTTGGCGTCGTAGGTGACCAGTCCCGTCCGGGCGCGATCAGGGATCGGCAGAACTGTACGAGAGATGTCGTGCGAGGCGCTCATGGCGACGTCCTTCCCCGGATCGGCGGGCGATGGCCAGGAGGCGCGTCCGCGTTGAGGACGCTCAAGCTATTGTCGCGAATACCGCCGGTATATCAGGCTCAACCCTTAGATGGGCCTGGGGGGTTGAGGGCATGCATGCGCGACCGGGGATGACGATGCGAGTGCGGGACGAGCCGGCTATCGCCAGATGCGCATACTCCCTCAATCAGCTTCACCGACAGTACCCCAGTGAGGAAGCATCCACAGGCTAGGGGGTTCGCCGGTGTTCGGCGATCAGGTCGTCGATGATCTGCTGCGACTTCTCGGCGTCCAGCGGGTTGGCGCCGGGCAGGGCGGCGTAGACGATCAGGGCCTTCCACAACGTCCAGCCCCGGCCGCGCGCCCAGGTGGCGGGACCGAGCGGCAGGCTGGCGCGGAACGCCTCGCGGCTGTCGCCCTCCAGGCAGGTCCAGGCGATGGCTAGGTCGCAGGCCGGATCGCCGATGCAGCAGCAACCGAAGTCGATGACGGCGCTGAGCTGGCCGTCCCGGACCAGCAGGTTGCCAGCCGAGACGTCGCCGTGGACCCAGACTGGCGGTCCGGTCCAGGTCGCCGCCAGGGCCGCCGCCCAGACCTGGGTCGCCGCCTCGCCGTCGATACGGTCGCCGAGCACCTCGATCGCCTGGCGGGTCTCGGCGTCGTAAGTCGAGAGCGGTCCGCCGCGATAGAAGTTATGCCGGCCGGCCGGTGGACCGCCGGTGGTGTCGATCCGCTGAAGGGCGTTGAGAAATTTCGCCAGGGCGGCGGCGAACTGGCTGTGGTCAGTGATGGGGCCGGCGGAGGCCGTCTGGCCCTCAAGCCAGCCATAGACCGACCAGGGCCACGGGTAGTCGTCGCTCGGCGCGCCCATCGCCAGCGGAACCGGGATCGGCAGCGGCAGGCGAGGCGCGAGTATGGGCAGCCACTGTTGCTCCTTGGCGACCTGATCGGCGTAATAGCTGGCGCTGGGCAGACGCACGATCATGCGTTCGCCAAGGTGGAAGGTGCGGTTGTCCCATCCACCCTGGGCGATGGGGCGCACCGTCAGATCGGCCCATTGGGGGAACTGAGCGGCGATCAGCGCGGTGACGAGAGCCCCGTCGATGCGGACCTTGCCGGATTTGGTCTGGTCGGACATGCCGGGTGACCTCGCACGCAATACCGCCGTTCGACTACGTGGATTCGGGTTCAGCCGCCGCCGCATAGGTGGCGGCGTGCCGGGCGTGGCCGGCGACGTGGACGGTGGCTGCGGCATGGCCCGCCGCGCGGGCTGCGGCGCGAGCTGGGCGATCAGTAACGTCACGGGCCGCTGAGTGGGCGGCGAAGGCCGCGGCGCGGGCCTGCCCGACCGTGATCTCGCCCCGGGTCCATGCGCGCGCGGCGGCTATGGCCTGGCGCGGACGATCGTCGTGCGGGCGTTGGTTCTCAAAATATGGGAGGACAAGTTCGGCGAGGTCGGCGGCCCTGAGCACCAGCGTCCTGTGTTCGCCCGCGTCGCGTTTCATCCATCCCCCAGCCCGTTTGCGCCCATGACTGTAACCCTGACCAATGCTTCCGCGCAGCAGGAGCCGATCCTCCAGAACCTGATGCAGTTCTACACCCACGATTTCTCGGTGTTCTGGGCGGGCACGTCGAGAGGCGATCTGGCGGCGGACGGCCGGTTCGAGGCCTATCCGATGGCGGACTATTGGAGCCGTCCTGGCTGGTCGGCGCAATTGATCTGGCAGGATGGCGTCCTGGCCGGCTTCGCGCTGGTCAACGACCAGAGCCATTCCGGCGCGCCGGTTCAGAGCAGCGTCGCCGAGTTCTTCCTACTGAGAAAGCACCGGGGCGGCGGCGTCGGGCGCGAGGCCGCGGAGATAATGTTCTCGCAGCGCCCCGGTTCGTGGGAGGTGGCGGTGGCACGCAAGAACGTCCGAGCCCTGGCCTTTTGGCGACGGGCCATCCTGGAGTCGGGACGGGCCGGCGAGGTCGCGGAGACCGATATCAGCGACGCACACTGGAACGGACCGATCCTGCGGTTCCTCTGGGCAGGTCAGGAGGGGGACATGTCCACATAACGCGGGTTGCCATCGGCTCGCGCCTCTGCTGTGCTGCGCGCCACAGTTACCGGTCCCCGGAGAGTCAGATGCGCCAAAGCTTCATGTCCATCGAGAAAGGATTCACCACTTTTCGACAGGAATTGAAGCTCTATGCGGATGCTCAACCTCGGGATTCTGGCGCACGTAGACGCCGGAAAAACTAGCCTAACCGAAAGACTGCTCTACGCGGCCGGCGTCATCGATGCGATCGGCAGCGTCGACGACGGCAATACACAGACCGACTCCCTGGCCCAGGAGAGACGTCGCGGAATTACGATCAAGTCGGCGGTCGCCTCGTTCGTCCTGGGCGACATCACGGTCAATCTGATCGATACGCCCGGTCACCCCGACTTCATCGCCGAGGTGGAGCGGGTGCTGAGCGTATTGGACGGCGCCGTCCTGGTGATCTCGGCGGTGGAGGGCGTGCAGGCCCAGACGAGGGTGCTGATGCGCACCCTGCAACGGCTGGCGATCCCCACCCTGATCTTCGTCAACAAGATCGACCGGCGCGGGGCGCAATACGACGCCGTGTTGGCTGCCATTGGCGAGCGGCTGACCCCGGCGCTTGTCGCCATGGGCGCCGCTGATGGACTTGGCGAGCGCTACGCCCAGTTTACTTGCCATGGCGCTGACGACCAGGACTTCAGGACCCGCCTGACGGAACGGCTGGCCGAGCATGATGACGCCTTGCTCGAGGACTATCTGGGTGGGGAGAAGGACGTCGCCTACCGGCGCCTGCGTCGGCAACTGGCCTCGCAGACCAAGCGGGGCTTGGCTCATCCGGTGTTCTTCGGTTCGGCCATCACCGGAGCCGGGGTCGAGGCGCTCATGGCCGGGATCGCCGAACTGCTCCCGGCCCGAAAGGGAGACGCCGAGGGACCGCTCCGCGGCTCTGTCTTCAAGGTGGAGCGGGGACCGGCGGGCGACAAGATCGCCTTTGTGCGGATGTTCTCGGGCAGAGTGCGGACGCGTGATCGGCTGCTGATCCGGGCCGTGGAATACAAGGTCACAGACGTCGGGGTGTTCGAGGCCGGCTCGGTCGTGCGGCGCGGCGTCGTGTCGGCGGGCGAGATCGGCAAGTTATGGGGACTGGGGGACGTGCGGATCGGCGACGCCATAGGCGAGCCGCGCGCCGGTGGGGCTGAGCACCACTTTGGGCCGCCGACCCTGGAGACCGTGATCACCCCGCGTCGCCCAACTGACCGAGGGGCGCTGCACGCAGCGCTAGCGCAACTGGCCGAGCAGGACCCGCTGATCAACCTGCGGCAGGATGATCAGCGCGGCGAGTTGTTCGTCTCGCTCTATGGGGAGGTGCAGAAGGAGGTCATCCAGGACACCCTGGCGGGCGACTTCGGCGTCGAGGTGGAGTTTCGCGAGACCACGACGATCTGCATAGAGCGCCCGGTCGGGACGGGGGCGGCGGTCGACTTCATCAAGTTAGGCGGCAATCCGTTCTTGGCGACGGTGGGCCTACGTATCGACCCGGCGCCCGTCGATTCTGGTGTGAGGTTCCAGCTTGAAGTCGAGCTGGGCTCCATCCCCTTGGCCTTTCACAAGGCGGTGGAGGAGAGCGTCCACAAGGCGTTCGCTCAAGGGCTCAACGGCTGGCTGGTCACCGACTGCGTCGTGACCATGACCCACTCGGGATACTGGGCAAGGCAGAGCCACTCCCACGCCGTGTTCGACAAGGCGATGTCGAGCACGGCGGGCGACTTCCGCAACCTGACGCCGCTGGTGCTGATGGCGGCGCTTCGGGAGGCCGGAACCGTCACCTGTGAGCCGATGCACCGGTTCGAACTGGAACTTCCGGGCGACCTGCTGGCGGTCGTGTTGCCGGTGCTTGGCCGACTGGGGGCGATTCCAGGAACGCCGACGATACGGGGGAGCGCTTGTCGGCTGGAGGGCGAGATCGCGGCGGCGGGGGTCCATGCGTTGCAACAGCGCCTGCCGGGCCTAACCCGCGGGGAGGGCGTGCTGGAGACCGCCTTTGACCACTATCGCCCGGTGCGGGGGGCAGCCCCGAGCCGGCCGCGGAGCGACCTCAATCCGTTGGACCGCCGGGAGTACCTGCTCCGGATCGCCCGGCCGGATTTGGCCCAGCTGTTGGTGCGATGAACGGTTAGACGCTGATCGGGGTCCTGACGCGGCCGGCGTCGCCGAAGACGCGGAGGTAGCGGGCGATCTCGGTGGGATCGCCCGTGGCCTTTGCCGGGTTGTCGGAGAGCTTCACGGCTGGCCGGCCGTTGGCGCTGGTGACCTTGCAGACCAGCGAGATCGGGGCGAGGGCGTCGCCCTCGCCATGGCCGTTGCTGGGCAGGCAGCCCTTGAAGTCGTTGGTGAGGTTGGTGCCCCAGCCGAAGCTGGTCCTCACGCGGCCGGCGAAGTGAGCGTGGGCCTGTTCGATGGTGTCGATATCCATGCCGTCGGAGAAAACCAGCAGCTTGGAGCGCGGATCGACGCCCTTGGCCTTCCACCAGGCGATGATCTCCTCGCCGCCGTCGATCGGCGGGGCGCTGTCGGGCCTGAAACCGGTCCAGTCGGCGACCCAGTCGGGGGCGTCCTTGAGGAACGCGCGGGTGCCGTAGGCGTCGGGCAGGGCGATCAGGAGGTTGCCGCCATAGGTTTGCCGCCACTCGTCGAGCACGCGGTAAGGGGCCTGGCGCAGTTCGTCCTCGGTGCCGGCCAGGGCGGCGGCGACCATTGGCAGTTCGTGGGCGTTGGTGCCGATGGCCTCCAGGTCGTTGTTCATGGCCAGCAGGACGTTGGAGGTTCCGAGCAAGGCGTCGCCGACGCCTTCCTTCAGCGCCTCCACGCACCAGGCCTGCCAGAGGAACGAGTGGCGGCGGCGCGTGCCGAAGTCGGAGAGGGCCAGACCCTCAAGCTTGCGCAGGCGCTCGACCTTGCCCCACAGCTTGGCCTTGGCGCGGGCATAGAGCACGTCGAGGGCGAAGCGGCCCTGATCGCGCAGGGCCGCGCGGGTGCGCAGTTCGTTGAGGATGGCCAGGGCCGGAATCTCCCACATGGTGGTGTGGGTCCACGGACCGTGGAAGTGCAGCTCGTACTGGCCGTCCTTCTTCGACAGCTCGTAGTCGGGAAGCCGGAAGTCGCGCAGCCAGGCGATGAAAGCCGGGGTGAACATCTGGGCCTTGCCGTAGAAACTGTTACCGGCCAGCCAGATCAACTCCTTGTTGGTGAAGGCGAGCGTGCGGGCGTGGTCGAGCTGGGCGCGCAATTCGCCCTCGTCGATCACATCGGCCAGCCGCACATTGCGGCTGCGGTTGATCAGCGAGAAGGTCGCCTGGACATCGGGGTGCAGCGACCAGATGAGCTGCAGCATCAGCAGCTTGTAGAAGTCGGTGTCGAGCAGGCTGCGCAAGATGGGGTCCAGCCGCCAGCCGTGATTATAGGTGCGGGTCGCGATGTCGGTCAGGGCCATGGGGCGATTACAGCATGGCGCGATGGTGTTTGCAGCCTTGGCAAGCAGGTCGCTCAACGCAGGCTGTGGAATGCCGTTGCGAATAAATGGCAAGTGCAGTGGGGCGTTCGCGCAGTATTTATATCAGAAGGCGAGTTGATATCTGAACTGCAACCTGCCGGCCAAAAAAAGACCGTCGTTATGTGAATCGGCTTGATGCAAGCGCTCGCCGGTGCTCCTTGTTAACCACGGGCTGACGCTGGCGTCGGTCGATTTGGACATAACAAGGGCAATCCGTGGGGCGAGATCAGCCTTAGCAATCGGGGTTACAGACCATGAAGAAGGTCCTGGTGTCCGCGGTCTTTGCAGCGACAGCATTGACCGCCATTCCTGCAACGGCGGCGACACTTTTCTACATTCCTGGGCAGAACTACGCCGAGAAGGTCCATAACGATCAGCAGGCGGATGGAACCAGCGTTACGCTGCTGAGCAAACCATCGGACTATTCCGTCCAGTACACGGCTGACGACACCATTCATCTGAATGGGAACGGATTTGCGCAGCAGGACGGTCCGTTCAGCTACCTGACCATAGATCCGCTTGGCGTGGACTTCACCAAGATCGGCCTGACGGTCTATGCCGACAAGGACGCCAAGTACAACGTCACCTTCGATGTTTTGGTGAACTTCGCAGGCGGCGGTTCGCAGATCCTGAACGCGATCCTGCCTTCGAATGGCAAGATCGATATCTGGGCTGAAAATCTGGAAATATTGGACAGCATCAAGATCTACAATCTCATGGGTTCAACCAGTAAGGACGGCTACGCGACCAGCTTCGACTTCGAAGGCGTCAAACACACCTCCTTCGACGTGGCGGGCGGGGCCGTAGTTCCGGAACCAGGGACTTGGGCGATGATGATTATTGGCTTTGGCGCAGCGGGGGTGATGATCCGCAGCTCACGGCGTAAGTACGCCGCCGCCTGACCCCCAACTTGACGCTAAGACATAGAACGCCGCCGGACCGATAGGGCCGGCGGCGTTTCTCGTTCAGGCGCTTTGCGACCGGGCCGGCAGGTCGCCCATGGCCAGGGCTCCGTCGGGAGATAGCTGGGCTATGCGGCGGCCCTTGTCCCAAAGTTCGGCCGGGCAGGGGCGCAGGTGCATGGCGATGAAGTGGTCGATGGCCTCGGCGTCGCTGGCGCATTCCAGCGTCCCGCCGAGCTTTAGCCGGATGCCTTCCAGCAGGTAGATCTGATAGTTCGTCATGATCGCCCTCCAAGTCGGGTGACGACTTTGTGCTCCTGTCTGCGTGATGAAGTCTGTCGGGCGCCAGACAGTTCTCACTCGCGGGTCGGCCCTTAGGTCACCTCGCCGAAGTCGTCCGGCACGGCCTTTTCGATACCCTTCTTGAACTCGGCGACCAGCCCGCCAACGCCCAGCGCGGCGCTCAGACTTTCAAGCAGGATGTCGATGAACTCGAGAAGCTTCTTGAAGAGGCCGCGCGCCGGGCGGATGGAGCCTCTACGGCTGGCTTCATAGCGCCGGCTTTGCGCCTCGATCAGCGCGAGCTTGAAGACAAGCGATGGTCCGGTCAGGCCATGACGCTCGAGGGCGGGCAGGATATCTCGCATCCCGAGCGCGTCGCGCATGAGGGCCAGTTCACGCGGCACCGGATCGAAGGCGTCCAGCGCCAACTGGTGGAACTCGATTGGGATCAGGTCGCCGGGCTGGGCCTCCAGAGCCTCGCGCAGTTGATCTTCGAGACTATGCAGAAAGGCGCTTAGATAGCCGACCGGATCATAGGCTTCGCCGGCCGGCGGTACGCTGAACTGGGCCATGAGCAGCCTCCACAGCAATTCCCCGCGACCTTAGGAGCGCGCTGACGGCGCCGCAACCTGCGCTATAGTCGGGCCATGCACAGGATTTCCACCGAGGCCGTGATCCCTGCGTCGCCCGACGAGGTCTGGGCGGTGCTGGCCGACTTCTCGCGCTATACTGAGTGGAACCCGCTAAACCTGGAGGCACGGGGGGAGGCGCGGCTGGGCGCGCGGGTGCCGATGGTGTTCCGCAATCTGGCCGCGGGCGGCGAGGCGGTCGTTCGCCAGACCGTGCGGATCGTCGCCGCCGAGCCAGGACGGGAACTGGCTTGGTCGGGGCATGTGCCGTTCCTGTTCGCCGGACGCCATGGCTTCGTCCTGACCCCGCAGGGGCGCGGGACCCATGTGCTGCATACCGAGATCCTGGGGGGGCTGCTGGCGCGGACTTGGAGCAAGGCCAAGATCGCTCGCGATTTCACGCCGGCCTATGAGGCGGTGAACGTCGCGCTGGCCGCTCGCGTCGCGGCGCTGCACTGACCCCCTATCCATCGGCGCGTTTCTGATAGAGACTCGCAACAGTATGACGCGGGCGATCTATTTGTTTTTGGGACTGGGGTTCACCGCGCTGGGCGTGGTGGGCGCGTTCCTGCCGTTGTTGCCGACCCCGGTGTTCCTGATCCTGGCGGCCGGCTGTTTCGCCAAGTCGTCGCCGCGGATGGAAGCCTGGATCCTTGACCACAAGGACTTCGGCCCGCTGGTGCGCGGTTGGCGGGAAAACGGGGCGATCCCTCGCAAGGCCAAGGTGCTGGCCTGCACCGGGATGGCGGGTGGCTTTGCGCTGTTCTTCCTCAGCGTCCATCCCAAGCCCTGGCTGGCCGTGGCGGTCGCCGCCGCCCTGGCCGCTTGCGCGCTGTTTGTGGTCTCGCGGCCCGGCGCGCGCCAATAGGCTTATCCGGCTCTAGATGTGGGGGCGCTAGTCTTCGACGCCGAGCAACTGCAGGAAGCTGACCACCGCCACGCTCTTCGCCTGGGGGTTGGGGGAGCGGGCCTCGATCCATAGTGGGACGATGATCCAAGCCTTTGGGAAGCGCCTCAATTCGCGATCGTTCATGTCGGCAAGATGGGCGAGGCCGGAGGCGGATTCGGCGCAGGCGCGGTGCATGGGGGCGATGGTGCCGCAGTCCAGGAGAGACTGGTCGTCAGGCATATCGGCCGGGAGCGTTGGGCCGAGCCCCTTGGCGCGCAGGGTCCCGGCGGTAGTCGGCCGGGCGGTTCGTGTCCACCGGTCGTCATCGGGGGTCTGCTCGCCACACATTGGGCAACGCATCTCGCGCACGGACTTGCGTTGGCGGAACAGGTGGGCGCGGGCGTAGAGCGGCTCGCCGGCGCCGGGCTTGATCTGTTGGCCGGCGGCAAGTTGGCCATCGACGCTGGGGCAGGGAGAGACGCCGGTCTGTTGTTCCAGCGACCAGCTTGAAATCCAGGGGACGTCGACGCCGATCTTCATGCTTGCCGCGGCGCTCATTTCGCACCTCTGACGATGGGGAAGCAGGACGCGTGGGCGACGATAGGGCGATGGATCAACATGGGGGACAATTGAGCGCAGAAAGTCGTCGTGCGCCACCGCCCGTTTGAGACCAGGAGCAATGGGCGTAGGCGGCGGGCGCCGGACTTGGTATTGCGGGCGCTTAGGAAGCGGAGAGCGTCATGGCCGAACCGAAGGGCAAGCGGGACTTTCGCGACAATCCGCGAATCGACGTCCGCGAGCGTCACGAGGTGGCGTTCTGGGCCAAGCGCTGGGGCGTGAGCCCGGACCAAGTCGTGGCCGCGCACCGCAAGGTCGGCCACAACGTCAAGGACATCGCGGCCGAGCTCGGCAAACGGAAGTGACGCCCCGCTGCTGACCGATCCCTTCTTCTACGCGGTCGCGATTCCGGCGGTGATCCTGCTTGGCCTCGCCAAGGGCGGGTTTTCGGGGATTGGGGTGATCGCGGTGCCGCTGATGGCGCTGAGCGTCTCGCCGGTGCTGGCCGCCTCGATCACCCTGCCGATCTTGATCGTCCAGGACGTGGTCAGCGTGTGGGCGTTCCGCAGGACCTGGGACAAGCGCGTGCTGCTGGTGATGCTGCCCAGCGCGGCGATCGGAATCGGGCTGGGTTTTTCGTTGGCCGCGTTTGTGAAGCCCGGCGCGGTCGAACTGGCGGTAGGCGCGATTTCGGTGGTGTTCGCCGTGCAGCGTCTGTGGGTCGAACGGGCTACGGCGCCGGTCGGCGAGGCGCGGCCCGAGGGCCTGCCCTGGCGCGGGGTGTTGGCCGGGGTGGCGGCGGGATTCACCAGCCAGATCGCCCATGCCGGCGGGCCGCCGTTCCAGATCTATGTAATGCCAAAGAAGCTGGCGCGAGACGTGTTCATCGGCACCAGCGCGATCTTCTTCGCCGTGGTCAATTGGATGAAAGTCCCGGCCTATTGGGCACTGGGCCAGTTCACCCGCGAGAGCCTATCAACCGCCGCCGTGCTGCTGCCTCTGGCCATCGCCTCGACCTGGGCCGGGGTCTGGCTGGTGCGGCGGGTGCCGGGTCGAAACTTCTACAAGATCATTTATGGGCTGCTGATCGTGGTGGGCGGCAAGCTCGCCTGGGACGGCTCCAGGGCCCTGCTGGTTGGATAAGGCCATAAGAGCGCCCATATCAAAGCTATAAGCTTGAGCTTCAGTGGAGCGTGCACATGCGGACATCATCGAAAGCGATGGCGGCGGGGATCATCGTCCTAGCCATGGCCGCCAGCGGCGCGCAGGCCCAAGAAGTCATGAGCACCGCCGGGGCCACCGGCGCGCCGATCAGCGACGTGGTGGCGACCGAGCCAGCGGCGACGCCGCCCGTAGTCGCGCCGTTGGAAGACACCTCCGCCCAGATCCAACGGTGGCTGGCCGAAAGCCCGACGAACCCCGACGATCGCGACGGCCGCCTTCTCGACCTGCGGCGCGAAGATCGCCAGATGCACGGCGAGGTTGGGGTGGCGATCGGAACTGGCGGCTACCGCAGCGCCTACATCACCAGCGTCATGCCGCTGGGCGACAAGGGCACGCTGGCGCTCAGCTTCAGTCAGGACAAGAACGCTCGCGGCTACTATCGCGGGGCATATGGCTACCCCTATGGCGTGCCGCTCGGCGAGGGGCTGATGGGCTACGGCGCGCCTGGCCGCGGACCGGTCTGGTAACGGGCGCCCTTTGTCCCGAAGGTGGAACGACGTTCTGGCGCCCGTCTTGCTCCCTGTCTTTCATCGGTCCCGAAAGCGGGCAGGTGAGGCACACGGGGAAAGCTATGAAGAAGTTCCTGGTTACGTTGGCGGCGAGCGTGCTCTTCGCCCTTCCGGCCTACGCCGGCACGGTTTTCACCGACAATTTCAACGCTGATAACGGCGGCGCCAGCAGCCTGAACTATGGTGGCTTCGCGAACTGGAACGTCACCGGCGGGACGGTCGACATCGTGAAGAGCGGCGACTACGGCATCACCTGCGCCGGGTCCTGCGTCGACCTCGACGGCAGCACCGGCCAAAGCGGCAAGATCCAGACCAAGCAGGCGTTCAACTTCACGTCCGGCAACCTGTTGGACATCAGCTTCGACGTGGTCGGCAATCAACGGGGCGGCTCGGCCGACACCCTGTTCGGCGTGCTGGTTTTCGACACTCCGACGACGCTGCACAACGTGACCTTCATGGGGCAGAGCCTGGGCGATTTCACCGGGCCGTCCTACACCTTCAATATCGGCGCGATCTCGTCGAACTACCCGCTGACCAACGCCAGCTTCTCGGCGATCACCGGTAACGGCGGCAGCTTCCGTCTTCAGTTCGGGACCAACAGCGGCGGCGACAACATGGGACCGCTGCTCGACAATGTGAAGGTCGGCATCTCCTCGGCGGTGCCGGAGCCGGCGACCTGGGCGATGATGATCGCGGGCTTTGGCTTGGTGGGCTCGGCGATGCGCCGTCGCCCGACGCTTCAACTGGCCTAGCCGTCCCCTATTTCGAAGCCGAAGGGCCCGCGCCTCGCGCGGGCCCTTTTTCGTGGTCGCCTTCGGGGCATCGCACCAGTGCGAGTGAGCGCCTTCTGGGCAGGCGCCGATTTGTCGTCGCGACACTCGCCATCGGCGCTGAAGTTCGATGAGAGTTCACGCTTACCGTGCGCTGTGCAAAGCTCTCGGCAACCGAGAGGGTATCCACCGTACAGAGCCAAGTTGAACACTCGACGCGTAACCGCCGCAGCTGAAGGGAAAGACGATGGCCACGATCACGACGAAGGACGGTGTCACGATTTTCTACAAGGACTGGGGGAAGGGGCCGCCGGTGCTGTTCTCCCATGGCTGGCCGCTATGCGCTGACGCCTGGGACGGCCAGATGGCGTTCCTCGGGGCGCAAGGCTACCGGGTGATCGCTCATGATCGCCGCGGTCATGGCCGCTCCGATCAGACCTGGGACGGCAACGACATGGACACCTATGCCGACGACCTCGCCGCGCTGATAGAGGCCCTGGATCTCAAGGAACTGGTCATGGTCGGCCACTCGACTGGAGGCGGGGAGGTCGCCCACTATCTGGGACGCCATGGAACGAGCCGCGTGGCTAAGGCTGTGCTGGTCAGCGCCGTGCCGCCGTTGATGCTGAGGACCGCCGGTAATCCAGGCGGGTTGCCGATCGAGGTCTTCGACGGCATCCGTAAGGGCACTTTCGACAACCGCGCCCAGTTCTACAAGGACCTGGCGACACCGTTCTTTGGCTACAACCGGCCCGGCGCCACCTTGTCCGAAGGCGTCCGGGACTCGTTCTGGCTGCAGGGAATGATGGGCGGCCTCAAGGGGCAACTTGACTGCATTCGGGAGTTTTCCGAGGTCGACTACACCGAGGACCTCCGGAAGATTGACGTACCCACACTGGTCATCCATGGCGACGACGACCAGATCGTGCCGATCGACGCCGCGGGACGGATGTCGGCGAAGATCATCAGGGACGCGACGCTGAAGGTCTATCCGGGCGCGCCGCATGGGCTGGCGGTCACGCACCAGGACCAACTCAACGCCGATCTGCTGGCCTTCATACGGGGCTGACGCAAATGAGCCAGGGGGGAGGGAGATCTCTGGTTTTGATCCATGGGGCGTGGGTCACGGCCGAGTCCTGGGACACGTTCCGCCAGCCGTTCGAGGCGGCTGGCTATACCGTGCACGCGCCCACATGGCCGATGCTAGGCGGGCGCAGCGCCCGGCAACTGAACGAGAGCCCGCCGGCCGGTTTGGGGGCGCTGACCACCGGCGCCATCGTCGACCACCTGCAGGGCGTTATCGAGACGCTTCCGGACCCGCCGCTGCTGGTGGGCCACTCGTTCGGCGGGCTGTTCACGCAGATGCTGCTGGATCGTGGCGTTGGGCGAGCGGGGGTGGCGATCAATCCCGTGCCGATCGGCGGCATCGTGCCGGGGCCGACGTCGCTGACCGCCGTGCTGCCGGCGATCGCCCGCTGGAACGGCTGGAACCGTCCCTATGCGATGAGCCGCCAGGTGTGGTCGAACCGGTTCGCCAACACCGCGCCGCTCGCGCTCCAGAATGGGTCCTACGACACCTATGTGATCCCGACCTCAGGCCGGATCCTGCATCAAGCCGCGACATGGCTGGGAACTGTCGTGAGGCCCGAGCGCCGCAAGGCGCCGCTGCTGATCACAGGTAGCGAGGGAGATCGGCTGATCACGCCCTACATCTCGCGGGCGACCTTCAAAATCCAGCGCCGTTCAGAGGCTCCGATCGACTTCACGCTGTTTTCTAACCGATCCCACCTGCTGATCGCCGAGCCAGGCTGGGAGGAGGTCGCAGGGCGCGCGATCACGTGGGCGGCGAGCCGCGATGTCTAAAGTGAAGCTTAGTAAAATCTGTAAATACAAATAATAGCGGGAGATACTTCACGTGAGCCAAAGCTTGACCAAGACCGTGGTGTTTGTCCACGGCGCCTGGATGACGCCCGAGTGTTGGGACAGCTTGCGCCAGCCGTTCGAGGCGGCGGGCTATTCGGTTCACGCCCCGACTTGGCCCTATCTCGACAAGGGGACAGCAGCGGAACTCCGGGCTAATCCTCCCGCCGGCCTTGGCGGATTGGGGATCGGGCCGATCGTCGACCACTATCAGGCCTTCATCGAGAAGCTGCCGGAAAAGCCGTTGATCATCGGCCACTCCTTCGGCGGCCTCTATGTCCAGATGTTGCTCGACCGGGGACTGGGTGCGGCTGGTATCGGGATCAGTCCGGGGCCGGTCGGCGGGGTCATTCCCGGGCCGATCTCGCTGGCGGCCGCCTTGCCGGTGATCGCGCGGGTGGGCGGCTGGATGCGCCCTTACACCTTGTCGCCGGAGGGGTTTGCGAAGAACTTCGCCAACACAGTCTCACCCGAAATACAGGCGGCCGCCTATGACAAGCTGGTGGTCCCGACGCCGGGTATGATCTTCTACCAGGCGGCTGGTTCGATCGGAACATGGGTCAATCCCAAGCGGCGTTCGCAACCGCTGCTGGTCATCGCCGCCGAGCACGATCGCACCGTCACGCCCTATGTCTCGCGGGCGTCGTACAACGTTCAGAAGCGCTCCGACGCCAAGACCGACTTCAAGCTATTCCCGGACCGCTCGCACTTCCTGATCGCCGAGCCTGGCTGGGAGGAGGTCGGCGACTTTGCACTGACCTGGGCCCAGGGGCTCTGAGGCTCAGCGCCGACGCCAGGCGTCGGCGAGGGCGAGGAAGCCTTTGATGTCGATGGTTTCGGCGCGGGCTTCCGGTGCGACGCCGGCGGCCTCGCACAGATCAGCGCCGCCCAGGGCCTTGAGGCTCGAGCGCAGCATCTTGCGGCGTTGGCCGAAGGCGGCGGCGGTGATCGACTGGAGCGCGTCGAGGCGGGCCGCTTCCGGGCGCTGGGCCAGGGGTGTCAGGCGCACCACAGCCGAGGTGACCTTCGGCGGCGGGGTGAAGGCGCGGGCCGGAACGTCCATCACCACCTGGGCGTGGCTGGTCGCCTGGACGATCACCGAGAGCCGGCCATAGGCGTCAGAGCCCGGTTCGGCGGCGACCCTATCCGCCACTTCCTTCTGGAACATCAAGGTCATGGAGGCGGGTGTGAAGGGACCGGTCAGCCACTTGATCAACAGCGGCGTGCCGACATTGTAGGGCAGGTTCGAGACCATGTGGGCCGGCGCGCCGGCCGCCACGGCGGTCTCATCCGTGGTCAGGGCGTCTTCGAGCCGCAGGGACAGGGCGCCGTCCGAGGCGAGCGACAACTCTTCCAGCAACGGCGCGAAGCGGGGGTCGGCCTCGACTGCGGTGACGCGGGCGCCGGTTTCC
>NZ_JAURWM010000330.1 GCF_030654915.1 Phenylobacterium sp. | reverse complement strand
CAAAGTGTCATCCCGGAAAGCGCGCAGCGCTTGTCCGGGACCCATTCGCACCGAGCCCGCCGGATGAGCTACCACGTCTACATTCTCGCCAGCGGCGACCTCTATGCGGCGATGATGGCGCCCTAGCCTGCACGATCAGGTGTTCATGGGTCCCGGACAGCCGCTACGCGGCTTCCGGGATGACATGACCAGATGCGGCCCCTAAGCCGCCGCGTCGCCGAACTGTAGGGCGGCCAAGCGTGAATAAAGCCCGCCCTTGGCGGCGAGTTCGGCGTGGGTCCCCTGCTCGACCACCTGGCCGCCGTCCATGACCACGATGCGGTCGGCCTTGAGCACGGTGGCCAGGCGGTGGGCGATGACCAGGGTGGTGTGGCCGACCATGGCGCTTTCCAGCGCCCGCTGGACCAGTTGCTCGTTCTCGGCGTCCAGCGCGCTGGTGGCCTCGTCGAGCAGCAGGATCGGCGTCTCGCGGATCAGGGCGCGGGCGATGGCCAGGCGCTGGCGCTGCCCACCCGACAGGCTGCGGGCGCGGTCGCCAAGCGGGGTCTCGAAGCCCTGCGGCAGGGCGTCCAGGAAGGTCTCAGCCTGGGCCGCGCGGGCCACGGCCCGGATGGCGCTCAGATCGGCGTCCTGGCGGCCGAAGCGGATATTCTCCACCGCCGAGCCGGAGAACAGCGGGGAGTCTTGCGAGACCAGCGCCATGCGGGCGCGGACCTGCGCCGGATCGGCGTCGCGCAGATCCACGCCGTCGAGGCGGATCGTTCCGCTCTGCGGGTCATAGAAGCGCAGCAACAGGCGGAAGACCGTGCTCTTGCCCGAGCCCGAGGGGCCGACCAGGGCCACCCGCTCGCCGGGCGCGACCTTCAAGGAAAAGCCGCTGAGGGCCAAGGCGTCGGGGCGGCCGGGATAGGCGAAGCTGACGGCGTCGAACTCGATCTCGCCGCGCGCCGGGACCGGCAGCGCCTTGGGCGCTGGCGGCGCGGCGATGGACGGCTGGGCCGCGAGCAGTTCGGAGATCCGCTCCATGGCGCCGGCGGCTTTCTGGACGTCGCCCCAGGTCTCGCCCAGGGCGCCGACCGAGCCGGCCGCCATCACCGAAAGGAAGGCGAACTGGAATAGCGCGCCCCAGGTCATCTCGCCGCGCAGGCCGGCGTGGACGCCGAGCCAGAAAATCACCACCACGCCGCCAAAGACTAGGCCGATGACCAGGGCGGTCATGACCGCCCGCGCGGTCATGCGGCGCAGCGAGGTCTGGAAGGAACTCTCAACCGCCTCGCCGAACCGCGCCGCGCCGGCGTCCTCACGGCCAAAGGCCTGGACGGTCTCCAGCGCATCGAGGGTTTCGCCGGCATGGCCGACGGCGGACGCGAACTGGTCTTGGGTCGACATGGTCAGCTTGCGGACCCGCTTGCCAAACAGGAACAGCGGCGCCAGCACGAACGGGAAGATGCCCAGCACCAGGCCGGTCATGCTGGGGCTGACGATGACCAGCAGGATCAGCGCGCCGATCAGGGTCAGCAGATTGCGCAGCGCCACCGAGATAGAGGTGGAGAGCAGGCTCTCGACGATCTGGATGTCGGTGGTCAGGCGCGAAAGCACCTCACCCGTGCGGGTCTTCAAGAAGAAGGTCGGATCCAGCGTGAGAATGTGGGCGTAGGCGGCCTTGCGCAGGTCGGCGGTGATCCGCTCGCCCAGCTTGGTGACGAAGAAGTAGCGCAGCGCGCTGGAGGCCGCGAGCGCCAGGGCCACGCCGCCGATCAGCCAGAACCAGGGATCGACCGTGGCCGCGCTGGCCTTGGGGTCGGTCAGGTGATCGACCAACAGCCGCACCGCCCCGGAGAGGCCCAGGGTGGAGGCGGTCGCCGTCAATAGGAACAGGCCCGCCCAGGCGGCGTCGCCCTTGTGCATGGCCAGGAACGGCGTCAGCCGACCGAGCGCCTTGACGTTGCGGCTACGCGCGCGACGGTCGGCGGCTTCGCTCAAATCCTGGGCCATGGCGGCGCCCGCACTGGGGCGTCCGGGGGCGGGGGCCTCGTGGGCCAGATCACTCATATAAACTAGCGCCCTTGCTCTTCCCGCGCCTTATCCTGTATACGCGCGGCTTCCTCGCGTCCGCCATCCGTGGCGTGCGATATATTCCTGCCGCTCCTTTACGTCGGTTGCCCTCTCGATGAAACAAGACACCCACCCCGACTATCACTTCATCACCGTGGTGATGACCGACGGCGTGAGCTATCAGACGCGCTCGACCTACGGCAAAGAAGGGGCGACGTTGAACCTCGACATCGACCCGAAGACGCACCCGGCGTGGACCGGCGGCAACGCCCACCTGCTGGACCGCGGCGGCCGCGTTTCGCGCTTCAACGCCAAGTTCGGCGGCTTCACCCGCAAGTAGGACCTGCCGGCGCGTTCGTCGCGCGGCAGACCTTCGCGAGCAGATACAAAAACGCCGCGACCCGTGCGCGGCGTTTTTTGCTGTGGGCGGATGGCGGACACTCCGGTGTCATCCCGGAATTCGCATCGCGGCTGTCCAGGCCTCATCAACACCGGATGCAAGCTAGGGCGCTATCATCGCCGGATGGAGATCGCCCAGTTCGGATTCTGGCCTCAATCAGCCGCACCCCATCCGGCGGGCTCGGCACGGATGTGCCCCGGACAGCCGCGATGCGACTTCCGGGATGACACCTAGTTGGTAGGTGGCGCCAGGCGTCAGCGGCCGAAGGCGGCCTGCAGGCGGTCAAATTGGGACAACACCGGGTTCGGGATCTCGACGGTGGTGTCTTCGATGTACATGCGGCGGTCCAGATGGCGGACGCGCTCGTAGAGACGCTCGGAGCGGTCGAGCAGGGCCAGCAGGCCGGCCGGCAAGTCTTCGGTGGTCGCGCCGCGGCACACGTCTTCAGCGCCTAGGCGATAGCGGTCCTCACAGGCGCCTTCCGGCGGCATGTCGCCCTCGCGCACCGCGCGCTGAACCAGCAGCCAGGAGGCCACCTGCATCAACCGCGTGGTGAGCCGCATGCTTTCGCCGGCATAGGCCAGGGCCGCATTGCGCGACAGCAGCTTGGATTCCTGGCGACCGGAGCCGTCGAGGTAGCCGGCGGTCTCTTCCACGAGATCCATGCCCTCCTGGAAGGTCCGGTCGAACAGTTCAGACCGCGCGAAATCCTGGATCACATCGGCTCGCCAGGCGCCCGCAGGGGCAAATCCATCGGTCATCAAAGCACTGAGCCTCTAATAGCTTCGCCCGCTTGGGATGCGGCGCTCGGACCGGTGGGTCTGCAACGCCCGTGCCAAACCTAAGCGTTCGTTATCGATGATCCGCGTTTACGTTCGGTTATCCGTAAGCGCAGGTCAGCTTGGCCGCGAGAATAGCGCGTCGGCCTGCGCCCGGCCCGCCCGCTTACGCTCAATCTGGGCACGACACCTGGTGATCTCCGCCTCCAAGGCCTCGATCCGCTCCTCCAACTCCACGACGGCGTAGAGTTCGAGGTCTTCGCGCATCGCCTCGGTCAGGCGCTGACCGCGTCCCACGCGGGTTTGAACCGGTTCGTCCATTGCGAGCTTCCCTTTGCCGGGCGTCCTTCGACGTCTATCTGAGCACTGAAGAAACTTTACCCGCAAAAATACCGGAGGGCACACCCGTGAGCGACACCATGACCGCCATCACTGTGGAGGGCGGGCGAGGGCCTGCGGAAAACCTGAAGGCGGTCTCGATTCCCCGCCCGGTTCCCGGCCCCGGCCAGATCCTGATCAAGGTCCATGCGGCGGGCGTGAACCGTCCCGACCTGGCGCAGCGCATCGGCGCCTATCCGCCGCCGCCCGGCGCGCCCGACACGCTTGGCCTGGAAGTCGCCGGCGAGGTCCTGGTCGCGGCCGGCCGCTGGAAGGTGGGCGACAAGGTCTGCGCCCTGCTCGGCGGCGGCGGCTACGCGCAATACGCCGTCTGCGACGCCCGCCACGCCCTGCCGATCCCGGCGGGCCTGGACTATGTGCAGGCCGCCGCCTTGCCTGAAACCGTCTTCACCGTCTTCGCCAACGTGTTCGAGCACGGAAGCCTGAAGAGCGGCGAGACCCTGATGGTGCATGGCGCGACGTCCGGGATCGGGACAACGGCGATCCAGATGGCCAAGGCCGCCGGCGCTAAGGTGATCGCCACGAGCCGCGGCGCGGGCAAGGCCGCCGAGGCCCTGAAGCTGGGCGCCGACGTCAGCGTCGACGTGACCGCCGAAGACTTCGCCGAAGTCGCCAAGGCGCAGGGCGGCGTCGACGTGATCCTGGACATGGTCGGCGGCGACTACTTCGCCAAGGGCCTGGACTCGATCCGCACCGGCGGGCGGATCGTCTACATCGCCACCCAGGCCGGCGGCGAGGTCAGCCTGCCCATCTTCAGGCTGATGATGAAGCGGGCTTTGGTCACCGGCTCGACCTTGCGGCCCCGAGACGCCGACGAAAAGGCCCGGCTGGCGGAGGCTATCGAGGCGCAGGTCTGGCCCTGGATCGCGGCCGGCAAGCTGACGCCGCAGATCGACAAGACCTTCCCGCTGACCGAGGCCGCCGCGGCCCACGCCTATCTCGAAGGCGGAAGCCACGTCGGCAAGGTGATGCTGATCGCCGACTAAGCGCTGTCCTCCCCTGCGTCGCGGGGGAGGAAGCGATAGACGCCCTCGCCTACTGCGCCTGCGCGGCCTCGAACGCCGCCAGGCGCTCGTCGGCCAGGCGTTGGCGCTCGGCGCGCATTTCAGGGTCCCAGGAGTTGCGCGGCCCAACGAACAGGCCGCCATCCACCATCAAGTGCGTGCCGGTGACGAAGGCGCTTTCGTCCGAGGCGAAGAACAGCGCCGCATGGGCGATGTCCTCGGGCAGGCCCGGCTTCTCGATCGGCTGGGTGTTGGGCGCGCTCTGGGCCATGGTCTGCTTGACCATGCCGGCCATGCCGGCGGGCACCCGGTCGGGCGGGGTGAAGATGTTGGTCAGGATCAGCCCCGGGCAGATAGCGTTCACCCGAATCCGGTCGCGGGCGAGATCTGCCGCCGCCACCCGGGTCAGGTGGATGACTCCGGCCTTGGCCACCGAATAGGCGATCGGCCCGTAGCCCGCCTGGGTCCCGGCGATCGAGGCGGTGTTGACGATTGAGCCGCCGCCGCGCGCCTTCATATGCGGTATGGCGTAGCGGATGCCGAGCGCAACGGACCGCAGCAGCAGGTTCTGGGTCTGGTCCCAAGCCTCGCCGGTCAGGTCCTCCATCCGGCTGGGCGTGCCGCCGGCCCCGGCGTTGTTGAAGACGATGTCCAGCCCGCCGAACCGTGCGGCCGCGCCGCTCATCAGCGCCTCGATCTGGTGCTCGTCCATCACGTCGCAACGCTGATAGGCGACCTGCCCGTCGAACCGGGCCGCCAGGGCCGCGCCGGCCTGATCGTCGATGTCGCCGACGAACACCTTGGCGCCCTGCGCCACGAACACCTCGACCGCACCAAGACCGATGCCCGAGCACCCGCCGGTGATCACGGCGACCTTGTTTTCTAGACGACCCAAAGGACGTTCCTCACGCTGACCGCGCCTCTACGGGCGTCCGCCAAACCATCCCTCACCACCCTGGGCCGCACAACGCGAAATTCGAAGAATGGGTAGGTTCCGCCGCGTCGACAAGGCTTCGCGAGGGCGTCCCAAGACGAGAAAAGACAGATCCGTCAAAAAATATTGACGCCACCAGCGTCGTACCACAAGTTCGAATAAACGCAGGATAGCGTTAGGCGATAGGGCCACTGGGGAGGCGAGAAGAGAATGAACCGTAGAATCAAGTTGTTGTTGTCGAGCGCAATCGTGGCGTGCGTGGCGGGAACAGGGGCGTTCGCCCAGACTCCAGGCTCGAACATGATCGAGGAATTGGTGGTCACGGCGCAGAAGCGCGAGCAGAGCCTGCAAGACGTTCCGGTCGCCGTTTCGGCCTTCACCGACGAGACCCGCGACATCGTCGGCATCCGCTCGATCCAGGATTTCGCCACCTTCACGCCGGGCCTGTCGTTCAACGCCGGCACCGACCGGATGAGCCTGCGCGGGGTCGGCCGGCTGACCAATGTGCTGGGCTCCGATCCCGGCGTGGCGGTCTATGCCGACGGCTTCTACACCGCCTCCAACTCCGAGGCCGCCAAGAGCACGTTGTTCGTGGACAGCGTTGAAATCCTGCGCGGGCCGCAGGGCACGCTCTATGGCCGCAACTCGATCGGCGGCGCGATCAACGTGATCTCCAAACGCCCGGCCGACACCTTCGGCGGCGAGGTTCGCGCCACGCTCGGCAACTACAACCTCAAGCAAGTCGAGGCCACGGTCTCGATTCCGATCGCCGAGGGCCTGCGCACCAAGCTCGGCGGCCTCTGGACCAAGCAGGACGACGGCTACTTCAAGAACGTGGCGGGCGGCCCGAGCGAAGGCGGGGTCAACGACGACACCTGGTTCGAAGTTCAGGTCGAGGCCGACCTCGGCGAGAACGCCACCGCCTGGGTGCGCTATTCGTCCTCCACCTGGGACCAGCGCGGCCGCACCAGCAACCTGGTCAGCCCCTACTACAACACCACCAGCCCGATCTTCTTGGATGGCGACCCGCGAGGGCCGAACGCCTTCATGCGGCCCGAGGGTTTGTTCCCGTCCTCTTTCTATCTCTACAACACGCCTAACCCCGGCGTGGACGACCACCGCAAGTTCTCGACCGACACCCCGTCCTCGCGGAAGCTGGACGACCAACACCAGTTGGTCGCCGAACTGTCCTGGAACCTGGGCTGGGCGGCGCTGAAATATATCGGCGGCTACAACCAGTACAAATTCACGCAGATCACTGACTACGACGCCACCGCGCGTATCTCCTACCCGACCCCGATCGTCGGCACGCCAGTGTTCCCGAGCATCGCGGCCGAATATATCGAGGACAAGAAATTCTGGAGCAACGAGCTCAATCTGAGTTCGATCAACGACGGCCCGCTGCAGTGGATCGCGGGGCTCTACTATTACCGTGAGAAATTCCGCCAGCCGATCACGCTCTACGCGCCCGGCCAGGCGCAGATCGAGCGGCCCCAGATCGGCATCGCCACCACGCCGGGCTTCCTGTTCCTGCCGGCCGCGCCGAACCCGGACCGTATCGTCTTCCTGAGCTTCGGCGATCTCGACACCAAGGCCACCGCCGCCTTCGGCCAGATCGACTACGCCTTCAACGACAGCTTCAAGGTCACCGGGGGCCTGCGCTATTCCAAGGACGAGAAGAGCGCGCTGGAAACCTCGCGCCTGGTCTATTTCAACCCGCTCACCCTCGGCGCGGTCGGCGGCGCCATCGACGTCACCACCGCCTCGGGCGGCACGGGTCCGGCCTCGCGCAATCTGAGCGGCGAATGGGACGCCTGGAGCGGCACCCTGGGGGCCGAATGGTCTCCGGACACCAGCACCATGGCCTATGCGAAGTACAGCCGCGGCTACAAGTCGGGCGGCTTCAACCTCGGTGCCCTGGCCGCGCGGCCCTCGGTCGAGCCCGAGACCCTCGACGCCTACGAACTGGGCTTCAAGAAGAACTTCGGGACCACGCTGCAGACCAACGCCGCGTTCTTCTACTATCAGTATGAAGGCGCCCAGGTGCCGGTGACCGTTGTCCGAAACTCGGTGAACCAGCAGGAGTTCATCAACATCGCCGAGTCGCAGTCGATCGGCGCGGAGCTGGAAGTTGTCTGGGCCCCGATCGATCAGGTCCGGGTCATGCTGAACTACAGCTACCTGGACGCCACGATCGAAAAGGCCTGCTGCATCGTCAACTCGGCCGACCTGCTGGCCACCGACGTGAACGCCAAGCCGGCCGGCCCGCTGATCGGCGGCCGCCAGGCCCAGGACTTGTCGGGCAACCGCCTGCCCTCCTCGCCCAAGAACAAGCTGGCGCTAAACGGCACCTACCGCTTCGACTTCGAGCCAGGCTCCCTGACGCTCTCGGGGACCTACTCCTGGAAGGACAAGGTCAGCTACGGCATCTTCGATTACTCGCCGGAAATCGCCCCCTCGCAGGACCAGCTCGACCTGCGGGCGATCTGGGCCGGCGCCGGCGGGCGCTATACCGTGATCGGCTATGTCAGGAACGTGTTCGACGATGAGTTGCTGGACGGGATCGAGACCGGCCCGGAGAATGGCGGCTCATTGCGGACCCTCTACATGACGCCGCCACGGACCTACGGAATCGAGCTTCAGTATCGCTTCTAGGACTCACCATCCATCAAACGGGCGCGCGGACCTCAGGGCCCGCGCGCCTTTTTCTTTGCTGGAGAATGATTCAGGAACACGCCTAAAATCCCCCCACCCGCAGCAACGCCTTATCTGCCAACGGCTCAATTATGTCGCGGCTGTAAGATCAAAGCCGTTGACGGTGGGGAACCTGTCCCTCACGATTTAGCCAATTCATGTTCGGGCGATCCAGGTCTTCAAGGCTCGGGTCTGCGCCCGGAGCGATAATAATGACTGCGCAACATTTTTCGCGCGGCGGGAGGATTTGGTGGCTCACGGCTTTCACATGCCGATTTTCGGGGGCGCGTATGCGCCCCGCGCCGCCGCACTGACTCATCTTTTCCATCACGCCGGACCTCGGCGCACCTGGCCGACAAGCGATCTTGGACGCGGCCAGACGAGACTGATTTCCCATCGGAGCCCTTCATGACTGCGACGGCCACCGCCGCCGACCGCCCGCCCTTGGCGTTTTCGACCAAGCTGCTCTACGCCGTGGGCTCCACGGCCAGCGCCATCAAACTGCGGTCCCTCGGGACCTTCCTGATGATCTTCTACAATCAGGTCGTGGGGCTGGCGCCGCAGACGGTCACCCTGGTGCTGATGATCGCGTTGATCTTCGACGCCCTGATCGATCCGTTGGTCGGGCAGATCTCCGACAATTTCAAATCCAAGCTCGGCCGGCGCCACCCGTTCATGTACGCCGCCGCGATCCCGTTCTCGCTGGCCTTCTTCATGCTCTGGAACCCGCCGCAGGGCTGGTCGGAGCAAGCCCTGTTCTTCTACCTGCTGGTCTGCCTGCTGACCCTGCGGTTCTGCGACACCTTCTTTGAGCTGCCACACAGCGCACTCGCTCCCGAACTGGCCAAGAGCTACGATGATCGCACCAAGCTGATCTCGCTGCGGATGCTGTTTGGGGTGGTCGGCGGCTTGGGCATGACGATCCTGGCCTACAAGGTCTTCCTCAAGGAAAACCCGGACGGCAGTGGCGGCGTGCTCGCCCGCGACGGCTACTTCCTCTACTCGCTGACCGCCGCGGCGCTGATCTTCGCGACGATCCTGATCTCCACCCGCGGGACCCAGAGCCAGATCCCCTATCTGCGCGCCGCGCCAACCCGCCAGATCACCTTCAAGGCCATGGTCACGGAGGTCCGCCAGACCCTCAACAACCGGGCCTTCGTCGTCGCCGCCCTGACCGGCATGTTCGTGGCCGTCGCGACCGGCGCGCGCAACGGACTGGAGATCTATTTCGGCCTCTACTTCTGGGAGCTGACCCAGTCCCAACTGGCCGCCCTGGTCACGATCAGCGTCGCCGGCGGCGCGATCGGGATGATCGCCTCGCCCCACGTCGCTCGGCGGATGGGCAAGAAGTACGGCGCTATCTTCATGTACACGAGCGCCCTGACCGTCGGGGTCGCGCCCGTGGTTTTGCGCCTGATGGGTTGGATGCCCGCCAACGGCACGCCTGAGCTGTTCGCGATCCTGTTGGTCGAGACGATGATCAACACCGCCTTCGCGGGCGGCACCGCGGTACTGTTGGTCTCGATGGTCGCCGACGTGGTCGAGGACGCGGAGGTCAAGACTGGCCGACGCTCCGAAGGCCTGCTGATGAGCGCCGACAATCTCGTGAAAAAGATGGTGTCCGGCGTCGGCGTGTTCATCTCCGGCACGATCCTGGCCTTCATCGGCTTCCCGGAGGACGCCAAGCGCGGCCAGGTCGATCCCGAGATCATCCAGAACATGGGGCTGATCTATCTCCCGACGATCGGGGTGCTCTTCGCCTTGGGGATCGCCTGCTTGTTCGCCTTCAACATCGACAAGGACAAACACGAGGACAATCTCCGCCGCCTGGGCGAACTGGCTGAGGCCGGCGAGGCCGCGGGAGTTCTCGATGGGGAAGACGCCAGTTCCACCCCTGGCGTGACGGGCGCATCCGCGCCGCTTGGTTCAAAAGCTTAAAAAGGCCGACGCCATGACCGCGACCGATTCTGCCGGCCTGCCGCCGCGCCCGCCCATCACGTTCAAGACCAAGGCCCTCTACGGCCTTGGCGCCTCGGCCAGCATCATCAAGCAACGGGGCATCACCACCTTCCTGCTGCTGTTCTACAATCAGGTCATCGGCCTGCCGCCGACCATGGTGTCGACGGCGATCATGCTCGCCCTGGTCTTCGACGCCTTCGTCGATCCGCTAATCGGCCAGATTTCCGACAACACCCGTAGCCGCTGGGGCCGGCGCCACCCGTTCATGTACGCCGCGGCCCTGCCGGTCTCGCTGGCCTTCTACCTGATCTGGAACCCGCCGATCGGATGGGAGAACGAGGCGCTCTTCATCTACATGCTGGTCTGCCTGCTCACGATCCGGCTGTTCGACACCTTCTTCGAGCTGCCGTCCTCGGCCCTGCTGGCCGAGCTGACCCAGGACTACAACGAGCGCACCAGCATAATTTCCATCCGCTCGTTCTGCGGCGTCGCCGGCGGGCTGATCATGCAGTTGCTGGTCTACCAGGTCTTCCTCAAGAAGAA
>NZ_JAURWM010000042.1 GCF_030654915.1 Phenylobacterium sp. | reverse complement strand
GCGAGCTATACCGATGGCGGCGGAACGCTCGAGAGCAGAGCCTCCTCGCCCACCGGTCAGGTCGCCAACATCAACGACGCCCCGACCGGCGCCGTCACGATCGCCGGGACGGTGACGCAGGGCGAGACCCTGACCGCCTCGAACACCCTCGCCGACGCCGACGGCATCGGCGTGGTCAGCTATCAATGGAAAGCCGACAACGTCGACATCGGGGGCGCGACGGAGGCGACCTTCACACTAGGCCAGGCCCATGTCGGCAAGGCCATCAGCGTTGTCGCCAGCTATACCGACGGCGGTGGAGCCGCTGAGACTTCCACCTCGGCGGCCACCTCGGCGGTCGCCGACTCCAATGACGCGCCGACCGGCGCCGTGACCGTCAGCGGTACGGCGACCCAGGGCGCGATCCTGACGGCGTCCAACACGCTCGCCGACGTCGATGGTCTTGGCGTTGTCACCTACCAATGGAAGGCCGATGGCGTGGACATCGGCGGGGCCAACGCAGCGGCCTTGACCCTTGGCCAGGCCCAAGTTGGCAAGGCCATCAGCGTTGTCGCCAGCTACACCGACGGCGCCGGTTATGTGGAAAACGTCGCTTCATCCAGCACTGGCTCGGTCGCCAACGTGAATGACGCGCCGACCGGATCGCTCACCATCGGCGGCACGGTCGCCCAAGGCCAAACCCTCACGGTCAGCCACACCATTGTCGATCCCGATGGGATAGCGGTGGGCGCGATTACCTATCAATGGCGGGCGGATGGCGTCGACATCGGCGGCGCCACCGGCTCCAGCTTCAACCTGACCGGCACGCAGCTTGGCAAGGTCATCACCGTCGTCGCCAACTACACCGATCTCGGCGGCGCCGCAGAGACCCTGACCTCGCCGACCACGGCCGCGGTCGCACCGCCTATTCCTTCGCCGCCGGATCCGGTGACCCCTCCGACGACCCCGACGGTCGACGGGGTGACCATCGAAGTGCAGACCAGCGTCAATCCTGAAGGGCAACCTACCCAGACCATCGTCGTGCCGATCGTGACCTCGTCGCGTCCTGACGATGTCGGTGGGGCCGCCGTGGCCGACATTCCGCTCGTCACCGGAAGCAATGGCGTCGACCTCCTGTCCGTCCAAGTCCCGACAGGCTTTGGCCTCCAGGTCAGCGGCGGGTCCGCTCCCGCGGCCGCGGGAAGCTCGCTGAACGCCCTGCTTCGGGAAATCCGCGCCCACAGCACTGGCGGCTCTTTCGACCAGACCCAACTCGTCGAGGCTGGTTCCGGCTTCCTGGACGGGCTGCCCGCCGGGGCGCCTCTGCTCATTCAAACCATAACCCCCACACTGGCTCTCAACGCCACCGCCCCGGACCAGCCCCTCGTCATCACGGGTGCGTCTGGAACGCCGGGCTCGCCCATGACGGCGCTGGTCATTGACGGTCGCGGCCTGCCTACAGGCACCGTGATCCAGCTGCAGAATGTCGACTTCGCGGCCGTCGTCGGTGCGGTTCAGCTTATCGGCGGCGACGGCTCGCAACATGTCTGGGGCGACGGCCAGAGCCAGCACATGTTGCTGGGCGCCGACGACGACGAACTGCATGGCGGCGGCGGCAATGACACCGTCGGCTCCAAAGGCGGGGCCGACAAGCTCTACGGCGACGCCGGCTCCGACACGGTGTTTGGCGGCGAGGACGGCGACCAGGTCTTTGGCGGCGCGGACGCCGACAACGTCCACGGCAACCTGGGCGCCGACTTCGTCCAGGGCAACCAGGGCGACGACACTGTCCTGGGTGGCCAAGGCGACGACTTCGTGTTCGGCGGCAAGGACAACGACCTCGCGTTTGGCGACCTGGGCGACGATTGGGTCCAGGGTGACTTCGGCGCCGACACGATTCATGGCGGAGCTGGGAACGACACCCTGATCGGCGGCGACGGCCACGACCGCAGTGAAGATCTCGCCGACATCATCTCCGGTGAGAGCGGCGATGACAGCTTGAGCGGCGAACGCGGCGACGACAGCCTGCAGGGGAACCAGGGCCGTGACACCCTTTCGGGGGGCGAAGGCACCGACGTCCTCCGCGGCGGGCAAGACGGGGATATGATCAGCGGCGGCGGCGGCGGCGACCGCATCTGGGGCGATCAAGGTTCGGACACGCTCTCGGGCGGAGCGGGGGCGGACAGGTTCATCTTCCGCGCTGGCGACGGCGCGGATGTGATCACCGACTTCTCATTCTCCGAAGGCGACCGGATATCCCTGGAGTTTGGCTCACAGGGCGCGAGCTGGTCGGCGGCCACGTCAGCTAGCGGCGACGCCATCATCACCCTGACCGGAGGCGGAAGCGTCATCCTGAACGGGGTCTCCGCCAGCGCCGTCGCCCAAGACTGGTTCGTCTGACGAGCCAGGATCGCTCATCAAGGCGCAGGCGAGCGAGCGGGAAAGTCCCGAACGGATCGCCTGCGCTGAACGACACGGGGCACGCGCTGTACCCGCACACAAGGCCTCCAGCCTGACCGCTGGGGGCCTTGTGCGTTTCCGAGCCCCGCGCCGCGATGATCAAACCCAACGAACGCCTTCGTTTCCGGCCGCAATCGCCTTAGGTCGGGCGTAGAGTTCTTGGGTCCGGCGGATTCGGGCGCGCGTTCTGTAGGCTGGAGGCTGCGATGATCATCGCTGGATGGATTCTTGCGATCCTGGGGCTCGCTCAGGTGGTGTTTTCGGGCACGATCGAGGTCTCGCAACTCACCGAAGGCAATCGCCTGATCGGTCTGGCCCCCAATGTGATCGCCAATGCTGACCTAGTCGGGCAGCGGGCGATGATCCACCAGGGCGGCTGCGCGACCTTCCTGGCCGGGGTGATCTTCATTGGCGCGGCTTATCTGAAGCCGGCCCCTCCCGGACAGCAATCCAAGGCCTGGACCGGCATCGCGGCGATCGCCGCGATGGTGATGACGGTCGGCGCGGTCGGCGGGTTCGGCGCCTTCCTCTATGCCCTGCACGAGCAGAACGCCGACCAGCGGCTGGTCGATGAGATCCGTGTCCGCGAGGCGCGCAACCAGTCCACCGACGCTCTAATGCAAGAGGCTGATCGCCGTCTGCGCAACGAGGCCGAGGCCGCCGCCGCCTCCCGTTAGGGAAACTGGCTTGCGCTGAAGCTCGGCTCTTCGCATGAGAGGGGCATGAGCGATCCCCTGTTTTTCGACCTGCGCGCGACGCACAATCCGCACCGCTGGTATCTGCCGCTGACCCCCGCTGTCTGCGTGGGCTCGCGCGACAACCTGTTCATGTTTGGCGGGGTGGGCATGGCCTCGGCCATCGTCGCCCTGGAGCGGACCTGCGGGCGGCCAGTGATCTGGGCGACGGCCCAGTATCTCTCATATGCGCGGCCCCCCAGCGTGGTGGACCTCGACGTGCGCGTGCCGGCGGCCGGGAAGTACAACAGCCAGGCGCGGGTGATCAGCCATGTCGGCGACAAGGAGATCCTGACGGTCAACGCTGCTCTCGGCGCGCGGCCCAGCGAGATATCCAAGCAGTGGCTGACCATGCCAGAGGTCGCCCCGCCGGAGGACTGCGAGCCGGCGGCCCATTGGCGCGGCGGCGGCGAGGACCTGCACAGCCGCATCGAGGTCCGCGTCGCGAAGGGAAACTATGGGGGAACCCAGGCCGGCGGCGAACAGATCGACGACGGACGGTTGCTGCTGTGGATCCGGTCGCGCGAGGGCCTGCAGGCTGATTCTGGCCTGCTGGCGATCATGGCCGATTTCATTCCGGGGGCGATCGGCAATGCGCTGGGCCTGAACGCCGGCGGAAACAGCCTGGACAACACCATCCGCTACCGCCGGATCGTGCCTACGGAGTGGGTGCTGTGCGACATCCGGATCACCGGGGTTCATGGCGGGTTCGGCCACGGGGCGATGTATCTGTTCGCGCAGGACGGAGAGTTGATGGCCACGGCGAGCCAGTCGCTGATCGTGCGGGTGCGCGAGGGGCGCGACTAGCTCAGGGCCTCTAAGGCGGCGAGTCGCGCGAGGTCCTTGGGGCGTCCGAAGCGGCGGCAAATTTCGGCCTGCTCGGCCGAGGTCGGGATGAAGAGCATCCCGCCAGGGCGCTCAACCGTCTGACGCGTCCTCGGCCAGACCGGAGACCAGCCATGGGGCTCGCGCACCTCGAAGCCAGCCATGATCTCGACGGGCAGGGGGCCGATCTGCGCCTTCGCGAAGATCCTTGAGCGAAAGAGCGGCGAAGCTTCGCCCGTCTGGATGTGGGCGCCCCAAAGCGCGATGAGCTGGATGGCGTCCCGCTCGCTGACGATCAGATCCACGTCAGGCGGGTCGAGATCGGGCACGCCGGCAAGGGCCATGCCGGCGCCGCCGAACACCCACCAGTCGTCACTCAGGACGGCGCAGCCCGCGGCCACCAGGTCGAGGGTCGCGGCCAGATCGGCGTTGATCGCTGATTTCGCCATGACTTGCCTCCTAGAGAGGTTCCCGTGCGGGCTCAATCGGATGTAACCAATAGAGCGGCCGGGTGGGCGGCCTGAGTTGGGGAGTAGCGGAATGACGTGGGTTCGCAAGCACGGTCCTTGGGCGTTGCTCGCTCTGATCGGGGCCGTAGCGCTTTCCGTCGTGGCCATCGCCAGGGGCGAGAACGTCAACGCGCTGTGGATCTTGGCCGCGGCGCTGTCGGTCTATCTGGTCGCCTACCGCTACTACAGCCTCTACATCTCCAAGAACGTCATGCGCCTGGACGGGACGCGGCCGACGCCGGCGGTCACGCGCAATGACGGCCTGGACTATGTCCCGACCAACAAGAACGTCCTGTTCGGGCATCATTTCGCCGCCATCGCCGGCGCGGGGCCGTTGGTTGGGCCCGTGCTAGCGGCCCAGATGGGCTATCTGCCGGGCGTGCTGTGGATCCTCGCCGGTGTGGTGCTGGCTGGGGCGGTGCAGGACTTTCTGGTCCTGGTGATCTCGATGCGCCGGGACGGCAAGTCCCTGGGCGAGTTGATTCGCGAGGAGATGGGGCCGATCCCGGGCGTGATCGCGCTGTTTGGCGCCTTCATGATCATGGTCATCATCCTGGCGGTGCTGGCGCTGATCGTCGTCAAGGCGCTGACCGGCAGCCCGTGGGGCACGTTCACGGTGGCGGCCACCGTTCCCATCGCGATCCTGATGGGTGTCTATATGCGCTACATCCGGCCGGGCCAGATCGCCGAGGTCTCGGTCGTCGGCTTCGCCCTGCTGATCGGGGCCATCGTGTTGGGTCAGTATGTGGCGGCCTCGCCGACCTTGGCGCCGTTCTTCACCCTGACCGGCATTCAGCTTTGCTGGATCCTGATTGGCTATGGCGCGATCGCCGCCGTGCTGCCGGTCTGGCTGTTGCTCGCACCGCGCGACTATCTTTCCACCTTCCTGAAGATCGGGGCGATCCTCGCGCTGGCCATCGGCATCGTGATCATGCGGCCGACCCTGCAAATGCCGGCCCTGACGCCGTTCATCCATGGCGGCGGGCCGGTGTGGTCGGGCACGCTGTTCCCGTTCCTGTTCATCACCATCGCCTGCGGCGCGGTCTCCGGTTTCCACGCTCTGATCGCCTCGGGCACCACGCCAAAGCTGATCGACAATGAGGTCAACGCCCGCTTCATCGGCTACGGCGGCATGTTGATGGAGAGCTTCGTGGCGATCATGGCGTTGATCGCCGCCTCGATCCTCGATCCCGGCATCTACTTCACGATGAACAGCCCGGCCGCCGTGGTCGGTACGACGGCCGAAAGCGCCTCCGCGGCGGTCGCGGCGATGGGGCATCCGGTTTCGCCCGAGGTGATCATCCAGACCGCCAAGGACGTGGGCGAGACCACCATCATCTCGCGCGCGGGCGGCGCGCCGACCCTGGCGGTCGGCATGGCGCACATCTTCTCCCACGTGCTGGGGGGCAAGGCGATGATGGCCTTCTGGTACCACTTCGCCATTCTGTTCGAGGCGTTGTTCATCCTGACGGCGGTGGACGCCGGCACGCGCGCCGGGCGGTTCATGCTGCAGGACCTGCTGGGAACCTTCGCGCCGGCCTTCAAGAACACGGCGTCGTGGCCCGCCAACATCACGGCGACCGCCTTGTGCGTGGCGGCCTGGGGCTACTTCCTGCACCAGGGGGTGACCGATCCGCTGGGCGGGGTGAATACGCTGTGGCCGTTGTTCGGCATCTCCAACCAGATGCTGGCGGCGATCGCCCTCATCCTGGCGACCGTGGTGATCTTCAAGATGAAGCGCGAGCGCTATGCCTGGGTGACCATCGTCCCGGCGCTGTGGCTGTGCATCTGCACGCTGACGGCCGGCGGACAGAAGGTGTTCTCCTCCGACCCCGCCATCGGCTTCCTGGCTCACGCCAAGCGCTATGGCGACGCGCTGGCGGCGGGCGAGGTGCTGGCTCCGGCCAAGGACGCCGGGCAGATGGCCAAGATCGTCTGGAACGACCGCATCGACGCGGCGCTGTGCGTCCTGTTCATCGCTGTGGTGCTGAGCATGATCTGGTTCGGGATCAAGGCCTGCATCAAGGCTTATCGCGCTGAAGGCTGGACGGCTCGCGAGGCCGAACCCGCCATGATCGCCGCGGAGTAGGGGGATGGCTCAGTCGAACCCCTTCGCCGATTTCGCCCGCTGCCTCTGCGATGGGGCGCGGCTGATGGTCGGCGTCCCGAACTACGACACCTATGTCGAGCACGTCACGCGGACCCATCCTGATCAGGCGCCGATGACGCGAGTCGAATTCTTCCGCAATCGCCAGGACGCCCGCTATGGCGGCGGCTCGGGCGGTTTCCGCTGCTGCTGACCAGACAAGCGAAAGGCCGGCGTCACCGCCGGCCTTTGCCAAAGCTTACTGGGTGTTTTTAGTTCGCGGCCAGGCTCGAGTTCGACGGAACCTGCGCGGTCGCCAGGGTGTCGAGCGCGACTTGAGTGGTCGCCTTCACGCAGCGGTTATAGGCCTCGAGAGCCAGGGTTTCGCTGCGGGTTTCACGGAAGCACACCGTGCGCGCGGCCTTGCCGACTTCAGCTTCGACCTGGGCGAGCGACTTGCCGGCGAGTGCGACGCGGATGGAGCCGGCGTGGGCGGGGGCGGTGATGGCCAGGGTGGCCACGGCGGTCAGAACAAGAGTGCGGATCATAATATGTAGTCCCGGAAAGGGGTTGAAGACCAACCACCTCCCGGCGTTTCCCTCTCGGCGGCGGTTCAAATCTAGTCGTGACCGCTTCGCCTGGGTTTCTTCCTGCCCCCGGCGCGGCGATGACACAAGCCAATATTTTGCGTCGCAGCATTCGTTCGCTGCGGTGCAACCCAGATGGGCGCCGGCGCCTGGTTTCGCGTCGCCGTCTTGGCTTTGGGGGCGTGGCCAGGCCGTCCACCAAGCGCGCGGCGGTCGGCCCGTGCTCACGCGCGCTTGAGTTGGGCTCATGATGGGCATGCCGATTGCGGTGGAGAAGGGAGGTTGCACCGGAATGAAACACTTGCGTTCCGCCAATCTTCACACTTGAGTAACCTTAGTTAACCGCCGAGGCCCCATGTTCCTGACCGTTCTCGCCGTCACCACCGCGCTCTCAAGTTCCTACGCCCCGCCCGCGCCGGTGACGCCCTTCGTCGAGACTGTGTCCCAAGCGGTGCTGGTTGACTGCCAGGTGAGCGGCGCAAACTTGACGGACTGCAAGGCGGTTGACGCCGAGGGCGTCCATGCCATCGAGGCCGTCAAGCTGGCCTCCCAGGTGGAAGTGCCTGAAAGCTTCGCCCTGGCCAATCCGGGGCGGATCTTGATCAAGATGACCGTGAATCCCTAGCCACCCCTTGACCGCTCCGTTTCGGTGACGCTGTCTCCAAGGTGACAGAGCAGGAATGGAGCGCGGCGCATGGACCAGCGGCAGCTAGGCCCTTTCAAGGTTTCGGCGATCGGATTGGGCTGCATGAGCCTGTCCCACGCCTATGGGACACCACCGCCGCGCGAGCAGGCTGAACGGGTTCTGCTCGGGGCCCTCGACGCCGGATACACCTTCTTCGACACCGCCGCGGTCTATGGGGTTGGGCACAACGAAACCCTGGTCGGCGAGGTGCTTAAGCATCGGCGCGACGAGTTCGTGCTGGCTTCGAAATGCGGCCTGACCAACGGCGATCAGCGCGAGCTCAATGGCAGGCCGGAGGTTCTGAAGGCCACCTGCGAGGGCAGCCTGAGGCGCCTCCAGACGGATGTGATCGATCTCTACTATTTGCATCGTTGGGACAAGCGCGTGCCGATCGAGGAGAGCGTCGGGGCGCTGGCCGAACTGGTGGCCGAAGGCAAGATCAAGACAATCGGTCTTTCGGAGGTCTCGGCCGCCACCCTGCGCCGCGCCCATGCGGTTCACCCGATCGCCGCCCTGCAGACCGAATACTCACCGTGGACCCGCAATCCGGAAATCGCGGTGCTGGACGCTTGCCGTGAACTGGGTGTGACGTTCGTCGCCTTCAGTCCGGTCGGGCGAGGATTCCTGGCCGGCGGGGTGAGCGACCTCGCCCAGTTGGAGGATGGCGATTTCCGCAAAGGGATGCCGCGCTTCCAGGGCGAGGCGTTCGCGGCCAACTTGCGGATGTTCGGCGGGTTCGCCGAACTCGCGCGGGAGACCGGCTGCACGCCGGCCCAGTTGTGCCTAGCTTGGTTGCTTCAGAAGGAAACGACCCAGGTTCCGATCCCCGGCACCACCAATCCAGACCACATGGTGGAGAACGCCAGGGCCGCCGAGATCAGGCTGTCGCCCGAGGTGATGGCCAAGGTCGAGGAATTGGTGAACCCCCAGACAGTCACCGGTCCCCGCTACGCCCCTGCTATGCAGGCCTCCGTCGACACTGAGGACTAACGGGCGCCCAGCGCGCCGCTTCTAATTCTGGTGGCTAGGGGTGGCGTGCCGTCCAGATATTGTAGTTTCGACCGCATTCCAAGATGGGCGGTGCGTCGGCCATGTAACACTGGTTAATAATGTGTCGCGTATGCGGCGGGATTGTGTAATCGTTCAATCTGAAGAATAGAACAAACTAACGCTCAACTTGCGCGCAGCTCGGACGGAAGCGCTAAAGTGAAGCTTGATAGTGTCAATCACTACCGCTTGTCGACGACCGAGGACATCCTGCGGATCGCTCGGTCGGGGGACCGCGCATGCTTCGTGCGTCTGTTCATGGACTTCGCGCCGCGGGTAAAGGCCTACCTGCACCGTCAAGGGCTTAGCGCCGAGGCGGCCGAGGATCTGGCGCAGGAAACCCTCATCAATGTCTGGCGCAAGGCCGGAACCTTTGATCCCTCGAAGGCCAGCGCCTCGGCCTGGATTTTCACGATCGCCCGCAATCTACGCATCGATGCGCTTCGTCGCGAGCGGCACCCCTCGTTGTTGGCTGAAGACTTGGGAACAAGCCTGACCGAACCGAAAACGCCTGAGGAGGTATGTGTCGGCAGGGAGAGCGAGCGGGATATCGAGAAGGCCCTCAGCATGCTTCCTGAAGAGCAACTTGAGGTGCTGCGCATGTCATTCTTCATGGGGCGCGCCCACGCCGATATCGCCGAAGAACTGAGCCTGCCGCTCGGAACGGTCAAGTCGCGTCTGCGGCTCGCTGTGGCCCACCTCCGCACGAGGGTCGCCGGGCCGTGACCTTGTCGGCCCACCCCTCCACGGGTGTGCTTTCGGACTATGCGAGCGGCGCCCTCCACACGGCGCCCGGTGTTGTCGTGGTCGCCCACCTTCAGTTTTGTCCGAGCTGCCGTTTGACCGTCCGGATTTTTGAAGAGGTCGGTGGGGCGTTCCTGCGTGGGGCGCCGGCTGATCACATCTGGTTGGCGGCCTTGAGCCGCGTGCTCAAGGGGATCGATGAGGACGAGCCTCAATCTGTTCCCGGGGCAAGCCGACGCGCGCGGGATCTTCCGACTTCAATGGCGGGCGTCAAGCTCGGGGCGCGACGGTCGCTGGGGCCGGGACGCTGGCTTACCCCTCTATGCGTATCGCATCGACGCGATTGGGGGGTGTTTTTATTTCGGACCCCGGCGGGGCAGCCGCGCCAAGGTTGGCCGAGGACAGCTCTGGTCTGCGTCTTGGCCGGCGGCTTTCGCCGTGGAGCGAAGATCTATCGGGTTGGTGACTTTGGCGATTTTCCGTCGGCCGACTTCCGCCGCTCGGCGGTGCTGCCGGGCGGCCCGCTGGTTGCGCTGGTCGCCGCCAGGTGGCCCCAGACCCATGCCTGGCTGCGCGGATCAAGCTTAGGTTGAAGCGTGGAAGTTGTCCGATAGGCAACTTGCGGATGTTTGGTCAAATCCTGGGTAGTAATCGACGTTTCCGGTGATCCAAATAACTGCGTTATGCGTATTGGTGGCGAATAGTGCTTGTGCGTGTGGCTTAGGGGCTACGTTTAACTTGGATCACAAAACAACCTGGGCCGTTTAACGGGCCAAGGGGGAAGCGTCCATTGTCATGCCGAACTCACCATTCAAGGATGAGGTGGTTAGACTTATTCCTCAACTGAGGGCTTACGCGACCGCCTTGACCCGCTCGCGTAGCGAGGCCGACGACCTCGTGCAGGACGCCCTCGTGCGCGCGTGGAGCTATCGCGCGGCCTTTCAGCCGGACGCGCAGCTCAAGCCCTGGCTGTTCAAGATACTTCGAACCCGTTTCTACACGGACATCGCCAAGCGTCGGCTGACTGTCCAAGACGTCGACGGCCAGTTCGCAGCCAGCCTGACCTGTTCGGCCGAGCAGGAGTGGCGAGTCGAGTACAGCGAGTTGCTCGAAGCGCTCGACACCCTCAGCCCAGATTCCCGCGAGGCGGTTCTGCTCGTCCTGGCTACGGGGCTCACCTACGAGGAGGCCGCTCAGGTCTGCGGGTGTCCGGTCGGGACGATGAAGAGCCGCGTCAACAGGGCGAGGGAGCAGCTTACGCTGTTGCTCGATCCGCCGGTGAACCGAAGTCGCTCGATTTACGCCGACGGTGGGCATCATCCCGCCGGTCCCACGCCCTGACAGGTTGAACCAAGCCGTCCGGGCGACCGGATGTTCCGTCCGCACTGGAGACAAGATGACGATCGCCTTTTCCAGGAAGTACGCGGCCGGCCTCATGGCCGGCGGCCTGCTCGCCGCTCCCTTCGTACTGGCCTCGCCCGCCCAGGCGTCAGAGGCCGAGGAGGCTCAGCTCGACAAGATCGAGGCCCAGCTCAACGCGCAGGGCCTGCGCATCAGCGAGCAGGAGCGGAAGCTGGCTGAGCAGCGCGCGCTCATCGAGAGCCAGGGATTGGAGATCCGCGCCCTGCGGGAGCAGCGCGAACAGATCTTGTCAGACATCCGGGGCGGCCACGGCGTGGCGGCGCCGGAGGCCGGCGCTTCCGCGCCAGTGCAGCTTGCGGCGCGCCAAGCGCCACCGGCTAACGGCGCCGCCCTGCCCACAGGACCCGTCGGCGAAGCGCCGCCATCTCCGGCGCGGCGGCTTGAGGAGGATGTGGCGGCGATCCCGCCCGGCATGGGCGTCCTGACGCCGAACAAGGCGCTGATCATCGAGCCCACCATTGAGTACACGCGGTCCAGCGCCAACCGGCTGGTGTTCCGCGGGGTGGAGATCATTCCTGGCGTGCAACTTGGGGTCATCGACGCCAATGACGCCGATCGCGACACGCTGGTGGGCACGCTCACCGCGCGGTACGGCCTGGGGGATCGCTTCGAGATCGAGGGCAGAATTCCGTATGTCTATCGCCACGATCGCGTGACAACCCTGGCCCAACGCGACGAGAGCATCACGCGAACGACCACGCTGGAGGCTCAGGATCTCGGCGATATCGAGTTCTCGGCCCGCTACCAGATCAGCCGGGGGCTGCCCGGCAAGCCGATCTTCGTCGCCAACGCCAGGGTCAAGCCGCCGACCGGCAAGAGCCCTTACGATGTCAACTACGATGAGTTTGGCGTCGCCACCAGCCTAGCGACAGGGTCAGGGTTCTGGGCCACGGAAGTCGGCGTGACAATGCTCTATCCCACTGATCCAGCAGTTATATTTGGCGGAATTAGCTATCTCTATCACATACCCCGGGACATCAATAAGGTGATCGGCGAGGTCATGGTCGGCCGGGTCGATCCTGGGGATTCCATCGGCGCGAACATCGGCTTTGGGCTGGCGCTCAATCCGCGGTTCTCGGTCTCGTTCGGCTACAGCCACAACTTCATCTTCGCCACGGAGTCGCAATATGGCGAGACCATTCAGAAGTCCAACACGCTGCAGGTCGGGGCGCTGCAAATGGGTTTGTCGTACCGTCTGACCGAGCGACTGACCCTGACTAACAGCTTCGAGTTCGGGGTGACCAGCGATGCTCCGGACATGCGGGTGGTCTTCCGGCTGCCGTACCGGTTCTAGCGTGTGGCGGCGTCGCGCAGGGCGAGGCCCAAGGCGGTTTGAAGCCGTAGGTCGACGTTCTGTGCGACGATGTCTTGCTGCATCTGCGCGAAGCCGGGGATGTCCAGGGTGATGTCCGTCGACTGGCGGATTTCGCGATTGTTGGCGTTGTTGATCACCAGGTTGGTGAGATGTTGCCCTGAGACGCCGTGGACCACCGCGGTGATCCCCCCGTCGCCGCTGATCACCAGGCCCTGGACGGTCGGCCCATCCTGGAGGTTGATGCCGCCAGCCGCCGCCGTCGCCGCCAGATTGGGCGTCAACATGCCGACCTCCACGGTTTCCATCGGGCCAAGAGCGGTCCAGGTCAGCCGTGTCTGCAGGGCGAGACTGCCGTCAACGAAGGTGCTCATCACGGCCCCGAACCCGAACTCGGCGCCGCTGGGCAGTTGAAGGCCGCCCCGGACCTCGTCCAGTTGCTCCAGCGACAAGACATCCGCATCTGCGAAATCCTCGATGGCCTGGGCCTGGGCGGCCGGCCACGCGGTGCAAAGAGCCATGGCGACGGTGAGGGTGAGGACGCGTTTCATCGGAAGATCGGATCGAGCGATGTGATGTCGGTGATCTGATAGATCGGCGGCAGTCCGCGGGTGAAGGACGAAAGCGACCTGTCGTTCAGCGGCATTCCCAACGGCGCGATCGCCCAGGGCCGCCATTCCTCCTCGCGGTTGTAGCTGGGATCGCGGGTGGCGCTGTCGTGGATGGCGAAGGCGATGCCGTTCCACATCTGCATGAATTCTTCGCGGTCGTAGATCTTCAGGCCGAGGGCAGGATCGCCGATCAGCACCTTGTCGTCGCGGACCCCCTTCAGCACCACGAAGTGCCGGTAGGTGCCGGTTCTCACAACGAGCAGGGCGGGGGCCTTCGCGGCGGCCAGTTGGTCGAAAGTGGCGCGGTAGCCGTCGGCGGCGAGGCCGTGGGATTCAAGGTAGCGCTTCATGTCGAGCAGTGAGAAGCCGACCTCGCGGATCTTGGCCTGATCGCCACGCTCGTACATGGATTTGAAGATCTGTCCCTCGTTGACGCGAAGGCCGTAGTGGTAGGAGAGCAGGGTGGCGAGGGCGGCTGACCCGCAGCTATAATCGTATTGCTGGCGCACGATTGTCCGGAACGGGATGTCGCGCATCGAGATGACATTGAGGCTGTAGTTGGCCCCGCCCTCGACGATCGCGACCTGGGCGCTCGCCGGCGCGTTCGAGAGGAGCGCCAGGGCGGCGGCGAGCGGCCCGGCGAGGATGCCGAGCGCGCGCTTCATAGCGGCGGCGCGGTGGTGACGATGCTGACGTTGATCGTCCCCTGAAGGTTGCTGTTGTTGCCGGTGTTGATCACGAAGTTGCCGACGCCGGCGAAGCCGCTGAGGGCGCTGCTCGAGAACGCCACGTCGCCAGTGTGCATGGTGGTGGCGATGACCGAGTTGCCGCTGGTGGTCGCGTTGAGCTGCTGTTCGGAGAGCACGGTGGTGTCGACACCCTGAGCACTCTCGTTTTCGAGCGCCTCGGTGGACAGGACTTCGGCCGCTGGTGGCGGAGCAACCATCTCGCTTTCGGCCGGCGCCGTCTGAGCGAGGGCGGGCGCGCCAGCGCTGCCGACGATGATCAGCGCCATGATCGCTGGAAGATTGCGCATCTCAGTTCTCCGCGGAGGAACCGCTGAATGAAACGAGCCTGGCCCGGCCAATGGGGGTTCGCCGGGCCAGAACTCACATCTCGTGGCGCTATGGGGCGGCGCCGAAGGAGATGCTGGCGTTTGCGGCAAGAGAGGTCGCCGCTTGGTTCAGAGATCCGATGCCGGTGTTGGCGCTGGACGTCTGAATACCTGCATAGCTGGCGAATGCTCCGCCGCTATGGCCGATCGCGCCGGTCGTGAGGGTGGTTGGATTTTCACCGTCAAAATCGACCTTGGTGCCGGTGACGCTCGCGTCGAGGTCCTGCTTGGACAGGGTCGAGGTCGAGGTGTGGACCGAGTTATCGTTCCAGGTTTTGTTCTCAGTGAAGGTCTTGTTGGTCGTGTTGTAGGAGTCTTCGTTCTTCGTATTCACTGAGTTGTCAGTGTTATTCGAGTCAACGGTCTTGGTGTTGCCCGAATTCTTAGTGCTCGTGTTGTACGAGTCGTCTGTCTTCGTCGTGGTGTTATAGGAGTCGTCGGCCTTGGTCGTCGTGTCTGTATCGACCGAGTTGTCCGTGTAGGTCTTCGTCGTGGTGTCGGTCTTGGTGCTCGTATTGTACGAGTCGTCCGTCTTGGTCGTGGTGTCGGTGTCCGTCTTGGTGGTGGTCGAACTATCCGCCCACGACTTGGTCGTCGTATCGGTATCGGTCGACGTCTTCGTCGAGGTGTTGTTGGAGTCGTTCGTGGCGGTGGAGGTACCGTCGTTTCCGACGCCGGCCGCGGCGAAATTGTTGTCGTCGATATCAATGCCGCGGGCCGCGGCGGTGTTGGCGAGCGCGGCCGCAAAGATGAGCGCCGACGCAGAGACCATAAGCTTCAAAGTCATGGAGCACCCTCCGGGTATCTCGTTGCGAAAGGAGGACGATCCCTCCGCAAGTCAGTACCGAGACGGCCGCGCAATGGTTCGGATCACGTGTCTGTGAATTGCGCTGTTCTCTCAAAACCCCAGGCGATTCGAATTCTTAGGTGGGGTCGAGGCTTCTCGCGGCGCTTTGCAGCGCCTCCCAGGCTAGGCGCATGGCGCGGTCGGCCACCTCGTCCGCGGGGAGTTCGTTCAGGCCTCGCGGTCGGGGCAGGCTGACCTGGACGGTGATCCCGTCATCGGTGAGGACGCTGACCCCTACAATGGTCGGGCTCACGGTGACGGAGGGCGGCAGGGACAGATAGGTCATCTCGTCTCTCCAGATCCCCCGTGAGTTGGGATCTGGGGCGCCTTGCCTGCCGAGTCCAGGCACGGTTTTATGACGGCCGGAGCGTGGCCTAGCCTGTGCTCAGGCGCTGGAGACCTCAGGAAAAAGCTCGGCATGTTTGGCGCAGATCGGAGGCCAGAGCGCCGCCGCCTCGGGGATGTCGAGATCGAACTGCCGCTGTAGGACCGCGACGAATGCTTCTTCCGACTCAATGAGTTCGGTCGTCTTCTGGCCAGGCCGGATGCGCCGTATCGTGCGGCCAAGCAGGCCGACGATCCCGTCAGGCGTGTGCCGAAAGGCTAGCGCCGTCTGAGTGAAGATCGAGTCCGGCGAGGTGGCGAGCCACTGGCAGGTTGCGTTCAACTGGTCGAACGCGGCGGGTTCCAGGCGGAAGTCGAAATAGGGGGCGCCACCCTGGTCGTGGTTGTGAAAGCGCAACCAGGTGTCGCCCAGGTCCTCGACCCGAAAGTCGTAGCCGGCGCTCTGATAGGGTCCAAACGCCAGGGGCGCCGGCTCCAGTATGCCGTCGCCGAACCCGACGTCGGCGATGTAGGGTCGGTCCAGGTCGACCCTGAGCACCAGGTGGTTGCCGAGTGAGACGTCGCCGCGTTCGGCGCGCATCACCGCGCCGGCCATTCGCGTGACCGAAAAGCCGATCTCCTCCAGCACCCCGCCCAGCAGGCCGTTCATCTCGTAGCACCAGCCGCCGCGTCGCCGAGTCACGAGCTTCTCGAAGGCCGCTTCCGGCGCCAGGCTGACGGGCCGGCCGAGCAGGACGTCGAAGTTCTCGTAGGGGATCGCCAGCAGGTGCAGGCGATGCAGAACGGTCAAAGTCTCTAGGTCGACCCGGGCCGTCCCGGTGAAGCCGATCCTGTCGAAGTATGCCTGGACGTCCATCGGCGCTCCTCAAGCGGGTGCGAGAACATACGCGCGCGGCCGCAGTGCGCGACCGCGCCCTGACCGTTACTCCGCCGATCCTTTCGGGGCCGCGCCTTGTATCAAGGCGACGATCTCCGGCCGGATCTGCTCGGTCCCTTTCTCGATCATGTGCGAGACGATGCGGGCGCCGACGGCCGCGCGGGTCTGGGCCGTGAACTCGGTCTTGTTCTGGCGCACCCACTCCATGGACGCTTGTCGGTTCACATTGAGCTGTTGGAAGTGCGGGACCACGTAGCGGGCGATCATTTCGTAGGAACGCTTGGTGTTCTCCCAGTTGGCCCAGTTGTGGGCCATCATCAGGTAGCAGCCAAAGCCGCCGCTTTCCTCGATCAGCTGCTCGATCCGCTCAATGGCCTCGTCGGGCGTGCCGACCACCGCCTGGCCGAGCGACAGATAGGCTTCGACCGGATCCCCGGCGAAGTCGTCGGGCACCATCGGCAGGTTGGCGATCTCACGGAAGTAATAGATCCATTTCTCGAGGCCGAAGCGGATCTGCTCGATCGCTTTGTCCTTGGTTTCAGCGATGTGCATCTGCCCGACCAGCCGCCAGGCGTTGCGGTCCATCGTCTTGCCGCTTTCCTTGGCGATGTCCTCGGCTATGCCCCAATTGGCGGCCAGCGAGTTAAAGCCCGCGCTGGTGGTGGCGCCCAGCGAGAGCAGGCCGATCCCGTGCTTGCCCGCCGCGCGCGCGCCGGTCGGCGAGACCTGGCTGGCCACGGCGATCTCCACCGATGGCCGGGAATAGGGCGTCATCTGCAGGCGGGCGTTGACCAACTGGAACCAGTCGCTGTCGTGACTGACCTCCTCGCCGCGAAGCAGCCGCACAAGCACGTCGAGCGCCTCGTCCATGCGGTCGCGCTGCTTGGCCCCCGGAATGCCCATCATGAAGGCGTCGGAGGAGAGCGCGCCGGGACCCGCGCCGAACATCACCCGTCCGCGGGTCATGTGGTCGAGCTGGTTGATGCGGTCGGCAAGCATCATCGGGTGGTGATAGGGCAGGGACGAGACGCCGGTGCCCAGGCGGATGTGCTTGGTGCGTTCGGCGGCCGCGGCGATGAACACCTCGGGCGAGGCGATCAGCTCGTAGGCGGCCGAATGGTGCTCGCCGATCCAGGCCTCTTCATAGCCGAGCTGATCCATCAACTGGACGAGCTCCAGGTCACGCTGGATCGCCAGGGTAGGGTTTTCGTCGAGCGGATGGAATGGCGCGATGAAGGCGCCGAAGCGCAGTTTATTCCCGAGCATTCCGCCCTCCCTATGATCTTTTGGGGGAGCCTAACGCCGATTTCGGACGTCTGACTAGAGCGCCGTACCGTGTTTTCGAAGCCTTACGTCGCGGACTCTTGGGCTGTCTCAAGAAATTTCAGCACCGAGAGTTCGAAGCCCCGCGCGGAGCGGGCTCGCTTGAGCGGCAGTGCGCCGCGCTCATGGGCTTCCAGGATCAACGGGTGGATGTAGGAGCCTCGGCAGACGGCCGCGGTGTTGCCGAGCAGGGCGGCGACGGCCTTCACCGTGACCGCGACCTGCCGCTTGGCTTCGCTGGCGCTGTTCGACGGCGGCTGCTCGATCAGACCCTGCGCGGCCGAGAGCGTGCCGGCCCAGGTTCGGAAGTCCTTGGCGGAAAAGTCCTCGCCCATCGCCTCGCGAATGTAGGCGTTGACGTCCGTGGATTCGATGGAGCGCCGCTCGCCATCTTCGTCGAGATATTGGAACAGGCGCTGGCCTGGAATATCTTGGCAGGACTTCACGATCCGGGCGAGGCGGCGGTCTTGAAACCTGGTGCTGTGGAGCTTGCCGCTCTTGCCGCGAAACTCGAAGACCGCGCCGCCGGTGGTGATCTTGGCGTGGCGATCACGAAGCGTGGTCAGGCCAAAACTCTTGTTGGTCTTGGCATATTCCTCGTTGCCCACGCGGATCAGCGTCAATTCCATCAGGCGAACCACCGCGGCCAACACCTTCTCGCGGGGCAAGCCTCGCTTGGAGAGATCGGCCTCCACCCTGGCGCGCAGACGAGGCAGGGCGCGGCCGAAGGCGATCAGGCGGTTGAACTTCACCCCGCCGCGGGCTTGCCGCCAGTCTTCATGGTAGCGGTACTGCTTGCGGCCTCGCGCGTCGCGGCCGGTCGCCTGGATGTGCCCGCGCGGGGTCGGGCAGATCCAAACGGCGCTCCAGGCTGGCGGGATGACCAGGGCGCGAATGCGTGAGAGCGTCGCCTCGTCGCTAACGGGGCGGCCATCGGCGTCGCGATAGCCAAAGCCGGCCGACGCGCCGACGCGGCTCAGTCCCGGGTCATGATCGTTGACATAGACCAGGCCCCTGGCGAGGCGGTTCGTCTCGATCAATTGCACATCGCCGACATCGCGGGGCATGGAGCGCCTTTGGAAACCTGGCGAGACGTGGCAGAGAGCGCCTTCTCGTCCGACCTCAAACGGGGCCGGATCGGCGCGGTTCCTGCGTCGGACAGGGGACTTTGGTTTGAACTACCGTCACGCTTTTCATGCTGGAAATTTCGCCGACTTGGTGAAGCACGCGGCGCTGCTGGACCTGCTTGCGACGATGCAGGCCCAGCCGGGGCCGCTCAACGTGATCGACACCCATGCGGGGCGCGGGCTCTACGATCTGAGCGGTGACGAGGCACAGCGTTCAGGAGAGGGCGAAGCCGGGATCGGCCAGTTGATGAAGGCTGACGACCTGCCAGGCGCCTTCCAACCACTCCGCGCGGCGGTGTCCGACCTGAACGACGGCGGCGCGACGCGATACTATCCGGGCTCGCCGCTGCTGGTCGCCGGCGCGCTGCGAGCGGGGGACAGCTATCTGGGCTGCGAACTGCGGCCAGAGGAACACGACGCCCTGAAGGCGGCGCTCAAGGGCAAGGCTGGCGTCAAGACCGTCTGCGCCGACGGGTTCAACGAGGCGGCGTCGAGGACGCGGGTTTCCGGCTCTGTGCTCATCCTCATCGACCCGCCGTTCGAGAAGTCCGACGACTATCGCCGGATCGTGACCACCATCAGCGATGTGACCGCCCGGAACCCCAAGGCGGTGGTGCTGGTCTGGCTGCCGCTTAAGGATCTCGAGACCTTCGACGCCTTCGTGCGGGACGCCGAGGACGCATATGCCGGGCCGCTGCTGGTGGCTGAGGCGCGGATGCGGCCCTTGTCCGACCCCATGAAGATGAATGGCTGCGCCCTGGTCGTGGCGAATGCGCCGGCGGGATTCATTGAGCCGCTGACGGCGATCTGCGAGTGGACGGTTAGCCGTCTCGGCGACCAGGGGCTGGCCCGCGTCTGGACCGCCTAGGCTTGGCGCAGATGGCCTGACCGGTCTATGCCTTGGCCGCCGGCTTGCGGCGGGGACGAGGCAGCGTGATCAAGCGGGCGTTCGACATCGTGGCGGCTCTGGGGGGACTTCTCGTCCTCTCGCCAGTGCTGGCGGTGATCGCCTTGGCCGTCCGACTGGATAGCCCCGGTCCGGCCATCCATTGGTCGCGGCGGGTTGGGCGGTTCAACCGCATCTTCTTGATGCCGAAATTCCGAACCATGCGGACCGACGCCCCGGACGTGGCCACCCACCTGCTGGCCGATCCGCAGGCCTGGATCACGCCGCTGGGCCGTTTCCTGCGCCGTGCCAGCCTTGATGAACTGCCGCAGCTTTGGAGCGTGCTGATCGGCGATATGAGCCTGGTGGGGCCGCGCCCGGCGCTGTTCAACCAAGACGACCTGGTGGCGCTGCGGACCGCGGCTGGGGTCGAGGCGCTGCGACCTGGTGTCACCGGCTGGGCCCAGGTCAACGGACGCGACGATCTGCCGATCGAGGAAAAGGCCCGGCTCGACGCCGATTATCTTGATCTTCAAGGGTTCGTCTTTGACATGAAGAT
>NZ_JAURWM010000322.1 GCF_030654915.1 Phenylobacterium sp. | reverse complement strand
CCAACTACCTAATCCAACGCGGGCCGCTCCAATGGCGATAAATCTTTCCCCCGAAGGGCACATACGGTATTAGCTGAAGTTTCCCTCAGTTGTTCCGTACCAAAGGGCACGTTCCCACGCGTTACTCACCCGTCCGCCGCTGCCCCCGAAGGGACCGCTCGACTTGCATGTATTAGGCCTGCCGCCAGCGTTCGCTCTGAGCCAGGATCAAACTCTCAGGTTGAGATGACTCTGACAACAATGTTGCTAGTTCCGGGAAGGAACCAACTGGCATTGTTCTACATAGTTCTTGACGAGTTCCCATTTACCTCGCGATCCGAAGATCGTCCGGTACATGGTATTGTCTTCAAGAGACCGCAGATTTGGTCAGCGTCGAGACAGTCTGGTTAAGACTATCCGCGAGAGCGCCGCCGCCTGCGTTTCTCTTTCCAATTCAACGATGTCAAAGATCCCGATCGGCTCTCGCCAACCCCACTGTTTAGCGCCGGTGGTCGGCGGAGGCGGCTATCTAGTTGGCCGTCTCTTTCGTGTCAACCGATCCTTTCGGATCTTTTCGCGCCGCCCAAGTCACCCTGGAATTTAGCGCAAAACTCTCTCTGGGCCGCCGAGGGGCTTCCCTCAAAAGTCCGTAGCGAGTCAGTTGAAGGTCCGGAACCTATCCAGCTGAGTTGAGAAAAGCAAGAAACTTTTGAAGAAGTTTCCCAAGTCCTCAACCGCCGGAGGCGGCCCCGAAGGAGCGGCGTATCTAGTCGCCGACCCCCTTCATGTCAACCGCGCCGTGAGGCTTTTCGAACCAATCCGGAAACCTCCGAACCCATCCAAACAACCATCCCAGGTCTGCGCTAGGGACACCGCCCCAAGGCTCACCAAAACAGCCCGATCAACACACCCCGTCACAAACCTTTCCGAAACAAAATCAACAGCTTGTCCGCCGCCAACCCTGTCTCCGTCCGGCCCGTTTCCGAGCGAGGGCGGCTTCTAACCGGAGGCTTTTGAGTCCGCAAGCCCAGATGACGAGATCACGACAAAAGAGCCTCCTGGCTTGTGGAAAAGCCTGCGCCATCCTTAAAGGGACAGGCTTAGGAGGCTCCCAAGAGAATGTTGTCGCAAAAGGCTCGCTACGCGCTACGCGCTCTTGTCGAACTCGCCAGGGCGCAGGGCGCCCAGGTCACGTCTGGTGAATTGGCGAGTCGCGCCGACGCACCGCGCAAGTTTCTCGAAGCCATTCTGCTGGAGCTGGCCCGCAACAAGGTCGTGGTCAGCCGCCGCGGCAAGTTCGGCGGCTATACTCTCGCCCGCGATCCCGCGCAGATCAGCTTCGCCGAGGTGATCCGCATTATAGATGGGCCGCTCGCACTCGCCCCCTGCGTCAGCCGCCTCTCCTTCCGGAAATGCGACGACTGCCCGGATCTGGCGACCTGTTCATTGCGCGAGGCCCTGCTGCGCGCCCGCGATGCGACGTCAGAAGTACTTGAGGGCTATAGCCTCGCCGAGGCCGCCACGGGCAAGGGAGCGGAAGTCTTCTCCTAACCGGCGGCGATATAGGCTTTCAGGCCGTGGGCCTCGGTTTCGACCTCGTCGATCTTCCACTTCACCAGGTCGCCGATCGACACGATGCCGATCAGGCGTTCGTTCTGGCAGACCGGAAGATGCCGGATCCGGCGATCGGTCATGCGACCCAGCAGGGAATCGATCGTCTCGGTCGGCTCGGCGAAGACCACGTCGTGGGTCATGCAAGATGAGACCGGCTTGGTCAGGGCCGCGGCGCCTTCCTCGGCGAACACACGAACCATGTCGCGCTCGGACACCATCCCGACCACGCGGTCGCCGTCCATCACGACCATCGCGCCCACCTTGCGGGAGTAGAGCAAGGCGCAGATCGCGCCCACCGTCTCGGCGGGCGAGGCCGTGAACACCAGGTCGCCCTTGGTCTTAAGGATCTGAGACACCAACATAAGCGCGTACTCCCTATTCCCGGGAAGACAGCGTCGCTCAGTATGCCTTGGAAATCAACGTTCTCACAAAGGTGTCAGGCGACCCGTGCGCGGATCGCCCAGCCAAACGGCCCGATCAAGACCAGGCCCGCCACGTAGCCGAAAATGTGCGCTTCCCAGGCGACACCCGCATTGCCAAGGCCCGGCGCGAAGCCCGCGAGCGCGAGCAGCAGGTTCACCGCGATCCAGCCGATGCTCATGCTGACGACGATCGGGCTCATATATTTGCCGGGAACGCCCTCCCCGGCCATCAGCCGCGCCGCGGCGCCGACCAAGCCGGCGACCGCGCCCGAGGCGCCGACCATGAACGCGGTTCCCCCCGGATTGGCGAGCCCATAGCCCAGGCTCGCGAGCCCGCCGCACGCCAGATAGAAGATCAGGAAGATCAGCGCGCCCTTGACGCTGGCCCCGAAGTAACGCGCCACCGGCGTGCCGAAGGCCAGCGCCCCGCCCGCGTTCATCATGGCGTGGGCCCAGCTGCCATGCAGGAATATGGCGGTGAACAGGGTGGTCCAGCGGCCGGCCTCAAGCGCGGCCGAGGAAAAGGCGAAGTTCCGAAACACCCAGTCCTGCGGAAAAAGCGTCTGGAAGAAGTAGCCGACGATGATGACCAGGGTGGCTGTGACCGAGGGCCACGGCGCATTGAAGATAGGCTGGCGCTCTTCGTTCAAAACCGGCTCTCCGCGGACGCACATATAGAGACCCCAGCTTCGCTCGCCTGGCCGAGGCTCGGCGAGGCTGCAAGGTCCTCATCACTAGATACACACAAGTTCGGGCTCACCGCCCCCTTGGCGTGCGCCCGACCTAGTCTTTTCCACCCGCGGTCCGCAACAGGTCATGGCCGCGGCCTGGCGGCTTGCTCAAGAGAGCCACAATCCCCGCCCCTATCGCGCCTTGCGAAGGCCACGCTGGCCAGCGCATGGTGCCGGGCTCACTAAGATCGCGGATATCGTAACGCTCAATGACACGTCTGTTCGGCGCAGCCTCCGCGCTCGTCATCGCCCTGGCCCTTCCAACGGGCGCATCGAGCTTCCCTCTGCCGAAGTTCGGATCGGCGAAGGAGGCTCCGGCAACCGCTCCGGTCCAGCTGAAGGTTGGCGAGTGGGCCCAGGCGCGCTCGGATGTGGCGGCCGATCCGGACATCCGCTTCGGCGCCCTGCCCAACGGCATGCGCTATGCGATCCGCAAGCAGCAGGTCCCGCCCGGCCAAGCCGCGGTCCGCCTGCGCTTCGACGCCGGCTCGCTGATGGAGACAGACGCCCAGCAGGGCCTCGCCCACTTCCTTGAGCACATGGCCTTCAACGGTTCCAAGGCCGTGCCGGAAGGCGAGATGATCAAGATCCTCGAGCGCCTGGGCCTGGCCTTCGGGGCCGACACCAACGCCTCGACCAATTTCGACGAGACGATCTACAAGCTCGACCTGCCCCGCACCAATGACGAGACGGTCGATGCGGCCCTGATGCTGATGCGTGAAACCGCCGGCAACCTGACCCTCGACCAAGGCGCCGTTGATCGCGAGCGCGGCGTGGTGCTGTCGGAGGACCGGGCCCGCGACACTCCCTCGTATCGCATCTACAAACAGCGCCTGGAGTTCTTCCTGAAGGGCCAGCGTCCTCCGACCCGCTACCCGATCGGGAAGGTCGAGGTGCTGCAGACCGCCCCGGCCAAGCAACTCGCCGACTACTACACCCAATATTACCGTCCCGAGCGCGCGGTCCTGGTTGTCACAGGCGACTTCGACCTCAACGCGATGGAAGCCAAGATCAAGGCCAAGTTCTCCGACTGGACGCCGGTCGGCCCGGCCGGCGCCGATCCCGACCTTGGACCGGTCCAACCACGCAAGACCGAAGCCAAGCTCGTCATTGAGCCGGGCGCGCCGCTGTCGATGCAGTTCGCATGGCTGCGCAATCCCGACACCGCGCCCGACACGGCCGCCAAGCGCAAGAAGGACTTGATCGAGCAGCTCGGCTTCTCGGTGATGAACCGCCGCCTCCAGACCCTGGCCCGCGGCGCCCAGCCCCCCTTCCTGGGCGCCGGCGTCTTCGAGAGCAATGAGTACGACGCCGCCGAGATGACCATGGTCATCGTCAACGCCGAACCTGGCCGCTGGCGGGAAGCCCTCTCCGCCGCCGAGCAGGAACAACGCCGCGCCGTCCAGTTTGGCGTCCGTCAGGACGAACTCGACCGCGAGATCGCCGAGTACCGCGCCACGCTCAAGGCGCGGGCCGCCGGCGCCGCCACCCGCACGCCAAGCCAATTGGCCGGCGAGATCATCGGATCGCTCGGTGAGCACGAGGTGGTGACCAATCCGAGCCAGGATCTCGCCCTCTTCGAAGCGACGGTGAAGGACCTGAAGGCCGAACAGGTTTCGGCGGCGCTGAAAGCCGCTTTCAAAGGCGATGGTCCCTTACTCTTCATGGCCTCGCCGGTCGCGATCGATGGCGGCGAGACCACGCTGCTGTCGGCGCTGGAAGCCTCGCGCAAGGTCGCGGTGTCCGAACCGACCGCCTCTGTGGAGGTGGCCTGGCCCTACGGGAGCTTCGGGACGCCCGGAAATGTCGTCGAAACCAAGGACGCTGTCGATCTCGACACCACCTTCATCCGCTTCGAAAACGGCGTGCGCCTCACGGTGAAGCCAACCCGGTTCAAGGATGACGAGGTTCTGGTGCGTGTGAACGTCGGCGGCGGCCGGCTGGACCTGCCCAAGACCGAGCAGAGCCTGAGCTGGGCCTCGGGCGCCTACATCGAGGGCGGCCTCAAGCAGATCAACGCCGAGGACATGGAGCGCGTGCTGGCCAGCAAGGTCTATGGCGCGCAGTTCGGCATCACCGACGACGCCTTCGTGTTCTCCGGCTCCACCCGGCCCGAAGATCTCGACGTCCAGATGCAGGTCCTGACCGCCTATGTCGCCGAGCCCGGCTGGCGGCCCGAGCCGTTCAAGCGCCTGCAGGGCGCCGGCAAGACCATTCACGACCAATATGAGGCGACTGATTCCGGCGTGGTCTCGCGCGATCTGGCCTCCCTCCTCCATCCGAACGATCAGCGCTGGGTCTTCCCCAGCCGTGACCAGATCGCCGACGCGAAGCTGGATGACTTCAAGTCCATCGTCGCACCCGCCCTGACCTCAGGTCCTATCGAGATCGTCATTGTCGGCGACACCACGGTGGAAAAGGCGACCCAGGCGGTGGCCCGCACCTTTGGCGCGCTCCCGGCTCGACCTGCGCAGCCGGCCACCACCGGCCAGCGCGACATCAACTTCCCCGCGGGCGCCGACAAGCCAGTGGTCCTCACCCACAAAGGTCGCGGCGACCAGTCGATCGGCTATCTCGCCTGGCGGACCACCGACTTCTTCTCCAATCCGCAGCGCGCCAGAGACACCGCCGTCATGGGCGAGGTGCTGGAACTGCGCCTCATCGAGGAACTGCGCGAAAGCCAGGGCGCGACCTACTCGCCCAACGTCGCCTACAATCACAGCTTCGTCTGGCCCAACTGGGGCTACGTCTCGGCCAGCGTCGAAATCCCGCCGGAGAAATTGCCAGCCTTCTTCGACGACGTGAAGAAGATCGCCGCCGACCTCCGCACCAAGGAGATCAGCGCCGATGAACTGGCGCGCGCCAAGAAGCCGCGCGTCGACCAGATCGAGAAGGCCCGGGAAACCAACAGCTATTGGCTGTCGGAACTGGCCGGCGCTCAAGCCGATCCGCGCCGTCTCGAAGCCACCCGCGCCATCATTTCGGGCACCGAACGGGTCACCGCCGCCGATGTCCAGCGCGCCGCCCAGGCCGTGCTGAAGGACGAGAACATGTGGAAGCTCGAGGTTCGCCCCGCCAGCAAAAAATAGTGTCGCACCCCGCGACGCGCGACAAACCGTCGTCTGGCCGCGCTTGGGCCCCGATGGCTCTATCCGCCCAGCGAATCCGCGGCTTTGTCGCGGGACTGGACCGGCAGTTGGGGGTGATCGCCCGTGTTAGCGACCCCGTCGCAGTCGCCCTCACGCAGGCAGTTGTGAGGGCGTGAAAATGTGACTGTGACGGGGCGCGCCCGTCACATCCACCGACGCCTCAGGGCTTGGTCTTCGACCCGAGAGACGGCGACGCCTGGCGGGCGGCCAATTGCTGGAGCACATGGCTCGGATCGATCATCGCCTCCCTTGGCGGATGCTTGACCGGCCAAGCCCCCAGCGCAGCCGGGGCCGGCCTTGGCGGGGCGTTGAGTTCCAGGATCAGCTTGGTCGCCGCCTCGTTGCCCGGCTGCAGCTTCAGAACCTCGCGACACGCTTCACGCGCCGGACCTATCTCCCCAAGCGCCTGCAGAGATCGCGCCAGCCAGAGCCAGGCGTTCTCGCCTCGTGGGGCGACCTCGACCGACCGGGTGAACCACGTCTTCGCCTCGGCATGATCGCCCCGCTTGGCCAGGAAACGGCCGAACCTGTAGAGCGCCAGCCCATTGTCGGGCGCGAGTTCCAGGATTTGGCGATAGCTGCGCTCGGCGCGCGCCACCTCGCCCTCGCGCTCCAGATCCAACGCCGACTCGAGCATGACCGGCAGGCCCCGCGGATCGAGTTCGCCGCCCAGGTTACGCCCAGTCTTGGTCGCCACGCTGAGCGCCCTCAACCGGCGCGCATTGGGCGCGAACAGGTATTTGTAAGGCTCATCGCCCTTCAGGAAGTCGTAGGTGGTGAAACCGTGCGTGATTGCATGCCGGATGGTGAAGGCTTGCAGCAGGTAGCCGGCCGGCATCTCGCCGTAGGTCTCGTCTCGGCCGGTAATAAAGAACAGCAGCGCCTTCTTGGCGGGATCCACCAGGATCGCCAGCGCCGCGACGGGCCGGTCTGCGTGCCAGAACACAGGAAGCATCAGCGTCCCGTTCCGCGCGCAACGCATCAGCATCACGAAATTGCGCCCGAGGATCGATTCCGTGCGCTCACCTTTGCGGGGCTCCCACTTGATCCGCCAAAAATGGAGCAACATTCGCAGGTCCCGCTCGAAGGTCTCAGGCGTGGCCAGGGTGATGCGGTAGTCGTCGGAGGCTTCGACCTTGCGAAGCAGTCGGCGAATTTTCTGCCGATTATTGGCGCTCAAGGTCTCCAGGTAGCTATCCCAATCGCCCGGCAGATCGATGGAGAGACACAGGCTATTGTCCACGCCGTGGCGCTTGTCGAAATAGTCGATGTCGGTCTGGTTGAAGCGGACCTTATCGAACGGCCCCAGGAACAGCCGGCGCCTCTGCTCGGACATCAGCAGATTGTCCATGGTGAAGCGAGCCCAGCTCAGCCTGCGCTTCAGATACTCGGCGAACGCCGGAACGACTTCGGCTTCGAACTCGGGCTGCGTCAGGATCCCCGTGTAGTCCGAGAAGCCATCGCCGGCGAAATGGAGTTGATTGAAGAAGCCCAGCTTCTCGTCGAACTTCGTCCGCATCCGCATGGGCAAGAAGGCGGCGTACTCAGCGTCGCTCTCGTGGCGCTTGGCGGCCAGCACGAACCAAACGGTCTTATGGCAGGTCAGCCAATCGGAAAGCCATTGCCAGGAGAGGAAGAACTGCGCCTCGGGATCCGCCGCATAGACAGCGTCCCAGTCGCCGCGCACGGCGGCGAACTCGCGAAAATCGTCGATGACACGAATGTACATACGACACCCCGTAACTTCTCAAGCTACAGCGTCTTCATAGCTACAGCATTCACGAGGCCCGGATCAAGCCCGCCAAAATTTTCGATAACCCAAGACTCTAATACAAGCGGCGCCATACAGTATCCCTCGCGGATGATATGTGGCCGCAGGCCATCAACACCGCCACAACGAAGCCGATACGCACCTAAACTCTACGTTGATCCCAAACCACGCCAGCAAGGGCCGTGGCCACGCCCCGGCTGGGCGGGCCGAAGACCAAGGTTGTGAATTCTCCCGCTTAGCCGAAGATGCACGATAAGGTTGCTGGAGGGGTCATCCGCATGCTGCCGCTCGACCACCTACCGTTTCCCACCGGGGATCTCGAGGCCCTCACCCGGGCGTTCCGCGCACTGGGCTTCGTCGTGTCTCCGCGTGGCGATTACACCTCGCCAGAATCGCCGGACGCCAGTTGGACCAGCCACGGGGTGTTCCTGCGCAAGGGCTGGCTGGACCTGCTGCACAACCCACAGGCGCCGGCCGACGCTCCCGTCGGGCCAAGGGCTGGACTGTTCCTGACCGATGACCTCGGCGCCGCGGCGAGTTGCCTCTCAGGCTTTCGCACCCACCCGGCCTATCGGCTTGAGCGCCGCTGGAAGAGTGACCTTGGCCTGCCGCCCGAGACCTTCGCCCTGTTCGATATCCGCGAGCGCATCAGCCCTCTCGGCCTAGCCATCATCCAACACCACTATCCTTGCCATGACACCTTGGCCGACTGGTTCGACCATCCTAACTCCGCCGAGGAAATCGCTGGCCTGATCTTCGGCTCGGCTGAGCCCGGCCCTATGTCTAGCCAGGCCGCATGCCATCTCGACATCTCCGGCTTCCGCTATTGGGACGACGCCAAGTTCAAGGCCGCCTTCGGTCTTTGCACCCCGCAAGTCGCGGTGCGCGTGCGCGTGAACTCCTTGACCAAGGTCAGGGCTACGCTCGATGTCGCGGGCATCGCCTTTGTCGAAACCTCGGACGGTCTTCACATCACGCCGCCCCGCCCGCTGGCCTGCGGGTTCCAGTTCTTCCAGGGCTTGCCGCACTGAGCGTTCTAACAAGCGGCGCCGTCTCGATCTGATACGGCGCGGCGCTGGCGCCGATCTTGTTACGCATCCCTGGCGGCCACGCCCGGCCGCATCAGGAGGTGTCGAAATGGTTCATTCGAACACTCAGAGAATGATCGACTACTGGCGCAGCCAAGGCGGCTTCGGCGGCCTGCCTGTGCGCTCGGCGATCAATCCGGCCGACTTCCCCACCCTGATGACCCAGACCTTCATGCTCGGCCGCGTCTCGTCCGGGTTCTATCCGATCCGCCTGGCGGGTGGCTTGGTCGCCGACCTGCACAAGCGCGACCTGCGCGGCCAGAACATGCTCGATCTGGTCGGAGAGCGCGACCGCTTCAACCTGCACACCGCGTTGGAAACGGCCCGTCGCCGACCCGAGCCGATGGTCGTCGAAATGGAAGGCCGCACCGATGGGGCGTCCCTGATGCTGGAAGTGCTGTTCGCCCCGATCGCCGGCGCGCCGGGTTCGCCCGAGCGGTTCCTTGGCCTCTATCAGCCGCTGTCGCTGGTGACCAAGCTGCGAGACATGCCGATCCGCCAACTCGCAGTGCGTTCCGTTCAGGGCGTTGGCCCCGCGAACGAAGAAACCCATCGCCTGAAACTGGCCACCCTCGACGGCCGCCGGGTCGCCTAGAGCGCCTCCTCGGCGTCGTCGAGGATCCGCGCCACCGCCTCTTCGGCTCGCGCACGAGCGTTCGGAGACCGGAACAGCTTGACGTGCTGTTGGTAGGCTAGGCTGACCCCCACCAGTTCAAACACCATCTGGCGGCAATAGTCCGGCGGCGCCTTGCCGGCCTTCGGCATATCGCCAGCCACCCGCGCCAGGGTGTCATGCCAATCGTTTTGCGAGGCGACCAGACGATCACGCAATGCGCCCGGCCGGTCGTCATATTCCTGGCTGGAGACCGCGAAGAGGCACCCGCCGGCCTCGGTCTCACCGTCGATCCAGCCCAGCCAACGACCGATGATCGCTTCCATTCGCGGCCGACCGCGCGGCAAGGCCAGGCTCGGCTCGACGACGCGAGCCTGGAAACGGGCGATCGCCTCGTTCAAGACCGCGAGTTGCAACGCCTCTTTTGACTTAAAGTGCGCGAACAGGCCGCTTTTCGAAAGCTCGAGGCTCTCGGCCAGCGGCCCCAGCGACAGCCCTTCCAACCCGACCGCGACAGCCTGGTCCAGGGCCCGGTCGACGATGGCTTCACGCGTGGCGGCGCCTTTTTTCATGACGCTGATATAGCACGAACGGTCGTTTTTTCAACCTAGGGGGCCGAGGCCTTGTCCAGCAACGCCAAGTCCTCGGCGTCGAGCTTCATCCGCGCAGAGCCCATCAGTTCGTCGAGTTGCTCAAGGCTAGTCGCCGAGGCGATTGGCCCGGTGAGGCCAGGCTGGGCCATCACCCAGGCCAGGGCGACCTGCGCCTGGCTCGCGCTCTTGGCCCCCGACACTTGATCGAGGGCGGCGAGGATCCGCATTCCCCGTTCGTCCATCATCCGCTTCACGCCCCGGCCACGCGGGCTTTTCGAGAGATCGGCCTCCGTGCGGTACTTCCCGGTCAGGAATCCCGAAGCGAGACTCGAGAACGGGATCACCCCCACCTCATTGTCGATGCAGGTCTGCTGCAGCGCGCCTTCGAACCCCTCGCGGGCATAGAGATTGTAGAGTGGCTGTTCGCTGTTGTAGCGGGCGTAGCCACCCGCCTCGCTGACCTCCAGCGCCGCCTTCAGCCGCTCAGCGCTGAAGTTCGACGAGCCGATCACCCGCACCTTGCCGGCCTTGACCAGCCGGTCGAACGCCTCGGCTGTTTCCTCCAGCGGGGTGTCGGGGTCGTCGCGGTGTGATTGGTAGAGGTCGATGCGGTCGGTTTGCAGGCGTGTGAGCGAGGCCTCGACGGCCTCAACCATATAGGCGGCCGACAGGCCCTTCTTGCCCTCGCCCACCTCCATGCCGAGCTTGGTGGCCAGCACCACCTTGTCGCGCTTGCCCGACTGCTTGAACCAGGCGCCGAGCACCGTTTCCGAGGCCCCCGCCCCGGCCGGCGTCCAGGCTGCATAGACGTCGGCGGTGTCGATGGCGTTGAAGCCGCCATCGACAAAGGCGTCGAGGATGGCGAACGAGGTCTTCTCGTCCGCCGTCCATCCGAACACGTTTCCGCCCAGCACCAGGGGCGCGATCTTCAGCTCCGACTTTCCAAGCCTGCGCAGTTCCATCGCTCTCTCCTGGTTTTCCGTGACGCTCTAGGCGGCCTTTTGGCCATCTTCAAATACAGGCACGTCCTCAGCCGGCAAGGCAGCGCGGCCCAACAGCATATCGGCGGCCTTCTCTGCGATCATGATGGTCGGCGCATTGGTGTTGCCGCCCACCAGGGTCGGCATGACCGAGGCGTCGATAACCCGCAGGCCCTCGATGCCACGCACCTTCAGTTCGCCGTCGACCACCGCCATTTCGTCGGAGGCCGCGCCCATCTTGCAGGTGCCGACCGGGTGATAGATCGTCTCGGCGTGCTTGCGGATCCAGGCGTCGATCTGCTCGTCGGTCTCGACGTCCTTGCCGGGGAACAGTTCCTGGCTGCGATAGGGATCAAGCGCGGCCTGCGAGGCGACATGGCGCATCATCCTAACCCCCTCGCGCATGGCGCGCCGGTCCTCGTCGGTCGCCAGATAGTTGGCGAAGATCGCCGGATCGGCGAACGGATCGGCCGAGCTCAGGCCCACCCGGCCACGGCTCTCGGGGCGAAGCTGGCAGACGTGGAATGTGAAGCCGTCCTTCTCCACCACCGTGTTGCCGTGGTTCTGCATCACCGCCAGCACCGTGTGGATCTGCAGGTCAGGCCGGTCGAGGTCGGGCCGCGAGCGCAGGAAGGCCCCGCTCTCCAGGAACTGCGACCGTCCCAGGCCCTTCTTGAACAGCATGTACGACA